>NZ_JBEPOO010000001.1:2126982-2430836 GCF_040546815.1 Devosia sp. 2618
CGAGATAGCGCACCGCGCCATCCATGCCCGCGACGTTCTCATAAACGAAGGTGCCGACTTCGATCTTGTGCGGCGGCTCATTGGGGATGAAGTCTTCCCGGAAGGTCGGCAGCGCGCGCAGCAAGTCCAGGCGACCCCAGAGGAAGCCCATATGCGGCGAGAAGGTCTTGTAGCCCGAGCAGACGAGATAGTCGCAATCCCAGTCCTGCACGTCGACCAGCGCGTGCGGCGTGTAATGCACACAATCGACGAAGATCTCGGCGCCAGCTTCGTGCGCCAGCTTGCCGACGGCCTTCACATCGACCAGCGTACCCAGAGCGTGGGACGCGGCGGCGCAGGCAACGAGGCGGGTGCGCTCGTTGAGCAGCGGCACCAGATCTTCGACATGCAGCGTGCCATCGTCGCGCATCTTCCAGAACACGCATTTCGCGCCCATTGGCTCAAGCGCCAGCCAGGTCGAAACGTTCGCATCGTGATCGAGGTCGGTGACGATGATTTCGTTGCGCGCGCCCAGCGTCTGTCCAATGCCAAGGCTCACCAGACGAATGAACGATGTCGCGTTCATACCAAAGGAAATTTCGGCCGGATCATAAGCATTGACCAGCAGCGCTACGCTCTGCCGCGCCGCCGCGATCCCGGCATCCACCGAACGGCTCAGGCCATATTTGGCCCCGCGCTGCACGTTGTGGGTCAGCAGATGCTCATGCACCGCGGTCAGCGCCAGGTCAGGCAGCTGCGCGCCCGCGGCGTTGTCGAAATATAGGTGGTTGGCGTTGTGCGCGAGCGCAGGAAAGCGCGACCGAACGGCCGTGATGGGAAATTGCAGGTCTGACACGATGGTTTCGTCCTAGTGGATAAGCTGACTAAGAAAGACGCGCGCGCGCTCGTTCTTGGGGGCCTTGAAGAATTCTTCCGGCGGTGCGGTTTCGACGATCTCGCCGCGATCCATGAAGATGACGCGGTCGGCGACCTTGCGAGCAAAACCCATTTCGTGGGTCACCACGACCATGGTCATGCCGTCGCTGGCGAGCGACACCATGGTCTCGAGCACTTCGTGCACCATTTCGGGGTCAAGCGCCGACGTCGGCTCATCAAACAGCATCAGCGTTGGCTGCATGCAGAGCGAGCGGGCAATCGCCACACGCTGCTGCTGGCCGCCGGAAAGCTGGCTGGGGAACTTGCGCGCCTGCTCAGCGATATGGATGCGGGCGAGATAGCTCATCGCCATTTCCTCGGCATCCTTGCGGGAAATCTTGCGCACGGTCATCGGCGCGATGACGCAGTTTTCCAGCACCGTCAGATGCGGAAACAGATTGAAGTGCTGGAACACCATGCCGACGTCCTGGCGGACGAGGTTGAGCTGCTTGATGTCACCAGTCAGCGTCACGCCATTGACGGCGATGATGCCGTTATCGTGCTTTTCGAGCTGATTGATGCAGCGGATCATGGTGGATTTGCCCGAGCCAGAAGGTCCGCACACCACGATGCGTTCGCCGCGCGCCACATCGAGGTCGATCGAGCGGAGCGCGTGATACTCGTTGTACCATTTATTGACGCCGATCATTTGCGCGGCGAGCGGAGCCTGTGGCGTTGCCATGATGATAAGCCTTGTTAGCGGGACGTGGCGCGCTGGTTGCGCGCTTCGAGATAGCCAACCAGGCGCACCAGTGGCCAAAGGATGACCAGATAGATCAGTGCAGCGCCGATCAGCGGGGTCGGATTGGCCATCATGGCCTGGGCGTCATTGGCCTGCTTCAGCAGGTCAGGCATGGCAACGACGGATGCCAGCGCCGTGTCCTTGAACACCGAGATCGAGTTGCTTGTCAGCGGCGGAATGATGACGCGCACGGCCTGCGGCAGGATGATCTTGCGCATCGACTGCCAGAACGGCATGCCCAGGCTTGCCGCGGCCTCGAACTGCCCCTTGGGCACGTTCTGGATGCCGGCGCGGCAGACTTCGGCGGTGAACGCCGCCAGCACCATGGACAGCGCCATCGTGGCCGAGGTGAATGAATCGAGGCGCACGCCGACAAACGGCAGCGCGTAATAGACGAGGATCAGCAGCACCAAAATGGGCAGCGCGCGGAACACGTCGATATAGACGATGGCCAGCAGCTGGATCGGACGGATCGCATAGAGCCGCACCAGACACAGCAGCAGCCCGGCGAACGTGCCGATGATGATGGTGACGATGCCAAGCATCAGAGTGTTGCCAAGCCCGCGCAGCAGGATCGGGAACGCGCGTACCAGCACTTCCCAATTGAAAAATGTGTTTATCAGATCCATGTCACCGACCCGGCCAGTGCGTGCCCAATGGCGACACACTCAGTGTGGGAGAAAAGGTCCGGCGGTGACGCCCGCCGGACCGTCGAAAAGCTCTTACTGAGCGGTAGGAATTGGCATCACGGTGACCGTGCTGGTGCCCGCGTCTGGCGCAACGCCGAACCACTTTTCGTGGATCGCGGCCAGCGTACCGTCTTCCTTCATGGCCGAGATCGCGTCGTTGATTTCGGGCAGGATCGGCAGATCCTTCTTGGCCATCATGGCGAAGCGTTCGCCAGTCGGGATGCGGACCAGGATTGCCAGTGCGGGGATCTTGCTGATGGCATACTGGAAGCCGGCCAGTTCGCCAGCACCGCCTTCGATACGGCCGTTCTGCACGTCTAGCAGCAGGTCCTGCTGAGCGGCATAGCTGCGCACTTCGGCAATGCCGAGCTTTTCAGCATTTTCATTGGCCCAGGCTTCGCCGGTGGTCGCTGCCACAACGCCGATCACCTTGCCCTTGAGGTCTTCCAGCGTCTTCACCGACGAGGATGCCAGACCAACGATGGTGCCATCGCTGTCATAGTAAGGCTGTGTGAAAGACTGGCTCTGCAGGCGGTCATTGTTGATCGAGATCGAGGAAATGGCGAAGTCGATACGGCCCGAGCTGGTGGCTGCGAAGAGTGCCTGGAAACCCAGTTCCTGGAATTCGACTTCCTTGCCGACGCGCTTGGCGGCTTCGGTCGCGACGTCGACTTCAAAGCCCTCGAAGACGCCGGAGTCGTTCTTGAATTCCCATGGTGGGTTGGCTGCATAAGCGCCGACGACGATCTTGTCCTGCGCGAAGGCTGGGTTGGCGAATGCCGCGACTGCGGCAAGCGTCAGCATTGCAATGTGCTTTTTCACGTCTGTTCTCCTTGTCATGCCTCGGCATGTTCCCTGTCGGCACGTCTCGCCCGCTAAGGGCTTGGCACTCCGGCCTCAGGCCGGAATTAGTTCACCCAGTGCAGCGCACAGGGCGGCAATATCTTCGCTTTGGCTCACAACGCCGGGCGACAAGCGCAGCGTTGAGCCGCGCGCATCGCAGTAAAGCCTGCGCGCCCGCAACTGGCCAACCAGTTCGGACGGCGTCACGGTTTCGGGCAGGCGCAGCATGATGCTGCCGCCACGTTGTGCCGCCGTTTCAGGCGACGCGAGGCGCAGCCCCCTGCCCTTGGCCCAGTCGATAATCTGCTCGCCCAGCGCGCGGTTATGCGCGGCGACGACGTTGATGCCGGTTTCTTCAACCCAGAGCAGCCCCGGCAGCGAGGCGACGCTGGCCAGAATGGCGGGCGTGCCATGGTCAAAGCGGCGGGCATCGTCCGCATAGGCAAAGGCATTGAGGTCCCAAGAGAACGGATTGGGCTGGCTGAACCAGCCGCGCAGTTCGGGCTCGCATTGGCTCAGCAGGCTTGGCTTCACATAGAGGATGCCGGCGCCCGACGTGCCGCACAGCCACTTCAGCGAAGTGGACACCACGAAGTCGGGATCAAGCGAGGACACAGTGAACGGCGCAACGCCAACACCTTGGGTAATATCGACACCGACCAGCGACCCCACGCTGCGGCCATGCGCAACCAGAGCCTCAAGATCACAGCGGTAGGAGGCCGTCGAAGTGACCTGCGTCAGCAGCGCCAGCGCCACATCGGACTGCCAGCGCGCGATCACGTCCTCGTCGCGCACCCAGGTTTCCCCAGCCCGCAGCGGCACCGTATCGAGCGTGAAGTTGAAGCGCTTCGCCAGACCCGCCAGCAGGAAGTGGAGGCTCGGGAAGCAGTCGCCGGCAACCAGCACGCGGCGACCCGCCAGCGTTCCAGCAGGCAGCGCGCCAATCAGGTTATAGAGCCCGGAGGTGACGTTTTCGGTTGAGGTCAGTGTGCCGGGTACTGCCTCGATCAGGCGCTCCCAGGCCGAGATAAAAGTCTGGCGGGTCTGCAGGGCGGCGGGCCATTGTCCGTCATCTTCGGCCGACCAGACCTCGGCAAATGTGCTTAGCGCTGAGGCGACCGCCTTGGCTTTGCCGGGAAACGTGCCGATCGAATGGTACAGAAAATAGCCGCTCATGAGCCCCACTCAGCGCCTCATTAGGCACTGTTAGATATTTTGATCAAAATATACTTTAGACTTAAAAGGAGTTCTGACAAGTGAGATTTTTGGGGCGCACAAAGTTGTGCCCACAAGCTTCAAAAGTGGTCCAGAGATGTCCACATTTTGTGGGGCACCAAAAGGCCGCCGCGCACTATCACATGAGAATCCGTCGTCGCCCGTAACTACCTAAAAAGCTTCAATAAAAAAGGAGCAGCGCCCGCACCGTTTAGTGTGCGCGGGCGCTGCCCTTATGGCTCTGTCTGTTACTGGCAGGAGCGAGCCTGCGCAACCTCTTAAGTCAGCACAACGTGGCGGGTCAGCTCGTCGATCGTCGTGTCGGCTTTCGCCACATCGAACACCTTGGTGCCATGACTCATGATCACGAAGCGGTCGCAGACCTGGTAGGCATGATACAGATTATGCGTCACCAGCACGCTCGACACGCCCTCAGCCTTGAGCTTGAGCACCTGATTGAGCAGCGCCTCGGTTTCACGCACCGACAGGGCCGAGGTCGGCTCGTCGAGCAGCAGCACACGGCGCTTGAAGAACACCGCCCGCGCAATTGCCACCGCCTGCTTCTGTCCGCCCGAGAGATCGCCCACCAGCTTGTCGGGCGAGTCGATGCCCGAAATATGCACCGCGCTTTCCAGCACCTGCATGGCGATGGTGCGCATGCCCTTGAGATCGAGAAAACCAAAACGGTCGGTCATCTCACGCCCAAGGAAGATGTTGCGCGAGATCGAGAGGCAATCGACCAGAGCCGTGTTCTGGTAGATCGTCTCGATGCCCGCCTCGGCGGAGTCACGACGGCAGGTGAAGTCCTTCTTTTCGCCGTCGATCGAGATATAGCCGGACCCCGGCTGATGGATGCCCGAGATCAGATTGACGGTGGTCGACTTGCCGGCGCCATTGTCGCCGAGCAGCCCGACCACTTCGCTATGGCCCACTTCAAAACTCAGGTCGGTCAGTGCCTTCAGCGGACCGAAGGACTTGTTGATGTTGTGCAGCGCGAGCAAGCTCATGACGATGCCCCCCGGCGATCAAGGCCGTGATTGAAGATGGACGCCGCTACGATCAGCGTGGCGATGAACATGTCGAGATAAAAGCCCGGCGCACGGAGCAGCAGCAGCACATCGGTGATGGTGAAAATCAGCATGACGCCGAGAAACACGCCAAGGATTGAGCCCCGCCCGCCGCGCAGCGATAGTCCGCCGATGACGCAGGCGGCGATGGCCTGCAGTTCGAGCCCCGCGCCCTGCCCGGGCTGAACGCTGCCGACGCGAGTGGTGGCCAGGATGCCAGCAAAGGCCGCCATGAAACCGGCAATGGCGAAGGCCGCCAGCTTGATGCGCGCCGTGTCGATACCGATGGCCGTTGCCGCCGAGCGATTGCCGCCGGTGGCAAAGACGTGGTTGCCGAATTTGTGGCGATGCAGCAGCGCCCAGAAAATCAGGCATAGGCCGATGAACCAGATGAAGGCGGCGTTGATACCAAAGATCGTGCCCGAAAACGCGGCGCTAAAGGCAGGGTTCGGATCGAACCGCACCTGCACCGCGCCATTGATCAGCAGCACGGCACCGCGCCAGAACAGCAGCCCGCCCAGCGTCACAATGAATGACGGTAGATTAAACCTCAGCGTCAGCAGCCCATTGAGCGAGCCGATGGCCGCGCCGACCAGCAGCCCGATGGGCGCAGCGAGAAACGCATCGACGCCATTACCGACCAGCATGGCCATGACGACGGCGGTAAAGGTGTAGACCGAGCCGATGGAGAGATCGAACTCACCGGCGATCATCAAAATGCCGGCGCCGAGCGCCAGGCAGCCCAATACGGGAACCGAGCGCATCAGGATCCCCATATTCTGGGGCGAGAGATAGCGGAAGTCGTCGGGGAACAGCAGGCCAGCGATGATGCACACGGCTTGCACCACCAAGAAGACCAGAAGAATGGCGCCCGCCGGCATGGTCAGAAGGCCGTTGAGCCAGTCTGCTGCCGTTCGTCTGGGCGTGGCGGCGCGATCATCGATCATGTCGGTCACGGTCATATCCTAGTTGATAGGGTTGCCCCGGCCCGCAGGCCGGGGCCGTTCATTTTAGCGATAGGTGCCGATGAATGGCTTCACGACGCCGATGCGGTCCTGGTCGAGGAATGCACCCTGGCCGGTGTCGACATCGGTTGGCGTCAGGCCGTAGCGCTTGGCCATGGCGATCTGGGCGATCGGGTAGTAGCCCTGCAGGTAGGGCTGCTGGTCCATGGTCGCAAACATTGCTCCGGATTCCACCGCATTGACGATTTCCACGGCAAGGTCGAACCCGCCGAATGGAATGTCGACGCCAGCGTCCTTGATGGCCCCGGCACCCACAGTGGAAGTCACCGAACCGGTCCCGAACAGCGCCTTGATGTTGGGATTGGCGATCAGCACCTGCGCCATGATGTTCTGCGCTTCGGCTGGATCGAGACCGGCGCGAACCGTCTCGACCTTGATGCCATGCTCGTCCATTGCCTTTTCGATGCCGCCACCACGTGCGACGGCGAAGCTGGCCTCTGGGATTTCGCGTGGATTAAAGACGGTGTCGCCTTCCTTGAGGCCGAAGGCTTCGATCATGCGGTTGCCAAGCTCATAGCCCGAGGCGAACTCGTCCATGCCGACATAGGCATGGCGGCAATTGCCCTTGGCGCCTTCAAGATCGTCGTTGTTGAAGCCGATAACGATCAAACCCGCATCCACTGCAGCGCAGATGCTGGTGTCGAATGCATCCGAGCTCGAAATGGCGACGGCGATGCCATCAACACCGGCAGCGACGGCGCTTTCGATCAGGTCGTTCTGGCGAACCGGATCATTGTTGGCATATTGCACGTCCAGATCAACGCCGAATGCCTCGGCCGCGTCCTGCGCGCCCTTAACCACCGGGTTGAAGAACTGAACGCTTGGATCGAGGTAGATGATCATGGTGGCCGAGACGCGGTCGGCGTCCTGTGCCATTGCGATCCCGCTGCACGAACCGAGCAAACAGGCTGCCAGCAGACTGGCCTTAGTCTTGGTCAACTTCATTGGTTTTTCCTCCCTTGGATAGTCGCGGGTTCCTCCTCGGTACCCGTTATTTAAGCGGCGCCTCCGACCAGATGGCGCCGCCGAACTAGTGCTCGAACCAGGGCTGTCCCCGGCCGAGCGTCATATGCAGACCCTTGAACTGGGAATATTCGTCGAACCCGTAGCGGCCGAGCTCGCGGCCTGTGCCGCTTTTTTTGTAGCCGCCAATGGGCATTTCCGGCGTGCCGTCGATCACCGAATTGATCCAGCAGCGCCCGGCCCGCAGGCGCCGGGTGGTCTGGATTGCGGTTTCGAGATCACGCGACCAGACGCTGGCGGAGAGCCCGAACGGCGTGCCATTGGCGAGAGTGACAGCTTCCTCGGGCGTGTCGAAGCCAATCGTCGCCAGCACCGGCCCGAAGATTTCCTCCTGGGCAATCGCCATGTCCGGGCGCACCTTGTCGAAGACGGTCGGGGCAAAGAAATTGCCTGAGGTCGCTGCCACCATGTCGCCGCCCAGCAGCAGTTCCGCGCCTTCCGACAGACCCGACGCGACGTAACTGGCAACCTTTTCAGTATGTTGCTCGGAAATCATCGCGCCAAACCGGCTGGTTTCTCCGAGTGGATCGCCAAATGGCAGGCGGCGCGAAATATCGAGCAGACGCTCCAGCAAAGCTGGGCGAATGGCGTTAGCGACGATCAAGCGGCTGCCGGAAATGCAGCACTGACCAGCGTTGTGATAGACGCCATATGCAATGCCATCGGCTGCGGCCTCAAGATCGGCATCGGCGAAAACGATCTGCGGACCCTTGCCGCCCAATTCCAGCCCGACGCGCTTCACACCTGCCGCCGCAATGGCCGCCAGATGGGTGCCGACGCGAACCGAACCCGTGAACGCCAACACGTTGACCCGCGGATCTTCGGCCAGCGCCTGCCCGACCGCGGGACCAGTGCCAGTGAGCACGTTGAACGCGCCTGGCGGCATGCCGGCTTCAAGGGCAAGTTCGGCCAGTCGGATCGTTGTGCCCGAGGTAAACTCGCTTGGCTTGACCACGACGGTGCAGCCAGCGCCCAGCGCCCATGGCACACGCTCGGAAACGATGATGAACGGGAAATTCCACGGCGTGATGATGCCGACCACGCCAGCCGGTTCACGCAAAACCAGCCCCAGTCGGTTTTCGCCGATGGCGTTGTGGGTGTCGCCCTCAAGTCCACGCGACTGCCCGGCGGCATAGGTCCACATATCGGCGCAATAGGCGATCTCGCCACGCGCCTGGGAGATCGGCTTGCCGGTTTCGAGGCACTCGATCAGCGCCAACTCATCGAGATGAGCAAGGATTTGTGCCGCAACCGCATGGAGGATGGTCGAGCGTTCGGCGCCGCTCATGCGGGGCCAAGCGCCGTCATCAAAGGCGCGGCGGGCAGCGCCGATGGCCAGATCGGCATCTGCCGTCGCCCCGGCTGGCCAGACGCTGACCACCTTGCCGCGATGGCCCGGGCTCTGGCGTTCGATGGTCTCGCCGGATAACGCGTCACGCGATTTGCCGTCGATCAGCATGCGATAGTTTCGTTTACTCGCAAGCCGCGGATCATTAAGATCGGGGACGACGAAATTGTCCTGAAAGCGCCGCTGAATGGTCATTGCTATGGTGGGTTGTGGCCCACCCTCCCCTCGTCATCGGAACGCTTGAACGCGTCCTGTATGGAATTGTATGGTACCGTATGGCACATTGACTTAACCTGTCAATGGCGTGGGTGAGATGTAAGATGACTTTGGAAATGCAGACGGTTGATAGTGGCGAAAGCGCTGCGGCAGCTATCGAAAAGGACCTGCGCCGGTCCATTGTCGAGCTGGAATTGCTGCCCGGCTCGCGGCTGTCCGAACAGGATATTGCAACCCGACTCGGGGTTTCCCGCCAGCCGGTGCGCGAAGCACTGATCCGGCTCGCCAATTCGCGACTGATCGAGATTCGGCCCTATCGCGGCACCGTAGTGGCGCGCATTTCGGCCAAGGAAATGACAGAGGCGCTGTTCGTGCGGCAGTCGGTCGAGATCGCCGTCGTCGGCAAGGCTGCTCAATCCTTCGATAGCTGGCAGCGCAAGCGCATCGATAGCCTGCTCATCAAGCAGGAAGAGGCATCGGCCAATCTCGATCACGCCGCCTTCCGCGAGCATGACGAGGCGTTCCACATCGCCGTGGCCAATGGCGCGGGCGTCGGCATTGCCTGGATCGCCATTGCCGATATGAAGACGCATATGGACCGGGTCTGCAACATGACCCTGCAAAGCGCCGCCGATATGCAGCGCCGGGTGCGCGAGCACCGCGCCATCATGGCCGCGATCGATGCCCGCGACGTTCCAGCGGCGCAGGCGGCCATGGCCGAGCATCTGGGTAGCATTCTCGACGCCCTGCCCGATCTTGAGACCAAGCACAGCGCACTCTTTCTATAGAGCGCTGGTCCGACTCGGCCTTGTCAGGCGCAGCGGCGACTGCCCGACAGTTGGTTTGCTGGCTTTCCTGAATAGTCGACGGCCAAATCAGGCCGAAAGACTTTCCGCGCCGAAGCTGATGCAAGCACAGCGTTGCTCCATTCTGCCAATACTATGGAATGGACAAGATCAGCGTTTTTGCGGACATTTAGAGGGTCAAGGAATCCAGTAAATGGCCGCACAAGCACAGATTATCGACCTCAATGCCTATCGCCAGAGCAAGGCGCCCAGCCCTGCCGTGACGACAAGCACTTTGCCGTTTGTCTACGTGGCCTGGTGGACTTTCGTCCCTGTGGTGTTCGTACCTGGCCACGCCTGATGGTGGCTAGCGTCGTCGAATTGTCTGACCACCACGACGTAGGTCGAGAACTTTCCCACATTGTCGGCGCCAATCTGCGGCGCCTTCGCACAAGACAGGGCCATTCGCTGGAACGGCTGGCCCAGGTATCCGGCGTCAGTCGCGCCATGCTCAGCCAGATCGAAAATGGCAAAAGCGCCCCCACCATTGCCCTACTCTGGAAAGTCGCCACCGCGCTCGGCGTGCCGTTCGCGACATTGATCGCGACTGGCCAGCCTGATGGCTCGGTCGTTTTGCGGCGAGACGATGCCAAGATTTTGGCGTCGAGCGATGGGCGCTTCACCTCACGGGCGCTGTTTCCCTATGACAGTGAGCGGCGCGTCGAGTTCTATGAGCTGCGCCTCGCGGCCAATCACACCGAACTAGCCGAACCCCATGCGCCCGGCACGACGGAAAACCTGATCGTTACGCAAGGAGCGGTCGAGGTTCTGGTTGGCCGCGAAACGCCAAAGCTGCTTGGCGAGGGCGACGCAATCCTCTTTCAAGCCGACGTTGCGCACCGCTATCGCAATATGCGCTCGGTCGAGGCGGTGCTCTATCTGGTGATGACTTACGTCAATCCGGTGACCGGATAAAAAGAATGGCCGCCGAAACCGGCGGCCATGGACTTGCTGGCGATGCGAGAGCGATCAAGCGCTCATTGGCATCGAGCACATCATCATCATGCCACCGCAGTTCATCATCATTGGCATGCCGGCTTCCATCATCGACATCATGCGCTTGCAGGCTTCGGTGAACATGGCCATGTCCATGCCGGCCGCTGGCTTCATTTCGCACATCATGCCATTGGCGGTCATGGTGCAGGTCATTTCGCACATCATCATCGGCATTGGCATCATGCCCATCTGAGGCATCATCCCCATCATGTTCATGCCCATCTGGGGCATCATGCCCATCTGGTTCATGCCCATCTGGTTCATGCCCATCTGGTTCATGCCCATTTGCGGCATCATGTTCATCATGCCCATCTGTGGCATCATGTTCATCATCTGGGGCATCATTGGCATCTGCATGGCGGGGTTCATGGTCGTCTCCAAGGTCTGAGAGACCACGTCGGCCTCGTTGACTTCGGGAGTACGCCCCGACCATGCGCCGGACAATTGCTCATTGAAGTGGGCAGAACGTTTCCTCCAATGGCTTGGAGGCTATCCGCCAGAACAGACGGCATCGACCAATATCACGAATACCCGCTCGCTATAACGAACGCCGCCCAGCACCCAATTGCTCAAATCCCAGCTCCAGACGCAAAACCGTACTCATCGCGCTACGATTCCGGCAACTTTTGCGCCGAAGCGTCGTTTTCAGACCCAGAGTTCGTCTGATGCTCTGCTGACATGATCCGACTGTGACCAGGGCCAGAACGGTTGCGTGTTCTTGGAGACGAGCAGCCATGCTGCCGCTGCATTTGACTTTGTTCGTGTGCTTATTATATGCCCTCTTATTATAAGTGTCCTTATGGAATTTTGAGATGGACGACGAGATCAGAAACGAGCGGCCGATTGGCTATCTGGTCCACGATGTGGCGCGGTTGTTCCGGCGCCGGTTCGAGGTGGAAGCACGCCATCATGGACTGACCCTGGCGCAGTGGCGCACGCTGGTTGAAATCTACAAGCAGGACGCCATCACTCAGGTCGCCCTCGCCGCAAGCATCGACGCTGACCCGATGACGATGAGTGGCATTCTGGACCGACTGGAAAAGCGCGGCCTGCTCGAACGCTACACGCATCCTGACGATAGCCGCGCCAAGTTCGCCCGCCTCACCGAGGCTGGCGACGCGGTGGTGAAAATGGCCAAAGACGTTGGTCGCGAACTTTATGCCAATGCCATCACCGGTTTAAGCGAAGCCGAAAAAGAGGGGGTGGTGAACGCCCTCACCCTGATCCGAAACAACCTAAACAATCTCGACCAAGTGGCCGACACAGAGAAGGAAGCCAGCTAAATGACCGCCCGCGTTACTGATCCGAAGCCCGGTGAAGCTAGCGTCGTTCCACTCCCGCTCGCCGACAAGGCGACGCCGAAGGCCGAAACGCCACAAGCCCCGTTGCTGCATTCTGTCACCAACGAAGAAGCGCCTGCCGAACACAAGAGCAATGCGCGCCGCAACATTTTGATGGTGAGCGTTCCGCTGATCATCGTCGCAGCCGGTGCCTGGTTCTATTTGACCGGCGGTCGCTACGAAGAAACCGATAATGCTTATGTGCAGCAGCCCAAAGTCTCGCTCAGCGCGGACGTGGCTGGTCGCGTTTCGCAGGTCAATGTGGTCGAGAACCAGCATGTTCAGGCCGGCGATGTCCTGTTCATGCTTGATCCCCAGCCCTACCGCATCGCGGTGAGCCAGGCCAATGCGGCGCTGGCAACGGCGCGGGTCAATGTCGAGGAGCTCAAGGTCAGCTACGGCACGGCTCAGGCGCAACTCGCTTCGGCGCAGCAGACCGTCGAAATCCGCCAGGCCGCCTTTGATCGGCAGACCTCGTTGGTCAGCCAGGGCGTCAACGCAAACTCGACCCTCGACGACTCCAAGCTGGCGCTGCAGCAGGCTCAGGCAGCCGTTGCCCTCGCCGACCAGCAGGTTGCTGGCGCTGCGGCAGCGCTTGGTGGTGATCCCAATATCGTCACCGATCAGCACCCTGCAGTTCTGCAGGCCATGGCGGCTCTTGAGCAGGCCCAGCGCAACCTCGACAAATCCACCGTCGAAGCCCCTGCCAGCGGTATCGTCGCCAACGTTTCGAGCCTCAATGTCGGCCAGTTCATTGCTGCCGGCACCACCATCGCGTCGCTGGTTCAGACCGACGACACCTGGATTCAGGCCAACTTCAAAGAAACGCAGCTGGGCGACCTCGTCGTCGGGCAGCCGGTCGAAATCAAGGTCGATGCCTATCCAACTGTGCTGCATGGCACGGTTCAGAGCCTTGGCGCCGCAACGGGTTCGGAATTCTCCCTGATCCCCGCCCAGAACGCCACCGGCAACTGGGTCAAGGTCGTGCAGCGCCTGCCGGTCCACGTCACCATCGACGCTGCTTCGGATCTGGCCCTGCTCAAGACCGGCATGAGCGCCACGGTGACCGTCGATACCGGCCGCAGCACGCTCGACAAGCTGATGGGCAAGTAAGGCCCTCCTGGCGCGGCCAGCCCGCGCCAGGCTTTGCATGCCCTGGAGGCCAATATGGCCAAAGCTCCGACGCAGATCATTTCCGCACCAACCATCATCGTCAAGAACAAGGGGCTGCTCACCGCCGCCCTGATGCTTGGCACTGTCATGCAGGTGCTCGATACTACCATTGCCAACGTTGCCCTGCCCCACATGGCGGCCTCGCTTGGCGCCGCGCAGAACGAAATCACCTGGGTTCTCACCTCCTATATCGTGGCCGCCGCCATCGCGACGCCGCTCACGGGCTGGGTCAGTGACCGCATCGGGCAAAAACGGCTGTTCCTCATCGCCGTCATCGGCTTCACCGTCGCTTCGGCTCTGTGTGGCATCGCCACCAGCCTGCCGGAAATGGTGATGTTCCGTATCATGCAAGGCATGTTTGGTGCGGTGATCGCGCCGCTGGCCCAGACCATGATGCTCAATATCAATCCACGCGAGCGGCTGGGCCAGGCCATGGCCATTTATGGCATGGGCATCATGGTCGCGCCCATTGTCGGCCCCACTTTGGGCGGCTGGCTGACCGAGAGCTTTGACTGGCGCTGGGTGTTCCTTATCAACCTGCCGGTTGGTGTCATCACCGTCGTCATGTTGTGGCTCTACATGCCCGACACCGACATCAAACGTCGCCGTTTCGACTTCTTCGGCTTCGGCATGCTGGCTCTGGGCGTTGGCGCGCTACAGCTGATGTTGGATCGTGGTGCGGACAATTCATGGTTCCAGTCGACTGAAACCTGGATTGAACTTGGACTGGTTCTGACCGGGCTTTGGGTCTTCGTCGTCCATTGCCTCACCGCCAAGGAACCCTTCATCGACGTGCGCATGTTCAGGGACCTGAACTTCTCGCTCGCCTCGATCCTGATGTTTATCGTCGGCATCACGCTGTTCTCGGGCCTGGCCTTGCTGCCTCCCCTGCTGCAGAACCTGATGGGTTATCCCGTCGTGCTGACCGGCCTGATCATGGCGCCACGCGGCGTTGCCACGATGCTCTCCATGGTGGTGGTCGGCAGACTAAGCGGCAAGGTCGATCCGCGTATCATGATGCTGGTCGGCACCGCCTGCATGGCCTACTCGCTCTGGGGCATGACCAGCTTTGACCTCGAGATGGATTACTGGCCGGTGATCATCACCGGCTGCATCCAGGGCTTTGGTATGGGCTTCCTGTTCGTGCCACTCTCCACCATGGCTTTTGCCACGATTGCTCCAAAGTACCGTGCCGACGCGACCTCAATGTTCGCGTTGGTTCGTAACATGGGCAACGGCGTCGGCATCTCGCTGGTGACGGCTGTGCTGTCCAACATGATGCAGGTCAATCACGCCGAACTGGCCGAACGCCTGACGGCAACGTCGCAGAGCGTCATGAACCAGATGCCGGGCCTTTTGACCGGCAATCCGCAGACTGTTTCGATCATCAACAGCATGGTGACACAGCAGGCGGCCATCCTGGCCTATATCGACGACTTCTGGATGATGCTGCTGCTGAGCCTCGTTGCCATCCCGCTGATCTTGATGCTGCGCGGCCCCAAAAAGACCGGCAAGCCCAAGACGGAAGAAGAAAAGGCGCTCGAGCGCGCCCACTCGATGGCGGAGTAATTCTCCGCCATCGACCGGCTCTCAAAAGGGGCGGCAATGTTTTCCGTATGTTGCCGCTCTTGTTGGCGACGTGAGCTGTTCCCTCGATCTGTGAGCAGAACATTTTACAGCCCGCGCCAACTAGGCAATTAAACTCTACCTAGCGAATAGACTTAAAACGGCACTCCCGTACCATCAGCGTTGTGAGTGGGTTTGGGCGGCGGCGATCGAGCTGTCGGCCCCCGCGACCGGGGCTCATCCCTGCACCTGGTTGTATTGATGGAGACGACAATGACACAGATTTCCCGGGGCCGTTCCGGCACCTCGACTGGCTTCTGGCGTGCGACAGCTGCGGCTGTGCTGGCTCTCACCGTCGCTGCTGCACCAGTGGCCAGCCATGCCGGCGAAGACCTCGACGCCATCGTCGCACGCGGCGTGATCAAGGTTGGCGTGGGCAGCCAGCCAGGCTTTTTCGCACCAGACGCCAATGGCGAATGGAAGGGCTTCTTCATCGACTTCGGTCGCGCTCTGGCCGTGACCGTGTTCAATGACCCAACCAAGGTCGAGTTCACCTCCTCCTCGCCACAGCAGCGCCTGCCAGCCCTACAGGCCGGCGAATTCGACATCCTGCTTTCAGGCGTGACGCAGACCATTTCTCGCTCGTTCCAGCTCGGCTTCCACTTCGGCCCAACCGTGTTCTACGATGGTCAGGGCCTCCTGGTCCGCAAAGACCTCGGCGTGACCTCCGGTGCCGATCTTGATGGCGCCACCATCGGCGTTCAGTCGGGCACCACGGGCGAGCTCAACATCGCCGACTTCTTCCGCAAGAACGGCAAGACCTTCACCCCGGTCACCATCGAAGACACCAACGAATTCCTCGCCGCACTGGAATCGGGCCGTGTGGACGCCATCACCCAGGACGCCTCTGATCTGGGCATCAAGCAGACCCAGCTCAAGAACCCCGAAGACTTCATCCTGCTGCCAGAGCGCCTATCCAAGGAGCCTCTCGCACCGGCGATCCGCCACGGCGATGACCGTTGGCTCGAGATCGTCAACTGGACGGTCTGGGCCACCATTCAGGCAGAAGAACTGGGCATCACTCAGGCCAATGTCGACGATTTCCTGAAGTCGGAAGACCCACTGGTCCAGCGCTTCCTCGGCACCGATCCAGCTCTGGGCGAAGCCATCGGCCTTGATCCAAAGTTCGCCTACAACATCATCAAGGCCGTGGGTAACTATGGCGAGATCTTCGAGCGCAACATCGGCAAGGACAGCATCTTCAAGTGGGAACGTGGCTATAACAGCCTGTGGACCGATGGCGGCCTGCTCTACGCACCAGCCTGGCGCTAACACTGACCGGGTCTGACCTCGATGACCATCACTGCCGAGCCGGGTCTTCCAAGACCCGGCTTACTCGCGAAAATTCAGACCTGGTGGGGCCCGCGCCCATTGGCGCAGGCTCTGCTCGTCTTTGGCGCAATCCTGTTGTTCTGGTGGTTTGGCTCAAACACGCTTGAGACCATGGCCAAGGCCGGGATCGTGCCGGGCTTCGGCTTTCTGAGCCGTTCGGCCAATTTCGAAATCGGCGAAGCGATGATCCCCTATTCATCGGCTGATACCTATTCACGCGCCATTCTCGTCGGCCTGCTGAACACCATAAAGGTCGCGATCCTTGGCTGCGTCTTTGCAACAATCCTCGGCGTCACCCTCGGCGTCGCGCGCCTCTCCGGTAACCTGCTGCTGGCTGGCATCGTCCGCTGGTATGTCGAAATCATCCGCAACACGCCGTTGCTGCTGCAGCTATTCTTCTGGAGCGCGCTGACCAAGGCGCTGCCGGCGCCGCGTCAGGCCATTTCGGTCGGGGATGGCGCATTCCTCTCCAATCGCGGCATCTTCGTGCCGGGCTTAATCGTGGAAAACGTCTCGGGCCTCGGCTGGCTGGCTATCCTCGCCTCCATCGTCGCCGGCATTGTCGCCATCGTCCTGCTGAAGCGCCGCGACAAACTCTTGCTGAAGACCGTCCTGTTCATTCTGCTCGGTGTCGTCGCGGTCTCCGGCCTTGCTCTGGCTTTGACCGGCACGACAACGCGCTTTGAAGTCCCAGCCCTCGCCGGCTTCAACATTCGTGGCGGCTACAATCTCAGCCCTGAATTTGCAGCGCTTTTGACCGGTCTGATCGTCAAATTCTCCGCAGCCATTTCCGAGATCGTCCGCGCTGGCATCGAATCCGTTGATCGCGGCCAGTGGGAAGCGGCGCGGGCGCTGGGTCTGCACAATGGCACCATCATGCGGCTCGTCGTGCTGCCACAGGCGCTCCGCGTCATCACCCCGTTGATCACCTCCAGCTATCTCGACCTCACCAAGGATTCGAGCTTGGCCGTCGCTATCGGCTATCCGGACCTCGTCAACGTCATCAACACCACCGCCAACACCACCGGCCAGGCGCTCGAAGCCCTGGCCATCCTGATCGGCGTCTACCTGACGCTCAACCTCTCCGTCTCGGCGCTGATGAACCAGTATAACCGCCGCGTCGCCATGCGCGGGATGGGGATGCGATGACCATTCCGGCCCTTCCTCTACCGCCCAGCCGTGGGCAGGACTGGCGCAAGTGGCGGCAGGGCCTGTTCGGCACGCCGCTCAACACCGTCATCACCCTGCTTACCCTCGGCTTCCTCGCCCTCGTCATCCCGCCCTTCATCAGATGGGCGCTGATCGACGCGACTTGGGTTGGTACCTCCGATGACTGCAAGGCTGGCACCGGCGCCTGCTGGGCCTTCGTCACCACCAAGATCAACTTCATCCTCTACGCCTTCTATCCACCGGCGCTGCACTGGCGGCCGATGGTTGTGGCTGTCTTGCTGCTCGGCCTTTTGGCCTTCACGGCCCTGCCCCGTAGCTGGCATCCGGCGACAATACTGTTGTGGATCGCCGTGCCGGTCATCTGCTGGATTTTGCTGGCCGGCACCGCCATCGGCCCCACCGTTCCGTCCAACCAATGGGGCGGCCTGCCGATCACCCTTCTGGTCGCCATGGTGTGCTTTGCCGTCGCCATTCCGCTGGCCATCGGGCTTGCACTAGCGCGGCAGTCCAATATGGGCGGTCTGCGGACGCTGGCGATCATCTTCATCGAGGTGATGCGCGGCACGCCGATGGTGGCCATCCTTTATGTCGCCATGCTGATCCTGCCGATGATGATCCCCAACGGCCAGCTGATCGACAAGATCGGCCGCGCGATGATCCTGATCGCCCTGTTCTGGTCGGCCTATGTCGCCGAAGTCGTGCGCGCCGGGCTGCAGGCCATTCCCAATGGCCAGTACGAGGCGGCAAAGGCGCTGGGCCTTGGTTATTGGCGCATTGTCGGGCTGGTGATCCTGCCGCAGGCCATGCGCATGGTTATCCCGGCCATGGTCAACCTTGCCATCGGGTTTCTGCTCGCGACTTCGCTGCTGGCCGTCATCGGCGTGTTCGACCTGCTCAACGCCGCCAAGAACTCGACCATCGATCCAAACTGGCTGGGCTTTTACGACGAGGCCTATTTCGTCGCCGCCACCATCTACTTCGTCATCTGCATTATCGGGTCGCGCTACAGCCTGTGGCTGGAGCAATACCTTCGTCGTCCTGCCTGAGGGATTTCCAATGTCACAACTGCCGGTTCTCGATTTCACCCAATTTGCCAAGCCCGAAACCCGGGAGCAGTTTCTGTCGGACCTGCGCCACGCCGCTCGCGACTATGGCTTTTTCTACCTCAAGGGCCACGGCGTATCGCCCACGCTGCAAGCCCGCCTGATCGACGTATCGCAGCAGTTCTTCGCGCTGCCAGAAGCCGACAAGCTGGCCATCGAAATGGTCAACTCGCCCCATTTCCGTGGCTATACCCGCGCCGGTCAGGAGATTACGCGCGGCCAGCAGGATTGGCGCGAGCAGATCGACATCGGCTCCGAGCTCCCCGTCAGCCCGGTCCCCGCCGACCAGCCCTGGCTGCGCCTGCAGGGCCCAAATCTTTGGCCCGCCGCTCTGCCCGAATTCCGTAAGACCCTGCTCGAATGGCAGTCCGAACTCACCCGCGTTTCCATCGACCTGCTGCGTGCCTTCGCACTGGCGCTGGGGCAGGACGAGGATGTTTTCGCCCAGATCTATCGCGGCATCCCCAGCGAACACCTCAAGGTCGTCCGCTACCCCGCCCAGACCGGCGATCGCTCCAGTCAGGGCGTCGGCGCACACAAGGATAGCGGCTTCCTGACCTTGCTGTTGCAGGACGATGTCGGTGGCCTCCAGGTCGAGGCTTCCGATGGCAGCTGGATTGATGCTGTGCCAATCGATGGCACCTTCATCATCAATATCGGCGAAATCCTCGAACTCGCCTCGAACGGCTATCTGCGCGCCACCGTCCACCGCGTCGTCTCGCCGTCCGCCGGTCGCGATCGCCTGTCGATCCCCTATTTCTTCGGCGCTGATCTCAACGCCACCGTCCCGCTGCTCAATCTCTCCGAGCATCTCGCCAGGGAAGCTACCGGCCCCGCCAGCGATCCGCTCAATCCGCTGTTCCGCGATGTCGGCCGCAACTACCTCAAGGGGCGCCTCCGCTCGCATCCTGATGTGGCTGCCCGGCACTATGCGGACCTCCTCGCCAAGGTCGGCTAGACCACGCTTGCGGTTCAGACGCGCGGCAGATGCAAATTTGTCTCGCTGCCGCAATGCTACGAAAATTCATCTCTCGCGCCGCCCGGATATTGCGCAGAATATGACCAGATAATTCAGCGGGCGCCTAACCCGCTCAGACGAAACGGAGTTTTCCCAAGATGACAAGTTTCCTGCTTTCGCGCCGTACCCTGTTGCAGGGCGCCAGCGTGCTGCTGGCGTCGACCGCACTGCCGCGTTTCGCCTATGCGCAGCAGGCCGGCGGGCGTCTTGTCGTCGCGGCCGACTCCGAGCCGAAAAACCTCAATCCGGCCGTCGTCGCGTCCAATGGCGTGTTTTTCGTTGCCAGCAAGGTGATCGAGCCGCTGGCCGAAGCCTCGTTTGATGGTGTTGACGGGTTGGCCCCACGCCTCGCCACCAGCTGGGAAGGCTCCGAGGATGGCCTCAGCGCCACCTTCAAGCTGCGTGAGGGCGTCACCTGGCACGATGGCAAGCCGTTCACCTCGGCCGACGTCGCCTTCTCGGCGCTTCAGGTATGGAAGCCGCTGCAGAACCTTGGCCGTCTGGTCTTCGCCAACCTTGAAGCCGTCGATACGCCCGACGATCTGACGGCCGTGTTCCGCTTCTCGCAGCCAACGCCGT
This sequence comes from Devosia sp. 2618, assembly GCF_040546815.1. Classification (NCBI taxonomy): domain Bacteria; kingdom Pseudomonadati; phylum Pseudomonadota; class Alphaproteobacteria; order Hyphomicrobiales; family Devosiaceae; genus Devosia; species Devosia sp. 2618. Next base: position 2,147,248 of record NZ_JBEPOO010000001.1, read on the forward strand.
TCCAGCTGATCCGCAACGCCCTGCCCGCCGTGACCAGCGTCATCGCCAAGCATCTGTTTGACGGCACCGACATCGCCACCAATCCGGCCAATAACCAGCTTGTCGGTACTGGCCCGTTCAAGTTCGCCGAATACAAGCCCGGCGAATATTACCGCCTCGAACGCAACGAAAACTATTGGGGCGAGAACGAGCCGCTGCTCGACGAGATCATCTATCGCGTCCTGCCGGACCGCGCCGCTGCCGCCAGTGCGCTCGAAGCCGAGGAAATCCAGCTCGCCGCCTTCTCGGCCGTCCCACTGGCCGACCTGGCCCGCATTGCGCAGGTGCCGGGCATTGAGGTCATTTCCAAGGGCTATGAAGGCCTCACCTATCAGCTGGTCGTCGAGATCAACCACCGCCGCGAAGAACTCGCAAATCTCAAGGTGCGGCAGGCCATCGCCCACGCCATCGACAAGCAGTTCGTCGTCGACACCATCTTCCTCGGCTATGCCGCGACCTCGACCGGCCCCGTGCCCAAGAACGCGCCCGAATTCTACGACGCCGATGTGCCGACTTACGACTTCGACGTCGCCAAGGCCAATGCGCTGCTCGACGAGGCCGGCTATCCACGCGGCGCCGACGGCACCCGCTTTGCGCTCAAGCTATTGCCCGCGCCATACTTCAACGAAACCAAGCAGTTCGGCGACTATCTGCGTCAGGCACTGGCAGACGTCGGCATCAATGCCGAGATCGTCAACAATGACTCTGCCGCCCACCAGAAGGCCGTCTACACCGACCACGCCTTCGATCTGGCGGTCGCTCCGCCCGTGTTCCGCGGCGATCCGGCTGTGTCCACCACCATCCTCGTCAAGAGCGGCACCGCCGATGGCGTGCCCTTCTCCAACCAGGGCGGCTATGTGAACCCAACCCTGGATGCCCTGATCGACAAGGCCAACGTCACTGTCGACACCAAGGCCCGCACCGAACTGTTCAACGAGTTCCAGAAGCTGGTCGTCGAAGACCTTCCGCTGATCAACGTCGCCGAATGGGGTTTCATCACCGTCGCCAGCACGAAGGTGCTCAACGTATCCAACAACCCACGCTGGGCCGTCTCCAACTGGGCCGATACAGCGCTAGAGCAGTAAGCAAAAAAACTCGGTGTCATCCCGGCCTTGAGCCGGGATCCATCCTGAGATGGCGGGGCATTTGATTGTTGGCTGCGTGGCCATGACTGCATAACTCCTGCCTGCCCAACCACCGCGTCATTCCCGCGCAAGCGGGGACCTCCTTCGGACATGCACCGAAACCGTGAGATTCCCGCTTTCGCGGGCATGACGTAGTGCTTCGCAATCCCCCAACGGGATAGACAATTCCAGCAAACACCCATCAACTCACAGCCCACCCCATCCCGAGGTTCAGCACCGTCGTGAGACGCGCCTTTCGCCTATTGCTCCAACGCACGATCAGCAGCATTCCGGTGCTCCTGATCGTTGTCATTGGCACGTTCTTCCTGCTCGAAGCCGCGTCCGGCGATGCCGTTGACGCCTATCTCGCCTCCATCGGCGGCGGCGATGCGGCGTTGATCGCGGGCCTGCGCGCCAGCTATGGCCTCGATCAATCCGTCTGGTCGCGCCTCTGGCTCTATATCAGCTCCCTTGCGCGCTTCGAGCTCGGCTGGTCTGTTACCTTTGGCCGCCCGATCGGTCAGGTCGTGCTCGAACGCCTGCCCAATACGCTGTGGCTGATGGGCAGTGCCACCGCCCTCTCCTTCGGCGTTGGCTCGCTCCTCGGCGTCGTGGCGGGCGCCAAACCCGGCAGCCTACGTGATCGCGCCCTCTCCACCGCATCACTGGCGCTCTATGCCATTCCCAGTTTCTGGCTCGGGCTGGTGCTCAGCGTCGTGTTCGGCGTGCAGTTGCGCTGGTTCCCCACATCGGGCGTCGAAACCATCGCCTCGGGCAAGGAAGGGCTGGACCGCGCGCTGGACATCGCCCGCCATCTGGTGCTGCCCGTCAGCGCCCTCGGCATGATCTATCTGGCGCTGTTCCTGCGCACCATGCGCGCCGCCATGGCCGAGGTGTGGCGGCAGGATTTTGCCCTCGCGGCCAGCGCCAAGGGGCTGAGCCGTACCCGCATTGTCTGGCGCCACATCGCCCGCAATGCGCTGCTGCCGCTGCTCACCATGCTTGGCGTGCAGGTCGCGGGCATGCTGGGCGGCAGCGTCGTCATCGAAAGCGTCTTCGCCATTCCGGGCTTTGGACGACTGGCACAAGAAGCCGTCGCCGGCCGTGATGCGCCGCTTCTCATGGGCATCATCGTCGTCAGCGCCATTCTCGTCATCGTCGTCAATCTGCTCGTCGATATCGCCTATGCCCTGCTCGATCCGCGCGTCGGCGCCAGCGAGGCCAGCGCATGACCCTGCTCACGCGATTGATCCGATCTCCCGAAGGCCTCGCCGGGTTGATTATCCTCGTCATTCTGGCGCTGACCGCCCTCCTCGCGCCGCTGTTCTTCCCGCGCGATCCTCTCGCCATCGTCGGCCAGCCATTGCTCACCCCCTTCACCGATCTGGCGCTGCCGCTCGGCACCGACCGCCTTGGCCGCAACGTTCTCGCCGGCCTGATGCACGGGGCCCGCGCATCGCTGGCTGTCGGCATTGCCGCCGCCATCGTCGCCGTGCTGGTCGGCACCGTCATCGGCACGCTGGCCGGGTTTGCCGGCGGGCTAATCGACGAGGCCCTGATGCGCGTGGTCGACGCCTTCCAGATTGTGCCGGGATTCCTTTTGGCGCTGGCTTTCGTCAGCGTCGTCGGCGCGTCGCTGCCGGTGGTCATCCTTGCCATCGCGCTGGGCGCCTGGACCGCTCCCGCACGACTGGCACGGGCGGAGGTGTTGTCGATCCGCGAGCGCGACTATGTCGCTGCGTCGCGCGTCATCGGCATGCATCCGCTCGAAATCGCCCTCAAGGAAGTCCTGCCCAATGCCCTACCCCCGGTTTTGGCGCTCAGCGCCGTCATCGTCGCGGGCGCGGTGCTGACCGAGGCGGCCTTGTCCTTTCTCGGGCTCGGCGATCCCAATATCGTCACCTGGGGTTCGATGATCGCCGAAGGTCGCACCGTCCTGCGCTCGTCGCCCTATCTGTCGATCATCCCCGGCCTCGCGCTGGTCGTCACCGTGCTCGGCGTCTACCTATTCGGCGAAGGCTTGTCCGAAGCTTTGGCCCGTCGCAGGAGCCGCGCATGACCGCTCCTCTGGTCAATATCAGCAACCTCAGCGTTACCTATCGCGGTTCCGAGCAGGCCGCGCTCGACGCCATCAATCTGAGCATGGGCTTCGGCGAACGCCTCGCCATCATCGGAGAAAGCGGCTCGGGCAAGAGCACGCTTGGTCTGGCTTTGGCCGGCCTCCTCCCCACCGACGCCCGCATCTCAGGCAGTCTGGTCTGGCCCGACCTCGCGCAACCCCAGCCGGGCCGCGATATCGGCATGGTGTTTCAGGATCCTGGCAACAGCCTTAACCCGGTGCTGCGCATTGGCGAGCAGATCGCCGAAGTCGCCCAGCGTCACCTCGGGATGAACTGGCGGCAGGCCCGCGAACGGGCGCTGGAACTGCTGGGCCGTGTCCGCATCCCGCAGCCCGAACGCGCCATCGACGCCTATCCGCATCAACTGTCCGGCGGGCAGCGCCAGCGCGTCGCCATCGCCTCGGCCATCGCGGCCAAACCAAAGCTGCTGATCGCCGACGAACCGACCAGCGCGCTCGACATGGTGGTGCAGTCCGAGATCGTGGCCCTGCTGGATGAACTCGTCCGCGCCGACGGCATGACGCTGCTGTTCATCACCCACGACATGGCACTGGCCTCCGGCTTTGCCGACCGCATCGCCGTGTTTCGCAATGGCGCTCTGGTTGAAACCGGCCCCGCCCAAAGCGTGCTCGGCAATCCGCAGACTGACTACACCGCGACACTCATCGCCAGCCATATCGACCTCACCAGTCCGCCGCTGATCGGGGTGGCGTCATGACCAAATTGTTGTCGACATCTGGCCTCTCCAAAACCTTCTCCAGCGGCGGACGACGTGTTGTCGCGCTGGACGACGTTTCGCTGACCCTCAATCGTAGCGAAACACTGGGATTGGTGGGTCCATCGGGTAGCGGGAAGTCAACACTTTCGAGGGTTCTGCTACGACTCGTTAACGCGGATTCGGGCCGTGTCACCTTCGATGGGCAGGACTTTCTGGCCCTGCAAGGCGCCGCTCTGCGAGCCCAACGCAAGCGCATCCAGATGGTATTTCAGGACCCGTTGGCGGCGTTCAATCCGCGCGCCACAGTCTCCCAAGCCCTTGATGATCCTCTCAGAATTCACGCCATAGCCAATCGCCGCGAGCGTCCTGCCGCCATCGCCAATCTGCTGGATCGCGTCGGTCTGCCGTCAACCCTCGCCCAGCGCGCCATCCACGAAATCTCGGGCGGTCAGCGCCAGCGCGTCGCCATCGCCCGCGCCATCTCCACCAAGCCAGACCTCGTCGTTCTCGACGAAGCCGTCTCGGCGCTCGATGTATCGGTTCGCGGCAAGATATTGGAATTGCTGGTATCTTTGCAGCGCGAGGATGGCCTCGCCTACATTTTCGTGTCGCACGATATTGCTGTGGTCCGCGCGATTTCCCACCGCATCGCCATCATGGATGCCGGCCGGATCGTTGAAACCGGCCCCACACAAGCCATTGTTGCGGCCCCACAATCCGCGACAGGACGCGCACTGGTCGACGCCGTGCCGCACCTGATCGTTAATCGCTAAGGAAAAGCAATGACTTCGCTTACCTGGAACCCGCTGCTCGACATCCCGCCATTCCCCGTCTACGGCTATGCCAAGCTCGCTGACCGCATCGGCGCGCTGCTCGGCACGCGGCATGATGTCTTGCTGGTACAGGGCGAAGCTATCATCGCGCTTGAAGCCGTGGCGACCAGCCTCGCGCGGCCCGGTCTTCAGGCTCTCAACGTCGTCACCAGCCCCTATGGCGGGCTGTTTGGCGACTGGCTTTCCCGAGGCGGCGCAGCGGTTTCCAACGTTATTGCCGCGCCCGGCCTGCCCATCACCATCGCGACCTTCACAGCCGCTCTGGACGCCATGCCGGGCGTCGGCGTCGTGGCACTTGTCCACGCCGAGTCAGCGTCTGGTATTCTCAACCCGCTTGAAGACATTGCCACCCTCGCCAAAGCGCGCGGTGCGGTGGTCGTCGTCGATGCCGTCGCCTCGGTCGGCGGCCATGAGTTAAATACCGACGCGCTAGGCCTCGATATAGTGGTCATTGGCGCGCAAAAATCTCTGGGCGGATCGGCAGGACTATCGGCCTTGTCGGTCAGCCCAACAGCCTGGGGACTGATTGCCCAACCCGGCGGTGTCGAACAATCGACGCTGTCTTTGCTCGATCTCAAGCATAACTGGCTTGATCGGGGGCGTCTCGCCTTGCCCGGCATGCCGTCGGCGCTGGAATTTCATGCGCTCGCGGGGGCGCTGGATCGGTTCGAGGCAGAGGGTTTGGACAACGCCATTGCCCGCCACGCGCGCGCAGCAGCCGCGACCCGCGACGGCGTGGAAGCTCTGGGCCTACCGCTTTGGGTCGAGGCGTCCGGCGCGTCCAATCTGATGACTGGGGTACAAATTCCCCAGTCCATTGAAATCAATAGCCTTTTACGAGAATTGGCACCATTCGATACCTGCATTGGCCCCGGCGTCGGGCTGATCGCCGACCGCTTGGTGCGGCTCAACCATACCGGCAACCGCGCCCGCCTGGACGCCGTTCTCGCCAATGTTCTGGCGCTGGGACAAGCCTTGCAGCAACTCGGTCATCCGACCGATCTCGGCGCGGCAAGCGCTGCCGTACTGCGCCATTACGGTCGCCCTGCATGACCAGAGCCGTCCTATTCGACCTCGATGACACGCTGATCTTCGCCTACGCCAACCCGGCCCCCGCCTGGCACGCTGTCGTGTCGGAGTTCGCTGATCGGCTGGGCAACGCACCCATGGACTCCGTCGCAAAGGCGGTTGCCGACAGCACGGCGACCTTCCTCAGCGACGACGACAACCGCCGCCTATGGCGGTTGCAGGCCGTTGCGACGCGGCGCGCCGTCGTCCAAGATGCCCTGAAATCCTCAGGTTTTGCGGGGTTGGATGACGTTGCAGGCGAGATCGCCGACCGCTATGCCGACTATCGGGAAGAGAATATGTATCTCTACCCAGACGCCCTTCAGGTCGTCGACGCTTACCGGGCGCAGGGCATGAAGCTGGGCCTTGTGACCAATGGTGCGACCGAAGTGCAGCACGCCAAGGTCGACCGCTTCGGCCTGCGCGAACGCTTCGATCATATCCAGGTTGAAGAAGAAGCCGGGTTCGGCAAGCCTGACGGTCGCGCCTATGTGCATACGCTGGCCGCGCTCGACGTTGCCCCCGAGGACACCATCATGATCGGCGACGACATGGTGTGGGACGTGCTGGCGCCGCAGCGCCTGGGCATAATGGGCATCTGGTACGACCGCTTCGAGATCGGCTTGCAGCCCAATGTGGCGGTAAAGCCGGACCGGATCATTCACCGGCTCGCAGAGCTGCTCGACTAGCTGGCGAAGCGCTCCAACAGGATCGAGGCGTGATCCTTGTACGTGGTCTGAGCAAACTCGCGATAGCCCAGCTTGGCGGCGAGGCTGAGTGACGCCAGATTGGCCGGATCGATCAGGCAGACCGTGCGCGGCATGGCTCTGTCGGCCCAAGCGAGGATTGCCGCAAGCGCTTCATGGGCAAGTCCGAGACCCTGAAATTGTGGCAGCATCGCCCAGCCCGCTTCCGGCGTATCGCCCAGCGATGGCGTCATATCGCGATGAAAGTCAGCAAGGCCGAATTCGCCGACAAGAGCCCCGGTCTGCCGGTCGATGGCTAGGAAATATCCGTACCCCATAAGCTGCCAGTGCCCGGCATAGGCGAGGATACGGCGCCAGACTTCTTCTGGCGTATTGGGCCGTCCGCCGATGAACCGCGTCACTTCCGGGTCGGACCAGAGAGTGCAGCAGGCGGCGAAATCATCCGGCGTGTGGGCGCGCAGGATGAGGCGGGGTGTGGTGAGGATTGGCGCGGCAGGCTGAGACATCGGAGTACCCCCACCTCGCTCCCCTGATAGGGGAGGAACAGATCCAGTTTGCGGCACGATACAACTCCTCCCCCTTTTCAGGGGGAGGTTGGGTGGGGGTATTCTTTAGCCCCCGACGACGGCAGTGCGCGGCATGTCCGAGAGGATTTCGGCGACACCATTGCGGATGATGACGATCTCTTCGAGGCGCAGGCCGAACTGGCCCTGCAGATAGATGCCAGGCTCGATCGAGAACACCATGCCCTCTTCGAGGATCGTTTCGGAAGTCGCTGTAATATATGGCGTTTCGTGAATGTCGATACCCAGGCCGTGGCCGGTGCGGTGCAGGAAGTTGGGGCCGTAACCGGCGGCGGTGATCACATCGCGGGCGGCCTTGTCGACGGCGCTGGCAGGTACGCCCGGCTTGGCAGCGGCGATGGCGGCGTCCACGGCGCGATCAAGGATGGAGTGGACCTGGCCAAACCCACCTGGCGCCGTATCGAGGAAGCCGACGCGGGTCATGTCGGATGGATAGCCATAGATGCGCGCGCCGGTATCGATCAGCACGGCATCGCCGCTCTTGAGCTGCGTATCGCCGGTGTGGTGGTGCGGAAAGGCGCCGTTGGGGCCAAAGCACACGCTGCAGAATTCAGTGGTGGCGCCATTGGCCTTGTAGAAGTCGCGGATGACGGTGGCCACTTCGCGCTCGGTGATGCCGGGGCGCAGGGCAGCAAAGCCGGCGGCCATGGCGGCATCGTTGAGCACCGCGCTTTTCTTGAGCGCGTCATACTCGGCGGCATCTTTGCGCGAGCGCAGGTAGCCGACCGTATCATTGGTGAAGCGGCGGGTTGCGCCGGGCAGCGCGTCGATTACCAGCAGCGCGAAGTCGGCGCGCATGGTTTCGTCCAGAACCACGGATGGCGCGGTGCGGTCGATACCGGTCGCGACGAGCAGCTGTTCTAGCGCAGCTGCCGGGCCCTCGGCGTCGGTCCAGGGGAAGAATGGCAGGTCGGTATGCTGGCGGGCGCTATCGACGTTAAGCGCGGGCATCAGTACGCCAGCAAAGGACTGGCTGACCATCAGAAGCACCGGGCGCTCGTCGCCGTGTGGGGCGAGGTCGGCGAGATACAGCATGTGACTGGACGGACCGATGACGACAAGGTCGGTATTTGTCGCTGCCATGCGAGCGCGAAGGGCGGACATGCGATTGGTCAGTGTGGCGTTCATCGAGAGCTCTTGGGTTGATGTGGGGATACCCCCACCCAGCCTCCCCTTATTTGAGGAAGCTGCGTGGGGGTATGAAAAAATGAGGAGCCAGGCCGGAGGAGATGGCCCGGCTCCTCGTGCGGCGCTGACTTGGGGCTCAGCGCCGCGACGGGTGTCGGCTAACTACTGCTTGGTGACCAGGCGGTAGTAGACGAAGTCGGAGGTTGCACCGTTGACGTAGCCATCGACATTGGAAGCCATCGCGATGGTCAGCGCGGCCTGGAACATGATGACGATCGGCGAGTTTTCCTGAACTTGCTTCTGCAGCTCGATATAGTCGGCATTGCGCTTTGCCTGATCTGGTTCGGCAAGCGCGGCGTTGACTTCGTCGTTCAGCTCGGCCGGGACAGCCCAGGCGTTCCGCCATGTGGTGGTGGCCGTGTAGTTGTCGTCGGCGTTGTTGGAGTTGTAGGCGAAAGCCTTGGCGTTGGAATGTGGGTCCATGAAGTCTGGGCCCCAATACAGCAGCATCGCCTGGTGGGTACGCTCACGGTACTTGGTGATGACCTGAGCGCCGGTGCCGGGCAGGATTTCGAAGTTGATGCCAGCTTCCGAGAAACCGGCCTGCAGCGACTGAGCGATGTCGGTGAACGGGGTCGAGTTGATTACGTCCAGCGTCACATTGATTGGTGTCTTGACGCCGGCGTCAGCCAGGATCTGCTTGGCCTTCTCAACGTCGTAGGTATACGGCGTTTCGTCGTAGGAGCCGGGGAAGCCCTTTGGCCAGAAGGCCTGGTGCTTTTCCATCTGACCCTTGAGGAAGGACTGGGTCATCCCGTCATAGTCGACGAGGTAACGGGCAGCTTCCCAAACGGCTGGTGGCGTCAGCGATTCCGTCTTCTGGTTGAACGACAGGAAATGGACGGCGGCCTGCGGATAGGTCTCGACCTTGACCGCATCGGCTGACAGACCCGAAATCTGGTCAGGGGTGAGGTTCTTGGCGATATCGACGTCACCCGAGGTCAGCAGCAGCTGCTGGGTCGCGGCTTCGGCAACATGGCGGATGATGATGGTTTTCATCGCCGGTGCGCCACCGAAATAGGTTTCGTTGGCGGTGAGGCGAACGATTTCAGCCGGACGGTAATCGGACAGCACATATGGGCCCGAACCAGCCGAATGGGTGTTCAGCCAGGCATTGCCGAAGTCGCCGTCGACTTCATTGGCCTTGACCAGAACTTCGTCAACGATGGCGCCCGGACGAGCGGCCAGCACGTTCAGCACGAAAGCCGATGCGAAGTTGCCTTCCCACTTCAGCGTAACGGTGTTGCCGTCAGCGGTGACCATCTGGTCGATGTTTTCCGGGGTCCAGCCGAGCTGGGTCAGGATGAAGGCTGGAGTCTTGTTCAGCACGACAACGCGCTTGAACGAGAACACCACGTCTTCGCCGCGCACCGGGTTGCCCGATGCGAAGGCCGCGCCATCACGCAGGGTGAAGGTCAGCGTCTTGGCGGCTTCATCAGCAGTCCACGATGCTGCAAGGCCGGGTGCCAGAACGGTGGTGTCGGCCGCGTCATACTGGACGAGCTTGTCGTAGAGGTTGGCGTTGATCTCGCCAGCGCTGAATTCATAGGCCTGCGCTGGATCGAGCGCGACGATATCGTCGATATTCTGCGCGATGACCAGGGCATCTGCTGGGGTGGCGGCGTATACAGCGCCTGCCGCAAGCGGCAGAGTCAGCGCTGTCGCCAACAAGGCGGCGCGAAGCATCTTCATGAACGTTTCTCCGTAGGTTTGACTATTTTCTTGTTTTTCACCGGCTTGAGGCCGGGTTTCGCCACCGCCAACAGCTGCCGCGAGGGCTTGGCCGATGAGCGGAAGAGGGTGAGCGTGCCCGTCCAGAGCAGGCGCGCAGGCTGGTCGGTGTGATTGGACCAGGAATGGGGGCGGTTGCCGCGAAAATGCAGGCTATCACCCGCACTCATGATCATTTCCTCGCTGTCGAGACGCTGGGTGATCGACCCTTCGAGCACAAAGAGGATCTCCTCGCCTTCGTGCGCCACAGTTTCCGACCGATATCCCGGTGGCACCGTCATGACGAAGCTCGACAGCATGTTGCCGGGGAAGTCGGTGCCCAGTCGCTCATAGATGATGGACGAACCATCGACCGAAAAACGGTTGCGCTGACCGGCGCGGGTCAGGGCTGACTGTGCAGTAGGGGCCGATACGAAATAGTCGATGCCGACGCCGAGCGCCCGAGCGATTTGGGCCAGAGTGCCAAGCGATGGCGTGGCGTGATCGCGTTCGACCTGACTGAGATAGCCGACCGAAACATCGGCCGATTTCCCGAGTGCTTCGAGCGTCATATGCTGCTGACGACGGCGGGCGCGAATGAGGGCACCCACCTTGGGATGACCATCCGCTTCCGTCTGTGCCAGTGCTGTTTCCGCCATGCGCTCCACCAAAATTTTTTTGATATAAGCAAAGTTTTCTGTATGGTGAAAGCGAAATATGAAGCCCTTCACAGTCTGCGAGAGAGTCATTTCGCGGTCGCAAAGCCCTGTTTTCACTAAAGGATTTGCCGTTGAGTCTGGACCCGCAATTAGCCCTGTCACCTGCCCCCATTTCGTCACAAAGGCGTAAGTGGGGACGCGGTGTATCGGCCGTACTGGGGTTCGCGGCCACAGTTTTCCTCACTTTTCTTGGGCTGCTGGCGATCACGTTCTTTATCGGACGGGTGATCCCGATCGATCCGGTGCTGGCTGTGGTCGGCGATCGGGCCAGCAATGCGATCTATGAAGCGACCCGCATACAGATGGGGCTGGACCAGCCGCTGCCGATCCAGTTCATCCAATATGTCGGCAAGGTTCTGACCGGCGACTTTGGCATGTCGGTGTCGACCGGGCGGCCAGTACTGACAGATATCGGCCGGTTCTTCCCGGCAACGCTCGAAATGGCGACGCTCGGCATCATTATCGGGGTGGTCATCGGCGTTCCGCTGGGCGTGATCGCCGCCAGCCGGCAGGGTTCGATCGTCGACCAGATCATCCGTGTGGTGGGGCTGCTCGGCTACTCAATGCCTGCGTTCTGGCTGGGTCTCGTCGGGTTGGCGCTATTCTACGCGCGGTGGCGGCTGGTTGGTGGTCCGGGACGGCTCGACATTTTCTACGACGGGCTGGTGCCGCCGGTAACGGGTCTGTTGCTGATCGATACCCTGATCGCTGGCGACTTTACGATCTTCTGGAATGCGGTGACGCATCTGATCCTGCCGGCATCGGTGCTCGGCTTTTTCAGCCTTGCCTATATCGCTCGCATGACACGCAGCTTCATGCTCGATCAGTTGAGCCAGGAGTTTGTGACAACGGCACGCGTCAAGGGCGTGCCGGAGCGGATCGTCATCTGGCGCCATGCCTTCAATCCGATCCGGGTGCCGCTCATCACGGTCATCGGGCTGAGCTATGCAGGCCTGCTTGAAGGGTCGGTGATGATCGAGACTGTTTTCTCTTGGCCCGGCATCGGCAATTACCTGACCACCGCGCTGCTCAACGCCGACATGAATGCCGTGCTCGGTTCGACGCTGGTCATCGGCGCCGTCTTCATTTTCATAAACAAGATTTCAGACGTGCTGTATCGCGTTCTGGACCCGAGGGCACGGTGATGACCACACGCGACTGGCTGCTCGAAGACTCCCCCACATCCCGCTGGCAGGCCAATGCGGGCCGGGCCTATCGAGTATTCACCGCCCTGCTGCGCAATCCGCTATCGGTGGTGGGCGGGCTCATCATTCTACTGCTGATCTTTACGGCGATCTTTGCGCCGTGGCTGGCCCCCTACTCCGCCACCGGACAGGATTTGGCCAATCGTCTCGCCCCCCCATCAGGCACGCATTGGATGGGCACCGACGAGCTCGGCCGCGATATCTTTTCGCGCGTCATCTGGGGCAGCCAGATCACGCTCACCATCGTCGGCTTGGTGGCCCTGATCTCGGCGCCGGTGGGCCTGTTGATCGGCGCCATCGCAGGCTATTTCGGCGGCTGGGTCGACCGCATCCTGATGGGCTTTACCGACATTTTCCTGTCCATGCCCAAACTGATCCTGGCGCTGGCCTTCGTGGCGGCGCTCGGACCGGGAATCAACAACGCCATTATCGCCATCGCGATTACCTCGTGGCCTGCCTATGCACGTATCGCGCGCGCCGAGACGATGACCATCCGGCGTTCGGAGTTCATCGCGGCTGTGCAGTTGCAGGGCGCAGGGCCGATCCGCATCATCGTCCAGCACATCCTGCCGCTCTGCACATCCTCGATGATCATTCGCGTGACGCTCGATATGGCTGGTGTGATCCTGACCGCTGCGGGCCTGGGCTTTATCGGCCTTGGCGCACAGCCGCCGCTGCCGGAATGGGGCGCGATGATTTCGCGTGGCCGCACGTTCATTCTCGACCAGTGGTGGGTGGCGACCATGCCGGGCTTTGCCATCATTATCGTCAGCCTCGGCTTCTGCTTCCTCGGCGATGGTCTGCGCGACGTGCTCGATCCCAAGAACGAGGGCAAGTGATGGCGCCACTGCTGGAAGTCAAAAACCTGCGCGTCAGCTTCCCGACTAATCGCGGTCGTGTCGAGGTCGTCAAAGGCATTTCATTCGATCTTGGCCGCGAGCGGCTGGGCATTGTGGGTGAAAGCGGGTCGGGCAAGTCGATGACGGGCCGGGCCATCCTCAAGCTGATCCGCAAGCCGGGTCTGGTGACAGCCGACAAGCTGGCATTCGAGGGAGTCGATCTCCTCAGCCAGAGCGAAAAGCAGATGCGCTCCATTCGGGGCGCGCGCATTTCGATGGTGATGCAGGACCCAAAGTTCTCGCTCAACCCGGTGATGACCGTGGGGCAGCAAATTGCTGAAGCTCTGGTAACGCACGAAAAGCTGCCGCGCCGCGAAGTGAATGAGCGGATTTTGGCAATGCTGGATGCGGTGCGGATCAATGATCCAAAGCGCGTGGCCGGGCTTTATCCGCACGAGGTTTCGGGCGGCATGGGACAGCGCGTCATGATCGCCATGATGCTGATCCCCGAGCCGGAACTGCTGATAGCCGACGAGCCCACCTCGGCGCTCGACGTTAGCGTTCAGGCGCAGGTTCTCGACATCATCGACGATCTGGTCACCCGCAAGGGCATGGGGCTGATCCTGATCAGCCACGACCTCAACCTCGTCAGCCGCTATTGCGACCGCATTCTGGTGATGAACTCGGGGACCGTGGTCGAGGAATGCGCCTCCGGCCAGCTTGAGCTGGCGAAACATCCTTACACCCGCGGGCTGCTGGCCGCGATGCCGACGATCAATGAAAGCCGGGACGAATTGCCAGTGCTGGACCGAACACAATGGGCGGGCACATGAACGCGATCAGCCTTTCCAACCTCGATATTTCCTATGGCGACACCAAGGTCGTGCATGGGGTGAACCTTGAGATCGCCGAGGGCGAGAGCTTTGCGCTGGTCGGCGAAAGTGGCTCGGGTAAGTCGACGATCCTGCGGGCGATCGCGGGGCTGGCGCCGGACTGGACGGGTGCAATCTCCGTCCTTGGAAAGCCACGCAGCCATGGCGTGGACCGCAAGTTCGTCACCCAATGCCAGATGGTGTTTCAGGACCCCTATGGCTCGCTGCATCCGCGCAAGACCATCGATGCGGTGCTGAGCGAACCTCTGATCATCCATGGTCTTGGCAATCGCGGCGAACGGGTCGAAGCCATGCTCAAGGCCGTTGGGCTCGACCAACGGTTCCGCTTCCGGTTTCCACACCAGTTGTCGGGCGGGCAGCGCCAGCGCGTGGCGATTGCACGGGCGCTGATGCTGGAGCCAAAAGTGCTGTTGCTGGACGAGCCTACCTCGGCGCTGGACGTGTCGGTTCAGGCGGAAATTCTCAACCTGCTCAAGCGCCTGCGCCGGGAACAGGGCCTGACCTATCTGGTCGTAACGCACAACCTGCCAGTGGTGAGCTTCCTCTGCGACCGGCTGGCCGTGATGCGGCACGGGCAGATTGTCGAGGTCGCCGATGTAGACCAGCTAAAGCAGGGACGGCTGACTCAGCCCTACTCACAAGAATTGCTGGCGGCCACGGAAGGCCATGCCGGCGTGACGGCCTAAGGACGGAACTATGACTGAATATTCTGACGCGATTGCTCAGTTCGACGCGGCAATCGCGGTGGCAAAGGGCGACGAGGCCTATGCAGCGCTGCAGGCGCTGGTACAGGCGACGGTGGGCGCAAAGCTGTTCACCGTAATGATCGTGGACATGGACAAGGAACTGTCGAGCCGGGCCTATACGAGCCACCCGGTGGACTATCCGACCTCAGGCACCAAGCCGCTCAACTACGGCCCCTGGTTCGATATCGTGCACAAGCAGCGCGCCTATTTCGTCGCCAATACGATAGAGGACATCGCCAAGGTGCTGTTCGATCACGAGCTGATCAATGCACTGGGTTGCCAGTCGATCGTCAACATGCCGGTGATCATCGGCGACCAGTTTATCGGCACGGTGAACATGCTTGATGTCGAAGGGCACTTCACGCCGGAGCGAGTGCAGATGATCCGCGATGTGATCTCGGTACCGGCCAAGCTTGCGATGTTGGCTGCGCAGCGCGGCTGAGTGCTGGCGTATCGCTCAAATGGAAACACCCTCGGGCGATGCTCGAGGGTGTTTTTCTGTTGGGATACCCCCTCCTAGCCTCCCCCCTGATAGGAGGAGGAACAGATCTAGCGCTTGGCAACCTCTCGTCAAATCCACCGGACGAGTTCCTCCCCCTTTTCAGGGGGAGGTTAGGTGGGGGTACTCGTCTCTCCCTACCCCGCCTGCGCCATCAAGCTAGCATTGCCACCGGCCGCCGTCGTGTCGATGCACACATGCCGCTCCAACAGCAGGCGACCGCCCTCCTCCGCCGAGGTCAGCAGCGGCAGGATGGCGCCATCGCGGGCGCTGAGCGCAATGCGGATGGCACGGAGATTGGCGTCATCGGCAAAGTATGCCACCGCGTCGAAGGTCTTGGCATGTGACAGGGCATCGAGATCGAGCTCAGCCAGCATGGCCGTGTTGCCAAGCGTGGCGACCATTGCCGCTTGCGCCTGCTGATCGGCAGCCGTCGGGCCGAGGCACAGTACCGCGCCGCGCGGGCCGACATGCATGACATTGCTTTCGCCGGTTGGGCCGGGCAGCGACAACGGCTTGGTATCGACTGCGCCGTGACCCTTGGTGAAGCGCGGCAGATAGTGTGGACCACCGGCCTTGGGGCCCGTACCGGACAGGCCTTCGCCGCCGAAGGGCTGTGAGCCCACCACCGCGCCGATCTGGTTGCGGTTGATATAGATATTGCCAGCGCGAACGGTGTTCGACACCTGACGGACGCGAGACGAGATGCGGGTGTGGAGGCCGAAGGTCAGTCCGTAGCCGGATGCATTGATGGCAGCGATGACGGCGTCAAGTTCATCGGCCTTGAAGGTCGCGACATGCAGGACCGGGCCGAAGATTTCTTCAGGGATATCGCCGATGCCTTTGACGCGGAGAACCGTCGGGGCAATGAAGGTGCCGTGTTCTGGCGTCTTCAAGCGATGAATCAGATTCCCCGAACGCTCGTAACTATCGATATGGGCTTGGATTTTTGATCGCGCCGCCTCGTCGATGACGGGGCCAATGTCGGTGGCCAGGTCCCAGGTATTGCCGAGCGTCAGCTCGTCCATGGCGCCCTTGAGCATCTCGATGGTCCGCTCGGCAGCATCTTCCTGGAGGTAGAGTACGCGCAATGCCGAGCAGCGCTGACCGGCCGACTGGAACGACGATGCGAGGATATCGCGCACGGCCTGTTCGGGCAGCGCTGTGGAATCCACAATCATGGCGTTGAGACCACCGGTTTCGGCGATCAGCGGCGCGGTTGCGGCGAGATTGGCGGCCATGGCGCGGTCGATGCGTCGAGCTGTGGGCAACGAGCCGGTGAAGACGACACCGGCAATGGCTGGGTTGGAGGTGAGCGCGGTGCCCACTTCGCCAGCGCCGGGGAGTAGCTGGACGGCGTCAGCAGGGATCCCGGCCTGATGCATCATCTGCACCGCCCGGAAGGCGATCAGCGGCGTCTGTGGCGCGGGCTTGGCAAGCACCGGATTGCCAGCGACGAGGGCTGCCGCAATCTGGCCAGTGAAGATGGCCAGCGGGAAGTTCCACGGCGAGATGGCGGCGATTGGGCCAAGCGGTGCCGCGAGGGGCTGCGCTTCGGCCTGTTCGGCGTAGTAGCGGAGGAAGTCTACGGCTTCGCGAACTTCGGCGACCGCATCGGCCCATGACTTTCCAGCCTCGCGGGTGAGAAGGGCAAAGAGTTCGGGACGGTTGTCCTCGTAGAGGTCAGCCGTGACACGGAGCAGGTTGGCCCGCGTTTGCACTGGGGTCTGAGCCCATGTGGCGGCATTGGCTGCAGTGATGGCGGTTGCGACCTCAGCCAGTGTGGCATCGGTTACGGTGCCTATCACATCGGAATGATCCGCCGGGTTCCTCAGTTCGACAGCAGAGCCCGTCGCCGCATTTTCTTCGGCCAGCATTGGCGTCGCGTGCCATTGCGTCGTCTGGAAAACCGAACGAGCTGTCTCCATTTCGGGGAAAACCACGGGGTCGGTAAGGTCGAGACCAGCCGAATTCCGACGATCACCGAAAATGGCGACTGGTGCGGGAATTGCCGTGTTGGGGATCGCGTCACCCAAAGCCAGCACCTTGGTGATGGGGTCTTCGGCCACGACCGAGGCCGGGATGTCCTCGTCGGCGATCTGGTAGACGAAAGAGCCGTTGGCGCCATTTTCGAGCAGGCGGCGGACCAAATAGGCCAGCAGGTCCTTGTGCGCGCCGACGGGGGCGTAGATGCGGGTGCGGGTGCCGTGATTGGTTCGCAGTACTTCGTGCAGGCGTTCGCCCATGCCGTGCAGGCGCTGGAACTCGTAGGTGTCGTTGTAACGTCCAGCCTCGGCCGCCAGATGCAGCACGGCGCTTGCCGTGTGAGCATTGTGGCTGGCAAATTGCGGGTAGATGTTGGACGAGGCGAACAGCTTGCGCGCCGCAGCGATATAGCTGATGTCGGTCGACGACTTGCGGGTGAAGACCGGATAGCCGTCCAACCCCATGACCTGAGCGCGCTTCACCTCGGCGTCCCAATAGGCGCCCTTGACGAGGCGAACCATGATGCGGCGATCAAGCGACTTGGCGGTCGCGTCGAGCCAATCGATCAGCGGCAGCACGCGCTTGCCATAGGCCTGCACCACCACGCCGAAGCCATCCCAGCCCGCCAGTTCTGGCGTGGCGAGAACGTCATGGATGATATCGAGCGACAGGTCGAGCCGGTCGGCTTCTTCGGCGTCGATGTTGAAGCCCATGTTCGCATTTTTGGCGGCGATGGCGAGTTTGCGAGTCGCATCAACGAGTTCGACCATGACGCGTTCGCGCTGCGCGAACTCGTAGCGCGGGTGCAGCGCCGAGAGCTTAACTGAAATGCCGGGATTATCGCGCACCGATGGCGCGGCGCAATGAGGTGCCAGGCTGGCAATGGCGCGGCTGTATGCGTCGAAATAGCGCACGGCGTCGGTGCTGGTACGGGCGGCCTCGCCCAGCATGTCATAAGAATAGCGATAGCCGAGCGCTTCGGGCTTTTTCGCATTGGCGATGGCTTCATCGATTGTGCGGCCGAATACGAACTGGCTGCCCAGCAGGCGCATGGCCTGACCGACGGCGGTGCGGATCACGGGTTCGCCCAGACGGGCGATAGCACGATGCAGTGCGTTCTTGGGGCCAACTTCTGGATCGCCGAGAACGTCAGCAGTGAGGCTCAGGGCCCAGCTGGAAAAATTGACGAGCTGGTTGGAGGAACCGCCGAAATGGCTGGCCCAGTTGGAGCCGCCCACCTTGTCGTGGATCAGCGCATCGACAGTTTCGGCGTCAGGCACGCGCAGCAGTGCTTCGGCCAGCGACATCAGCGCCACGCCTTCGTCGGTCGCCAGACCATACTCGGCGAGGAACGACTCCATCAGGCCAAGCCGGTTGCCCTTTCGCACCGTGGCGACGAGGTTTTCGGCGTGGGTGGATATGGCCTTGCGGTCGGCCTCGGTGAGGCCAGTATCGGCGATGAGCTGGCGGACGAGCTTGGTTTCGTCGGCGAGGTTGTGGTCGCGGAGAGACTGGCGGGCGGCGGTGATGTCGGTCATGGCGCTCTGAGCTTTGTGAACCCTCATCCTGTGCAGGAGGGCTGCTGATTGCGCAGCACATTGCCAGATGTTTGACAGGCGTTTCGCCTGATTTTGTGGCACCTACGCGCGTTCAGCGGTATGTTGAGCGTCCAGACCGAGACAAACCACCATGAAAACCGTCACCTACGAGACATTAGACCAGATTGATCGGCATATCCTCGATGAATTGGCCAAGGATGGACGGATCAGCGTGGCCGAGCTTAGCCGAAGGGTAAACCTGTCCAAGACGCCATGTCAGGCACGGATCGCGCGGCTGGAGAAGTCTGGCTATATCCTGGGCTATCGCGCGGTGATCGATCCCAAGCGCCTGGGGCTGCCGCATGTGGCTTTTGTCGAGGTGAAGCTGAGCGATACTCGTAAGGCGGCGCTTGCGGCTTTCAACAAGGCTGTGCGGGCGATCCCTGAGGTGGAGCAGGCGCATATGATCGCATCGAGCTTTGACTATCTGCTCAAGGTGCGGACCAAGGATATCGCAGACTATCGGGAAGTGCTGGGCGAACGGATCAGCGCCCTGCCCCATGTGGCGCATACGAGCACCCATGTGTCGATGGAGGCGGTGAAGGGAGACGAGGAGTAGACGGCGAAGGGGGCCTCTGTGGGATACCCCTTCCTGGCCTTCCCCTGATAGGGGGAGGAACTCGCTTAGCACTCGACCATCCACCGTGCCCCGGCGCGGGTACTCAGATACCTCAGAACGCAAAAGGCCTCTCCCTTACCAAGGGAGAGGCCTAAAGCTCGTGCTAGTTCAGATTACTCAGCGATCGACGCGTCGCGGAAGTAGGGCACGTTCAAGGTCGAACGCCAGAAGCCGGTCACCTTGGGGCTCATCATCATGTAGTTGTAGCGGTGGTACTGCGGCAGGATGACGTGATCGTTCATCAGGATTGCCTCAGCCTTGCGCATTTCTGCCAGGGACTCTGCCTCGTCGCCAGTCGACTTGGACGCTTCGATAGCTGCGTCGTAGTCGGCGTTGGACCAGTTGGCGAGGTTGTTCGGGCTACCGGTCACGAAGTTTTCGAGGAAAGTCATCGGGTGCGGATAGTCAGCGCCCCAACCCATCTGCGCGATCTGGTACTCGACCTTCTGCACTTCTGGATAGAACACCTGCCACTCGGACGCTTGGATCTTCACGTCGATATTGAGGTTCTGCTTCAACATCTGCTGGATGGCTTCGAGAAGCTTTTCGATCGGAGGCGACGAGTAGGTCACGAACAGCGTGTCCGGGAAGCCTTCGCCATTCGGATAGCCAGCTTCGGCCAAAGCGGCCTTGGCCGCGTCCACTTCAGCAGTTGGCGCGAGGCCAAAGCTGTCGCGACCATCAGTGAAATCTTCGCCATTGATCATCATGCCGGGAGGCACGAGGCCCATGGCAGGAATGTCGGCGGACTGCAGCACGAACTCGACGATTTCTTCGCGGTCGATTGCCATCGAGAGGGCTTCACGGACCTTGAGGTTATCGAGCGGTGCCTGATGCGGGTTGAAGAACGCATAGGTGGTGCCGAGAGCTGGCACGATCATGAAGGCGTCGGATTCAACCGAAAGGCGTGGAATTTCTGGCGCAGGGACGGACTCGATACCGTCGACGTCACCGGCTTCCATAGCGGCGAGAGCCGTTGCTGGATCGGGGATCAGGCGGAAGGTGAGCTTGTCGAGCGAGACAGCGTCTGCATCGTAATATTCTGGGTTCTTCTCGAAGACGACCGATTCACCGGAATTGAACTGGGTGACGCGGAATGGGCCGGTGCCGATGAAGGTGGCCGGGTTGCGGGTCCAGCCTTCTGGGTCTGCGGTCACGATGTCTTCGCGGACCGGGAAGAAGGTCGTGTAGGTCAGCAACTGCAGCATGTAGGGAACGCGGGCCTTGAGCGTGAAGGTCAGCGTCTTGTCATCTGGAGCGGCGATGGCGATGCCAGCGACTTCGGTCGGAGCATTGAAGGCTTCTTCAGCGCCGACGATTGAGAACAGCATCGCCGAGTTCATCGCGCCAGTTGCCGGGTTCAGAACGCGCTTCCAGGCATATTCGAAATCGCCAGCGACGACCGGCTTGCCGTCCGACCACTTCGCGTCGCGCAGGTGGAAGGTGTAGTTCAGGCCATCTTCGGAGACGTCCCAGGACTCAGCCAGCGCAGGCACGATTTCGCCATTGGCGTCGAAGCGCACGAGGCCTTCGAAGGTGTTGCCGATGATCGGCGCGGCAAAGGTTTCGGCGGTGGTGCCGGGATCGTATTTGGCGGACTCGTTATTGACCACATAGGTCAGTTCGCCCGCGGCGAAGGACCCGACTGTGGATGCGAGGAAGGCCGCGGTGAGCAGCGGCAGAAAATGCTTGTTCATGCTTTCTCTCCTTTTCGGGCAGGTATCTTCCTGCCTTTCGTTCTGTTTGCCGCCAGCGCCTTGGGACGCCGGCGGTATTCTTGCAGACAGCTTACGCCGCGCGTTGCGGCACCGCGTCACCGGCATAGTGGCAGGCAGCAAGGTGCCCACCACCGATGTCGCGGAGTTCGGGTTCGGTATTGGCACAGAGTTCAGTCGCCATCGGGCAGCGGGTGCGGAAGCGGCAGCCGGTGGGAATATGCATCGGGCTCGGGATTTCGCCGCGCATGGGTTCGTCCGGGCGCACAGCGGTTGGATCGGGCACCGGAATCGAAGCGAGCAGCGCCTGCGTATAGGGGTGCGATGGCCGCCGATAGAGATCGGTGTTGGAGGCCAGCTCGACGATCTTGCCGAGATACATGACGCCGATACGGTCGGAGATATGACGCACCATCGACAGGTCATGGGTGATGAAGAGATAGGTCAGGCCCAGTTGATCCTGCAGGTCCTCAAGCATGTTGACCACCTGCGCCTGCACCGAGACATCGAGCGCCGAAATGGGCTCGTCGCAGATCACCAGATCGGGCTCCAGCGCGATGGCGCGGGCGATGCCGATGCGTTGGCGCTGGCCACCGGAGAATTCGTGGGCAAAGCGGTTGGCGTGGTCTCGGTGCAGGCCGACGCGGTCGAGCAGCTCGTGCACCTTTGCCGTGCGTGAGGTAGGCGTGCCGATGCGCGCGATTTCGAGCGGTTCGGCGATCAGATCATGGACGGTCATGCGGCCATTGAGGCTGGCATAAGGGTCTTGGAAGATCATCTGCACGCGACGGCGGAATGGGGTGAGGTTGCGCTCGCTGGCTTTGGCGACGTCGAGGCCATCGAAGTCGATGGAGCCAGATGTTGGCTGATAGAGGCGGATCAGCGTCCGCGCGAGCGTTGACTTGCCGCAACCCGACTCCCCGACAAGGCCAAGAGTTTCGCCACGCTTGATTTCGAGGTCGACGCCATCGACGGCACGCAAGGTTGGCTTAGGGCCGAATAGGGAACGACCGACAGTGAAGTGCTTGTGCAGGTCTCTGATGGAGACGAGGGGCTTGGCTTCAGTGGTCATGCTGCCACCTCGGTCTTAGGTGCGTCGGGGTGGTGCAGCCAGCACCGCGCGCCCTGCTCGTCACCGAAGATGGGGGGCAAGGCTGCCTGGCACTGGCGCATGGCGTGCGGACAACGCGGCGTGAAGGGACAGCCGGTGGGCGGATGAGCCATGTCGGGAGGCGAACCAGGAATGGGCGTCAGTCGTTTGTGGGTGTCGTCGCGCAGATCGGGAACCGAGGCGAGCAGTCCCTGGGTATAAGGATGCATTGGGCGCGCAAAGAGATCGCGGACTGGACCGGTCTCCATGACGAGGCCGCCATACATCACCACAATGCGGTCGGTGACTTCAGCGATGACACCTAGATCGTGGGTGATGAGGATGACAGCCATGCCGAGGCGCGTCTGCAAATCCTTGAGTAGGCCGAGGATCTGGCGCTGGATGGTGACGTCGAGTGCAGTGGTTGGCTCGTCTGCAATCAGCAGTTTTGGGTCGCAGGCCAGGGCTATCGCAATCATGACGCGCTGGCGCATGCCGCCGGAAAATTCGTGGGGGTACGACTTGAGACGTTCGGCGGCCGATGGGATGCGGACCAGTTCGAACAGTTCAATGGCGCGGGCACGGGCCTCGGCGCGCGTTGCTTTGCGGTGGCGCAGGATAGTTTCGATGACCTGCTCGCCCACGGTGAGCGTGGGATTGAGGCTGGTCATCGGGTCCTGAAAAATCATGCCGATCTTGTTGCCGCGAATGTCGCGTAGATCAACCTGATCGAGCGCCATCAAGTCCTGCCCCTCAAAGCTCACCGAGCCGGACTTGACGCGGCCAGTCGCCTTGAGAAGGCGCAGAATGGACATGCAGGTGATGGATTTTCCTGAGCCGGATTCCCCGACAATGCCAAGAATTTCGCCGGGATAGACGTCGAAGCTGACGCCCCGTACCGCCTGAACTTCGCCGCGCTGTGAGAAGAAAGACGTGGTCAGGTCCCGGACGGACAATACGGGTTCGGACATTTGTGGGGCGGTCATTTCCGGAACCTCGGATCGAGCGCATCGCGCAGGCCATCGCCCAGGAAGTTGAAGGCAAACATCGTCAGAGAAATTGCGGCGGCCGGAAAGAACAGCTGGTGTGGATAGGCGCGCATCGTTTCGACCGCGTCGGAGGTTAGCGTGCCCCAGCTGGCCAGCGGCGGCGTGACGCCGAGGCCGATGAAGCTCATGAAGCTCTCGATGAAAATGGCCGATGGGATCAGCATGGTCAGCGTGACAATGATCGGCCCGATGGAATTGGGCAGCAGGTGTTTGGTCAGGATACGTGGTGTCGAAGCGCCCATGGTGCGGGCGGCGGCGACGTAATCCTGCTGTTTGAGCGACAGGATCTGGCCGCGCACGATGCGGGCCATGTCGACCCAGAACACTGAGCCAATCGCGATGATGATGGAATAAAGCCCGCTGTCGAACACCACCATGAGCAGGACCACGTAGAGGGTCAGCGGGATGGTGGAGATGATCTCGACGATGCGCATCATGATGGCATCGGTCTTGCCGCCCATATAGCCGGCGATGCCGCCATAGAAGATGCCGATGAAGAAGTTCACCAGCGTCGCGACGAAGGCGACAGTGAGCGAGATGCGGGCGCCATAGAGCTGGCGGACCAGCACGTCGCGACCGAGCTGGTCCGTGCCGAAGACGTAGGTCATGTTCCATGACCAGCCATTGGGATTGATCGTCGTGCCGTCGGCGGTGACGAGCTTGGCTGGCAGGCTCGAATAGTCCAGCGTGACGGTCGCGTCGCCGAACTTAAAGTCCTGCGACTTCTTGATCATGTCCTTGCGCTCGCCACGCAGCAGGCCAAGCACATGGCCTTCGCCATCAACCTCATAGAGATTGAAATTGGATGCGTTGAGGAAGAAGCGCGTTGAGGCGCCCTGCCCGTCGGTGACCGTATAGGTGTCGAAGGCCGGAGGGATATTTGCGAGTTTAAGGTTCTGCTCGAAATAACTGAACGGGCTGAACAGCGGACCGAAAATGGCGGCAAAGATCAGCGCGACGATGAAGGCAATCGAAATGACCGCAGGCTTGTTAGCCCAGAGCCGACGGCGCGCATCCTGCCAATAAGTCAGGCTCGGGGCAGAAACCACAGCAGCTCCATCGCCGGGCGGCAGCTTTTCCCACATGTCCGGGGTGATGACGCTCATGCTGCTGCGCTCGTGAGTTTGATGCGGGGATCGAGCACGGCGTAAAGCAGGTCGACGATGAGGATCATCACCATGAGGGCGGCGGCATAGAAAATGGTGATCCCCATGATGGCGGTATAGTCGCGATTGGTAATCGACAGCACGAACTGGCGGCCGATGCCGGGCAGCGCGAAGATCTGCTCGATGACGAAGCTGCCGGTGATGAGATTGGCGACGACCGGACCGAGCACGGTCACGACCGGCACCAGAGAATTGCGCAGGCCATGCTTGAACAACACCTGGCTGGGGCGCAGGCCCTTGGCGCGGGCGGTGGTCATATAGTCCTGTTCGAAGGTTTCGAGCAGCGATGAGCGCGTCAGGCGCGCCACGAAGCTGACCCAGAAACCCGAGAGCGCAAAGACCGGCAGGATATAGCCGCGCCAGTCGTTGAGGCCAAAAGTGGGCACCCAACCCAGGCGCAGCGCGAAAATGTAGAGCGTGACAGTGGCGATGACATAGCTGGGGATGGCGACGCCAATGGTAGCGATCAGCATCACAGTGGTGTCGGGCCACTTGTTGCGATTAAGCGCGGCGATGATGCCCAAGGGCACGCCGAGTGCGACCACGGCGATGACCGCGAGCAGACCTGTGCGCAGGGTGACCGGCAGGCCATCGGCGATCATGGTGTTCACCGAAACGCCCGGATACTTGAACGAAGGCCCGAGATCGAAGGTCACGACCCCACGGAGATAGCTGAGATATTGCTGCCACACTGGCTGATCGAGCCCGTATTTGGCATTGAGCGCTGCCTGAATTTCGGGCGCGAACATTTTCTCGGACACGAAGGGGCCGCCGGGGACCGCATGCATCAGAAAGAAGGTCAGCGTGACGATGGCCCAGAGGGTCAACAGCATCATGCCGAGGCGCTGAAGGATATAGATGGGCATGCTATCGCGCCCCGGGCGGGGCGGAAATGGCAGGGTATGGGCAGCCGCAGAGGTCCAACATAAAATCTAATCCAGCACTAAAAATTTTTTACTTCAAGACAGCTATTGCTGGAATGTGGAAGTCGTTCTTCAATGTCGCTTGCCCCACAGACGGCCCGAAAACGCCCACCGCCTCAGGCGGCGAGCGCCGTCCTCTGGACGGACCAGTGGGTATCGATTAGCTTGGGCCGAGTGCTTCCACCAAGCGCAGGCACGTTACATGGGGGTAACGTGCCCGTCTGAGCTTAGAGCTCGAAGTGATTGCGCAGGATAAGAAAAACGGCGACGGCCGGCACGATGAGGTTCGCGGCCTGCTCGATGGCGGCGTCCGGATAGCTGCCTTCTGCATCGAGAATATTGAT
Organism: Devosia sp. 2618; assembly: GCF_040546815.1. Classification (NCBI taxonomy): domain Bacteria; kingdom Pseudomonadati; phylum Pseudomonadota; class Alphaproteobacteria; order Hyphomicrobiales; family Devosiaceae; genus Devosia; species Devosia sp. 2618. Next base: position 2,172,730 of record NZ_JBEPOO010000001.1, read on the forward strand.
GGTGCCGAGCAGGTCATTGCCGGCCATGATCGGCACGCTGATCGAGGCGTTGCAGCCCAGCGTGCGGATCAGTGCGAGATCGGGGAAATTGCCTTCCATGCCGGCCGCCGTGTTGATCGCCGTGATCCGACGCTCGGTCTGCATGGCGCGGAACCAGTCATCAATGACGATCAGCTTGGTGCCGAGCAGCGGGTAAACATCGGGGTGGCTGGAATAAACTCGGCGCACGTGACCGGCGGCCATATTGATCGCGGTCAACGTGAAGAGGTGCGCCGGCAAGATGGTCGCGGCCAGTTCGTGCAACGCCGCGCCAGTTTCGGCGGGGTCACGAAAGCGGGCGAGTTTTTCTTCAAAGGTGCGGAAGGCAGCGGCGTGGGCGGTCATGCGGAAAGTCGATTCTTTTCGAGAGTGTAGTCAGCGGACTGAGACCTCGTCGAAAAATCGCCACCCACCACACAATCGCGGCCATTCGCCTTGGCTTGGTAGAGGCGCGTATCGGCAAGCTGCATCAATTCGCCCGCGGGCTCATAGCCGGTGCCAACCGACAAGCCAATACTGATCGTGACGCCAAGCCTCTCACCCAGATCGGAGAAGTCCCGGGCCGCCACGGCGGTCCGAAGCCCTTCGCAAGCCGCAAAGGCTGCGACCGCCGAAGCATTCGGCAACACCAGTGCGAACTCTTCGCCGCCCAACCGGGCGACGTGGCCGCTTTCGCCAATCGCGTCGGCCATCAAACGGGCGACGCGCTGCAGAACCACATCGCCCACAATGTGCGAGTGGCGGTCATTGATGGTTTTGAAGTGGTCGAGATCGACGATCGCCACCGAAAACGGCGTACCAGCGAGACGCTCAAGGTTTTGATCGAAGCTGCGGCGGTTGGCGATGCCGGTCAAGGGATCGGCCATGGCCTGATCGGCAAGGAAGGCCGCGTGGCTGCGCAAACGCTCGGTTTCGACGCGAATTTCCTCGATGCGCGCGAGACGACCAGCGTTTTCGCCAGTCTGGCGAACATAGAGCGCGTGGAAACGCTTATGCATTGCCAGCGCCTCATGCACCTTGCCATTGACCTCAAGGATTTCGGCAAGCTTGCAGGCGGCATTTACCTGGTGATCGAGCTGGCTGGCGGCGTCAGCCAGCGTCAGGGCCTGCCGCACCATGTCCTCAGCCTCCGAGGCCCTGCCCAACCGCATGAGCACGTCACCCTGCACATACTGGCGCACAATGGTGAGGCTTGGGCCGGGATCACCTGGCAGAAGCAAGCAACGATCAAGGCACGCCAACGCCGCATCGAACTGCCCCTCAAGGGCCAGAAACTCGGCGCTGTTGCAGAGGGCAACGCGCATGGTCCAGAAATCGCCGCTCAGTTCGGCTTTCTCGACAGCGCGCGCACTGAACGCAATGGCGGCGTTGCGTTCGATACTCGCGCGGTCCCGCTCGCCCAGCGCGTCGGCAGCTTCGGCCTGCTTGGCAGAGGCAAAGCCCAGATTGAGTACGTAGTATGCCTCGGCAGCAACATTGCCACTGGTGCTGGCCATGGCGACGGAGCGCTCGATCAGTTCGATACCCAGAACCTCCTCGCGGCACAGAACCAGCACAACGCCTTTGATGTTGAGTGCGAAGGCCAGGACGGCGGCGTCCTCCGCTGTCTCGGCGATGGTCAAGGCACGGGTCGCGGTCTCGAAAGCTTCGTCGCTAAAGCCGAAATCGAGCAGCAGGATGGCTTCGACCGCCAGCCCGCGCGCCAGTTCGGCCTGGTTGCCAATGCGCTCCCACAGCCATTTGGCGCCCATGGCGCATTCAAGACCCTGCTCGGGCCGCCCCAAACGAAAGCAGGCCCAAGACATTTCGCAGAGGCACGTCGCCATCAGTTCGGGATGGCCAGACTCTTCAGCCAAAGCATAGACGGCGCGGAATTCGAGCAGCGCGTCTTCGCACTGTCCGGCTCGCAGCAGCCTCGTACCGCGCAAAAAACGATCTGCAATAGTCGTGTCGAGATCGCCCATCAGTGAACCGTCGTGACCTTGGGTGAGTACCTAAGGAACGATCCTAGGACAATTTTGCTAACAAGCTGATTGCTTTTTAGCTGTCAGCTCGGAAACAGTGTCCAGCGGCGAGGACGAAACGCAATGCGGGTCTTGTCGCCAGCCGGGTGATCGAAGGGCAGATCGACTTCGACCCTGTGGCCATCCCCGCCGATTTCGACCTCGACTCGGCGAGTGCCGCCAACGCGGCGCGATGCGGTGACAACGCCGGCCAGCGCGGCATCGCCTTCGACCACTTCGACGTCGTGCGGGCGGAAGAACAGGCGCGCCTGACCACTCGGCGTATCCCCAGCCGGCACGCCAATGGCTCGACCACCGATCCAGAGTTCGTTGTTTTCGACGGTAACGGGGAGTTCGCTCGACTCACCGATGAAGCCGAAAACGAAGGGCGACGTGGGTTCGTCATAGACAGTATCGGGGGTGCCGACCTGTTCGATCTTACCTTGGCTCATCACGCAGAGACGGTCGGAGAGTTCAAGGGCCTCTTCCTGATCGTGGGTGACGAAAACGGTGGTGTGGCCGGTGCGGTCATGGATTTCGCGCAGCCACTTGCGCAGCTCGCGGCGCACCTGCGCATCGAGCGCGCCGAATGGCTCATCAAGCAGCAGAACAGCCGGTTCGATGGCAAGGGCGCGGGCCAGAGCAACGCGCTGACGCTGGCCGCCGGAAAGCTGGTTTGGATAGCGTTTTTCGAGGCCAGAGAGTTGGACCAGATCAAGCAGCTCCATGGCGCGACGGCGGATTTCACCGGCCGGTGGGCGGCTGGAGCGCGGACGGACCTTTAGGCCAAATGAGATGTTTTCGAGGATCGTCATGTGGCGGAACAGGGCATAGTGCTGGAACACGAAGCCGATATTGCGCTCCTGCACGGACTTTTCGGAGGCGTCGGTGTCTCCGAAGTAAATCTTGCCGGCTGTGGGCATTTCGAGGCCAGCGATGAGGCGCAACAAGGTAGTCTTGCCCGAGCCGGACGGCCCCAGCAGCGCAATCAGTTCGCCCGAACGAATATCGAGCGACACATCGTGCAGCGCCGGGAACCGGTCGAATTCCTTGCGCACGTTTTGAACGCGAACTTCCATAAACCCCAAACCCTATTCAGTGACCGCTAGCGGCGATTTCTTCGTTGAAACGCCATTCCAGTGCAGACTTCAATATCAGCGTGACCAAAGCGAGCAAGGCCAGCAGCGATGCCAGGGCGAAGGCCGCCGCGGCGTTGTATTCGTTGTAGAGCATTTCCACCTGCAACGGCATGGTGGTGGTCTGGCCGCGGATCTTGCCCGAGACCACGGCGACAGCACCAAATTCGCCCATGGCGCGGGCATTGCATAGCAGCACGCCGTAGAGCAGGCCCCATTTGATATTGGGCAACGTGACGCGCCAGAAGGTTTGCCAGCCGTTTGCGCCGAGTGATAGAGCCGCCTCTTCGTCGCCAGTGCCCTGATCCTGCATCAGCGGGATCAACTCGCGGGCGACGAAGGGGAAGGTGACGAAAATCGTCGCCAACACGATGCCGGGCAGCGCGAACAGGACCTCGATGCCGTAGCTCTTGAGGAAGGGGCCGAGAAAGCTCCCTGCCCCGAACAGCAGCACGTAGACGAGGCCCGAGATAACCGGCGACACCGAGAACGGCAGGTCGATCAAGGTGATAAGAAATGCCTTACCCTTGAACTCGAACTTGGCAATGGCCCATGAGGCGGAGATGCCAAACACGACGTTGAGCGGCACGGCGATGGCGGCCACCAGTAGCGTCAAGCGAATGGCGGCCTGCGCGTCCTTTTCAACGAGCGCGGCGAAATAGGCGCCGATGCCTTTGCTGAAGGCTTCGTGGAACACCGCATAGAGCGGCAGGACCAGAACGATGGCCATGAACAGCAAGGCAATACCGATCAGCACCCACTGTACGAAGCGGCTTTCACTGGTTGGCGAGATGCGGCGTTTGGTGCGGGCGCGGAGCTTAGTTGCCATAGCCATACCTCTTGCGGCTCCAGGCCTGGATCAGGTTGATAAACAGCAGCATGGCAAAGGAAATCAGCAGCATGACCATAGCGATGGCCGTGGCGCCGCCATAGTTGAATTCCTGCAGGCGGATATAGATCAGCAGCGGCGCGATTTCCGACACGAACGGGATATTGCCCGCGATGAAGATGATCGAGCCGTATTCACCCACCGCACGGGCGAAAGCCAGCGCGAAGCCTGTCAGGATAGCGGGCATCAGGCTGGGCAGGATGACATGGAAGATGGTCTGGAAGCGGTTGGCGCCGAGGGTGGCACTGGCTTCTTCAACCTCGTGGCTGACCTCTTCAAGGATCGGCTGAATGGTGCGGACGACGAAGGGCAGGCCGATAAAGATCATGGCGATAACGATGCCGGCTGGGGTGTAGGCAATGCGCCAGCCGAGTGGGGCAAAGATGGAGCCGACTGTGCCGTTTGGCGCGTAAATCGCCGTCAACGCGATACCGGCCACGGCAGTTGGCAGCGCGAAAGGCAAATCAATGATGGCATCGAAAATGCGGCGACCGGGGAAGCGGTAGCGGACCAGGACCCAGGCGATCAGCGTGCCGAACACCACATTGACGCCAGCGGCGATCAGCGCGGTGACGAAGCTGACGCGCAGCGAGCCAAGTACGCGGGCGTCGGTGGCGGCGGCCCAGAAGCCAGCGGGACCCAGCCCAGCGGCGCGGACGGCCAGAGCGGCCAGCGGAATCAGGATGATCAGCGAGAAATACGTGAGGGTGAAACCCAGGGTCAGTCCAAAGCCGGGGATGACGCTATGCTGGCGAAAACTCCAGGCGCGGCGCGGCGCAGTCGAAATGGCGGCGCTCAAGCGGCAGGCCCATAAGCAGTTTTGGCAGCGTGGTGCATGTCGACCTCTCAACCCGGTTCGGCAGAGGCAAACCTAGAGGATTGGGCCGATTTATCAAAGGTGACGCGTGGCGTTTGCAGAAAGCCGGAGGGAAAAATATTCTGCGGGGGCGAAGGGTGGGAGATTCCGGCGAGAAATTGCACTTAGATTTAGGGCCCTAGGAGCAATTTGTGTCGTTACTCCTTCGGCGGCGCCCACACTGGCGTCTCTCGGTCCAGCGGGCCCATGCGGCTGATGTCTTCGCCGCGGCGCATCGCGATGTTCATGCGGAAGCTGTTGCCGATACGTTCGGACCGTTCGATGAAGAGCACTGCGATGTCAGGTGGGCAGAGGACTTCGGCGGTGCGGCGGAACAGAGCGAGCCAGCGCATGAAGTGGGCGTCGGAGAGTTCGGGGATGGCCATGTGCTTGGGCATGGGGCGACCGGCATAGCGGCCGGTGCCGAGCAGCATGGAGCTCCAGAAATCGGTGATGGTATCTATGTGACGAGGCCAGGCTTCGGGCGCGATGACGCGATTGAACACCGGGCCGATGACCGGATCGCGGCGCGCATCGGCGTAAAACTGTTCGACCACAGCGCGGACCATCGCTTCGTCGAGGCCGGCTGGCGTTTCCCAGCCGACACGCTCATGGCGCGTGCCTACGGGTGGACGCGAATTGTCGTCGGTCATCCGTCGATCTCCCGAATGGCGTAACTGCAGCGGCGGCCCCCGGCGACGATATGTTCGTCGCGAACGACACTGACCTCGGGACCGAGGACGGCACGGAAGACGTCGAGCTCGGCACGACAAAAGCCTTGGCAAGCGGTTGCGGCGGCGCAGATCGGGCAGTGATTTTCGATCAGGGTCAGCGAGCCGTCAGCCTCCTCGCGCCAGTCGGCCATGTAGCCTTCGGCGCTGCGCAGATCGGCAAGTGCGGCGACCTTTTCATTCAGGCTCATCTGGTCGGCGATGACGGCTTCATAAGCCGCGCGGGTTTCGGCTTCGCGGGCAGAAATCAGGGTATCGAGGGCTACGTCGCCCAGTGAGGCTTTGACGATACCCAGCAATTGTACGGTGAGCGCCGCGTGGGTGTCGGGAAAGCGTGCTTGAGCGGCGGGCGTCAGGCTCCAGCTTTGCGTCGGGCGCCCTACCCCCTTGGCTTCGCTGGTGGCTACGACCAAACCTTCGTCGGCCAGTCGCGCCAATTGCTGACGGGCAGCTTCACCGGTGGTGCCAAGCTGCTTGCCCAATACGGCCGAGGATAGCGCGCCGTGCATTTTGAGCGCCATCAGCACGCGCTCGGCCGGGCTGCGCGGCGACCACGCCACGTTTGGGGCGACGCTGTCGGTACGCACAGTATTTTCCAAGTTCTGGCTTGACATATTCTCGTCAGAGGTTTTCAAAGTCATCACTTGGAAATTAAATTGTACGGCTCAAAATTGCAAGGGCCGCGCACAAACCTCCTGAGGAGACTGCAAAAATGGCATTCGAACTTCCCGCCCTGCCTTACGCCCATTCAGCGCTGGCCGAACGCGGCATGAGCCAGGAAACCCTGGAACTGCATCACGACAAGCATCACCAAGCCTATGTTACCGCACTCAATGGCTTCGTTGATAAGAACGTCGATCTTGCTGACAAGTCGCTGGAAGAGATCATCGCATTTGCCAATGGCAAGGCGGACCTCGCGCCTGTGTTCAACAATGCCGGTCAGCACTGGAACCACATCCATTTCTGGAACGCCCTATCGCCGAACGGCGGCAAGCTGGGTGGCAAGCTGGAAGCCAAGATCGTCAGCGACCTGGGCAGCGTCGATGCCTTCAAGGAGCAGTTCAAGACTGCAGCGACGACGCAGTTTGGCTCGGGTTGGGCATGGCTGGTGCTGGGCACAGAAGGCAAGCTCAAGGTCACCAAGACGCCAAATGGCTCGAACCCACTGGCGACCGGCGAAGGCAAGCCGCTGCTGGGTCTCGATGTGTGGGAGCACAGCTATTACGTCGACTTCCGCAATCGCCGTCCAGACTACGTGACCAACTTCCTCGACAAGCTTGCGAACTATGAGTTTGCGGAAGCCAATCTGGGCTGAGCGCAATAGCTCCACCGCGCTCTGCCACAGGGCGCGGTGGTTTTCGGGCTCAACTTGGTTGGCAGCTCTAGAAGAGACTTTTCGATGACCTATGTCGTTACTGAAGACTGCATTGCCTGCAAGCATATGGATTGCGTGGAGGTTTGCCCCGTGGATTGCTTCTACGAAGGCGAGAACATGCTGGTCATCAATCCGGACGAGTGCATAGATTGTGGTGTGTGTGAACCTGAGTGTCCGATTGACGCCATCAAGCCGGATATGGAACGGGGCATTGAGCCTTGGATTGAGCTGAACCGCAAATATGCGCGGCGCTGGCCGAATATCGTTGAAAAGGGAGCGCCGCCGGCCGATGCAAAGGCTATGGAAGGCGTGCCCAACAAGCTCCGCGACCTGTTTTCAGAACAGCCCGGAGAAGGATCGTGAATAAGCTGATGGTCGACTTTGAACTGCCTGACACCCTGAAATTGCGCCCTGCGCGGCGCCCATTGGTAGGCAATGCCGAATTCCGCGCGGCCATGTCGGCTATGGCATCGACTGTCAGTGTTGTAACCGCCAGACGCGGCGACGAGCGGATCGGGCGGACGGTCACCTCGATGCTGTCGCTATCGATGAACCCGCCGACGATTTTGATTTCGATCGACATCATGAGCCGGCTGGCCGATCTGATCGCCAAGACGGGTGGATTTTCGTTTGCTGTGCTGGCTGACGACCAGTCCCCAGTGGCCGATGCTTTTGCCGGCCGCGTCGAGGCGCCGGAGCGGTTCAACACCGGCAGTTGGGCCGAATGGCCGTCGGGACATCCGATGCTGCAGGGCGCGGTGACGACACTCGATTGCGACGTGATCGGCTCCATCGAAACGGGCACGCATGTGCTATTTGCCGGGGCTATCATTGAGGTGGAAACAACGACAAGCCGCACCCCACTGGTGTGGCAGCGCCATCAATATCACGGCATCGGCGGGCTCGACTGACAGACGGGAAACTGCCAAGCTGCCGCAGGTGACTAGCCCTGCCTTGCAAGCCTCGGGCGGGGTTCGGCATTTTCCCGTTGAGGGAGGCACGATTGCCCAAGTTCTACTTTCATTATCGTACCGATGACGAGCTGATTCCGGACGTGAACGGCAGCGATCTGCCGGACTTGGAAGCGGCCGAACACAATGCCGCTGCGCTCGCGAAGGCCATCGTCGAACAAGCCGCCAATACGGGCGGCGATACGCGCGTACCGCGCTCCATTGAAATCACCGACGCGGCGGGCGAAGAGCTGCTCTATCTCGTGTTCTGGGCTGGGCCGAAGCTGGACGATGGTCCGGCAACAGTGCTGGAGCCGACGACAGTTCACTAGGCTGCGACTGGCACGCCCTCGTGGTTTGAGGCTCGTGAAGAACTCGCACCTCGCCATGAGGGCTAATGGGGCGTCACAGGAGAACACAGCAAAACGCCGACCCGAAGGCCGGCGTTTTTATCGTCTGGGAGGACGAAACTGTTAGCCGGGAGTGCCGGTGTAAATCTGGTCGAACACGCCGCCGTCACCGAAGAAGTGTGGCTGCGCTTCGCGCCAGCCGCCGAAGTCCTCGATGGTCACGAGATTGACCTTGCCGAAGCGGGCAATGTCTTCAGGATTGGCAGCAGCCGGGTTGGTTGGGCGGTAGTAGTGCTTGGCAGCGATAGCCTGCCCCTCATCGGAATAGAGATATTCAAGATAGGCCTCGGCCAGATCGCGGGTGCCCTTCTTGTCGACATTGCCGTCGACGATGGCGACTGGAGGCTCGGCCAGGATCGAGATCGATGGGGTGACGATATCGAAGGCGTCTGGACCGAGTTCTTCAAGGGCCAAGTAAGCTTCGTTTTCCCAAGCGAGCAGGACGTCGCCAATGCCGCGCTGCACGAATGTTGTGGTCGAGCCACGCGCGCCGGTATCGAGCACGGGTACGTGCTTGTAGAGATCGGTGACGAAAGCCTGCGCTGTTTCATCGGAGCCGCCGGGCTGTGCCTTTGCCCAGGCCCAGGCTGCCAGAAGGTTCCAGCGTGCGCCGCCGGAGGTCTTTGGATTTGGCGTGATCACTTCGACGCCGTCATGGACCAGATCACCCCAATCGGCGATTGCCTTTGGGTTGCCCTTGCGGACCAGGAAAACGATGGTCGAGGTATAGGGGGCGTTGTTGTTGGCAAAGGTGCCGCGCCAGTCGGGACGGATCAGCTTATTGTCCGCATCGGAAATGGCGTTGATGTCGCTTTCGAGCGCCAGCGTCACGACGTCTGCTTCGAGTCCGTCGATGACAGTGCGGGCCTGAGCGCCGGAACCACCATGGGTCACCTGAACGTCCACAGTTTCTTTTGTGGCATCCAGCCAGTGCTTGATGAAGGCGGCGTCAAAATCACGGTAGAGTTCGCGTGTCGGATCGTAGCTGACATTGATCAGCGTACGCTCCTGTGCGTGGGTGGTTACTGCAAAGCCGAGCGACAAGGACGCGGCAAGGGCAGTATAGGCCAGGAATTTGGTTGCGTTCTTCATCTCTGTCTCCCGCTGAGATCGAATGATTAAAGACTACCAGAACGCTAGTGTATCTCAAGGCTTGGGCCTAGCGTCCGAAGGCTGTGCCGAGAAAACAGTTTGCTTGAATTTGAGCAAGGCGGGCAAAAAGATCGCTTCACATCGTCGTGGGCGGCGGCAAACGCAAATCCATTCCTAATCATTACCCGGTCAACAATGCCTCAAAGCCGTCACCAAGATAGAGCTTTAGGGTGATATCCCTGTTTGAGGGACGACACAGGCGATTTGCCTGCCTAGACTGGCTGAAGCGTTAGGAGACTTTGAATGAACCAGGCATCATCGAACCGCCCATCCCTGCTGGGACGGGTTACCGAACTCGCGACGAGCGATGCGGGGTTTAGCTGGTTCCTGAAGGCTGCGGTGATGGCAACCGATCCCGAGGATCTGGCGCGTCAGGACCCGGCGGCGTTCGAAGCGATTCTGCGGCAATCATACGATCACCTGCTTGCCTACTCGGGCGACAGCAGCAGACTGACGACCATTGAGCCTGCGCAGTCAGGCGATCCGCTGGTGATCGATATCATCTCGCCGGACATGCCGTTCATCGTCGATAGCGCACTGGCGGCAGTGCGCGCGGGGGGCGGTTCGGTGCGCCTGTTCAGCCATCCGGTGGTGCGGGTCGACAATGGTGCTGTAAGCCCGACCAGCGGACGTGCGCTGAGCATCCTGCATATTCACAGCGATCCTGTGGCGGACACTGAGGCGCTGGCGACCGAGCTCAAGGCGACGATGGCGGAAGTGACGGCGGCGGTGCGCGACTGGCAGCCGATGCTGGAACGGCTGCGGCGGTCGCTGGCGGCGCTCGAATCAAGCGAACTGGCCCAGCGTGACGAGCCGCTGAAGTTTCTCGACTGGCTGATCGAGCACAATTTCACCTTCCTGGGGCTGCGCGAATACCACGTTGCTGGCGATGGTCTGGTGCCCGTCGATGGGAGCGGGCTCGGCATCATGCGCGACCCCGATTTCAAGGTGCTGCGCAGCGGCCCGAGCTTTGTGGAATCGACGCCACAGCATGCCGACTTCATGGCCTCGAACGAACCGCTGCTGGTGACCAAGGCCAATGTGCGCAGCCGTGTGCATCGCCGCACCCACATGGATTATGTGGGCATCAAGACCTATGGCAGCGACGGTCAGGCCACGGGCGAACTGCGCATTGTCGGCCTCTTCACGGCGCAGGCCATGGCGACGCCCCATACCGATGTGCCGATTATCCGGCGCAAGATTGCGGCCGTAATGCGCAAGTCAGGCGTAGATCCGCTGGGCCATGACGGCCGGGCACTGCTGAGCGCTCTCGACAGCTATCCGCGCGACGAACTTTTCCAGATCGAAGTCGAGCAGCTGTTCGAATTCGCGACCGCGATTGCAGGGCTTTATGACCGGCCACGCGTGCGGGTTCTGCCGCGCATCGACCGGTTCGACAATTTCGTCTCTATTCTCGTCTACGTGCCGCGCGATCGCTATGACGGTGAAGCGCGGGCGCGCATCACGCGCTATCTAGCGCAAGCCTATGACGGACGCGTTTCGGCGTTTTATCCGCACTTCCCGGAAGGGGAACTGGTGCGGCTGCATGTGATTATCGGCCGCGTGGCGGGGCCAACCCCGCAGCCAAGCCGCGCAGAACTAGAAGCACGCGTAGATGCGCTTACCTCCAATTTTGGCGATACGCTTTGGGCCACGGCCGAAGACCCAGCAGCGATCAGCGATTATCGCGGCGCGTTTTCGCCGGCCTATCAGTCGCGCAATACGGCGGCTGATGCGCATCTCGATATTGCGGCGCTGCGGCAGTTGGGCGACAGCGGCGAGATTGCCATTCGCCTGCGCGAGCGGACTGGGACAGACGGCGCGCTGGGGCTCAAATTCTACCACCGCGAAAGCGCTATTCCGCTGAGCGACCGCGTCCCAATGCTCGAAGCATTCGGCTTTCGAGTGATCGACGAGCGGACCTATACGATTGTGCCGCGCGACGGCGTCGAGCGCTATTTGCACGACATGGTGCTGGAGCCGGCTGACGGCAGCAGTATCGACCTCGGCGCGCGCGGCGCGGCTATCGAAGCCGGGCTGCTGGCAGTCTGGAACCGCTTCGCCGAAAGCGATCAGCTCAATACGCTGGTGACGACCACGGCGCTCAACTGGAACGATGCGGCGCTGCTGCGGGCCCTGTCGCGCTATCTGCGGCAGATCGGAACGTCTTACTCGCAGCGCTATGTTGCGGCCGTACTGGTCAAACAGGCGGAGGCGGCATCGGCGCTGGTGGCGCTGTTTGATGCGCTGCATAACCCCAACGAGACCGAACCGGTTTCCCGTGCGGAAGCTGCGCGCGAACGGATCATGGTGGCGCTCGACGGCATGGCGTCGCTGGACGAAGACAAAATCGTTCGCCGCTTCCTCAATCTCATCGAAGCATCGGTGCGGACCAATGCGTTCCAGCGCGATGACGCTGGCAATCGCATGCCGGCGCTGGCCATCAAGTTCAACAGCCATCTGGTCGATGGCATGGCCGAGCCCCGCCCCTATCGCGAGATTTCGGTCTATTCGCCTCGCGTCGAAGGCGTGCATCTGCGCTTTGGCGCGATTGCGCGCGGCGGTTTGCGCTGGTCGGATCGACCTGAGGATTTCCGAACCGAGGTATTGGGGCTGGTCAAGGCTCAGCAGGTCAAGAATGCGGTGATCGTCCCGGTGGGCGCCAAGGGCGGCTTTGTGCCCAAATATCTGACGCCGGGGATGCCACGCGAAGCGATTCAAGCAGAGGGCGTCGCGGCCTACAAGATCTTCATCGGCTCGCTGCTCGATGTGACCGACAATCTGGTCGAGGGTGCCGTCGTGCCACCGCGCAATGTAGTGCGTCGTGATGGTGACGATCCTTACCTCGTGGTCGCGGCCGACAAGGGCACAGCAAGCTTTTCAGACACCGCCAATGGCATCGCCATTTCGCGTGGCTTCTGGCTGGGCGACGCATTCGCCTCTGGCGGTTCGGCCGGTTATGACCACAAGGGCATGGGCATCACCGCGCGGGGCGGCTGGGAATCGGTCAAGCGCCACTTCCGCGAGATGGACCGCGACATTCAGAACGAGCCATTCACTGTGGCAGGCGTTGGCGACATGAGCGGCGACGTGTTCGGCAATGGCATGTTGCTGAGCCCGGAAATCCGGCTGGTGGCGGCATTCGACCACCGCGATATTTTCATCGATCCAAACCCGGACACCGTCACGGGCCTTGCCGAGCGGCAGCGGCTATTCGCCCTGCCCCGCTCCAGCTGGCAGGACTATGACAAGTCGTTGATTTCGACCGGCGGCGGCGTGTTCTCGCGCAGCCTTAAGTCCATTCCGCTAAGCAGCGAAATACGGGCGGCACTGGGCATTACCGCCACTCACGCGACACCGACTGAGGTGATGACGGCCATCTTGAAGGCCGAAGTCGACCTGCTGTGGTTTGGCGGCATCGGGACCTATATCCGCTCGAGTCTTGAAACGGACGCCGATGTTGGCGACCGCGCCAATGACGTGATCCGCATCGTCGGAGGCGACGTGCGGGCCAAGGTTGTGGGCGAAGGCGCCAATCTGGGCGTAACGCAACGCGGGCGCATCGAATACGCGCTCAAAGGCGGCCGCATCAATACCGACGCCATCGACAACTCGGCCGGCGTGAATTCGAGCGATCTCGAGGTCAACATCAAGATCGCGCTGGCGCCATTGCTGGCCGACGGGTCGCTGACGCTGGAAGCACGCAACGCGTTCCTGGTAACGATGACCGATGAGGTCGCGGCACTGTGCCTGCGCAACAACTATCTACAGGGTCTGGCGATCTCGGTGGCGCAGCGGGCCGGGCTTGGCGCTCTCCCTGACCACCGCGAACTGATCGAGCAGCTGGAACGCCGCGGCCTGCTGGACCGGCTGGTGGAATTCCTGCCCACCGATGTGGCGATGGATGTGCGCAGTGCTGGTGGCACCGCTTTGACCAGGCCCGAACTGGCCGTGATCCTCGCATACGCCAAGCTGACCCTTTACGCCGATCTGCTGGAGGGACCATCGATTGACGACGGTTATCTGGCCGGCGAGCTGTTCCGCTACTTCCCCGAAACGCTGCACACGACGTATCCCGATGCAGTCACCCATCACCGGCTGAAGCGTGAAGTGATCGCTACGGTGCTGGCAAACGCGCTGATCAACCGCGGTGGTCCGGCCTTTGTGACCGAACTGATGGCCGCAACCAGCGCCAGCCCAGGCGAGATTGCCCTGGCCTATTCGGCTACCCGCGACGTTTATGGCTTCACCGCGCTCAATGCGGCTATCGACGCGCTAGATGGTAAGGTGGCCGGCGAGGTGCAGCTTTCGCTCTATGCCGAAACGTCAGACCTTTTGCGCCGGGAAACGCTGTGGTTCCTGCGCAATGCCGACGTGACCGAGGGGCTGGCAAGCCTTGTCGAGCGCCACGCGGCGGGCGTCGCCACGCTCAAGACATTGCTGCCGGGGGTCTTGCCTCCAGCGGCGCAGGACGAAATCGGCCAGCGCGTGACAGCGCTTGTCGAACAGGGTGTGCCCGAAGAGACCGCACGAGCCATCGCCGAACTCAAGGTGCTGAGCTATGCCAGCGACATCGTGCTGGTCAGTGAGCGGCGCGGCGTTTCGGTGGCGGATGGCGCAGCGGCGTTCTTTGGCGTGTTCGCGGCGTTCACCCTGCTGCCAGTGATGGATCAGGGTCGTGCGATCCAGCCCACCGACCGGTTTGACAGGATGGCTTTGGACCGCGCATTGGCCAACGTGATGCGTGCCCAGCGCGATCTGACAGCGGATGCCCTCAAGTCCGGTGACGGCCCGGTTGCCGAGCGGCTGGACGCCTGGGCCGGCGCACAGAAGGCCGGGATCGAGCGGACGGCGGCGGCGGTAGTTGAGCTGACGCAGGGCACACTGACCGTATCTCGTCTGTCGGTCGCGGCAGGTCTTTTGGCCGATCTGGCACGCGAGGTCTGATTGGCGGCGAAGCACATCGAAAGTCGACCTTGAATGCGGGCTCAGGATGGTGAGACTAGGAGCACCCCTCCTCCTCACCAGAGTACCTGATGACCACCACCCTTGCCGAATGGCTCGCCGCCCAGCCTGTCGACCAGAAGCTCGCGCGCGCAGTCGCCACCATGGCGGCTGCCAGTGCGGAAATCGCGGCAGTGCTGCGCATTGCGCCAATCGAGGGCGAAACGGGGCTGGCCGGGCATACCAATGTGCAGGGCGAAGCGCAGAAGTTGCTCGACGTGATCTCAAACGACATTGTTTTGAATCACATAGGCCAGAATTCCGACATTTCGATTCTGGTGTCGGAAGAACTGGATGAGGCCGTTCACTTCGACAATGGCGGCGCATTACTCGTGGCGACCGATCCGCTGGATGGATCTTCAAACCTCGACGTAAACGTTACTGTCGGCACGATCTTTTCCATTCTCGATGCGAGCAAGGGCCTGCTGCAGAAGGGCTCTGCCCAGCTGGCGGCCGGCTATGCCGCCTACGGTCCGTCGACCAGCTTCGTTCTGACCTTTGGCACTTCGGTTGCGGTCTTCACGCTCGACCAAAGCGACACCTTCGTTTTGACCAAGGACAAGGTGGCTGTGTCTCCTGCCTCTGGGGAATACGCCATCAACACGGCGCGCGAGCGGTTCTGGGACGCGGCGACTAAGGGTTATGTCGACGAGAACGTGGCGGGCGAAACCGGTCTGGCCGGCAAACGCTACAATATGCGCTGGGTTGGCTCGATGGTGGCCGATATTCACCGCATCCTGATGCGCGGCGGTATTTTCCTTTATCCGCTCGATAGCGAGACGCTGGAAAAAGGCGGCCGCTTGCGCCTGCTCTATGAAGGCAATCCAATGGCGCTGATCGTTACGGCAGCCGGTGGCAAGGCGACGACCGGGCGTAAGAATATTCTCGATATCCAGCCGACCGATATCCACCAACGCGTGCCGGTGGTGCTTGGATCATCCGAGGAAGTGACCCGCGTGGAAGCGTGGTACAAAAAGGCGTAACTGTCTGACTGCACTGCTGCCAACCGCGCAATATTGCAACGTTTCTACAGTCTAGATATAGCTCGTTATAGATGTTGAGCTGGCGCATCTGCTTCGCCGGCCGGGAGCTATCATGACCGAGGTCAGCCTGCCCAAGACTAATTCGAGCCCATGGCCGAGCCGTCCATTCCACCGACAGTATCTGATGCGGCAGGCGAACAATTTGTTCGACTTTTACCAGGCTCCGTCGATCAATCCCAAGGGCGGGTTTTTCGAGCTGGATGATGATGGCAAGCCGCTCGACGCGGATAACTCCACGCGCCAGATCCACATCACGGCGCGCATGATCCATTGCTTTGCCATCGGCAGCCTGATCGGGCGGCCGGGATCTGACGAAATCGTCGATCACGGCATGCAGTATTTGTGGAACCACCACCGTGATCAAAAGCATGGCGGTTACGTGTGGTCGCTAGACGACAATGGCCCCAAGGACGACACCAAGCAGGCCTATGGGCATGCTTTCGTCATGCTGGCAGCTTCGAGCGCCAAGCTGATCGGTCATCCCCTCGCCGACCAGATGCTGGCTGACATCACGCAGGTGATCAACCAGCGCCTCTGGGACGACAAGGTTGGCGCAGTGCGCGAAGAGTTCGCCAATGACTGGTCGCCGATCACCAAGTATCGTGGCCAGAATTCCAACATGCACCTCACCGAAGCGCTGATGGGCGCTTTCGAGGCAACTGGTGACTGGCATTATCTCGAAAAAGCAGAGCGCATCGCCGAGCTGATCATCAACAAGAACGCGGTGCCGCTGGGCTACCGGGTGGCCGAGCATTTCGACGAGAACTGGGTGCTCGACAAGGACTATCTCGGCTCTGAGATGTTCCGCCCATCTGGCGCGACGCCCGGTCATTGGCTGGAATGGTCGCGACTGCTCTATCAGCTGTGGATTTTGGGTGAGAAGCGCCTAAGCTGGATGACCGGTGCGGCGCGCGAGCTGTTCCGGCAGGCGGTTGCGCTGGGGTGGGACCAGAACTATGGCGGGTTCTTCTATACGCTCGACTGGGACAACAAGCCCATGATGCGCGAAAAGCTGTGGTGGCCAGTGAGCGAAGCGATTGGCGCGTCGGCCTATATCGCGGCTTTTGACAATGATGACTATTTCCAGAGCTGGTATCGCAAGCTGTGGGACTTTGCCGAGAACCACATCATCGACCACAAGCGTGGTGGATGGTTGAGCGAGCTCAAGGAAGACCTGACGCCAACGGGTCGCCTGTTTGTCGGCAAGCCGGACATTTATCATGCTCTCCAGGCTTGTCTAATCCCGCTTTATCCATCGACCGGGAGCCTGACCAAGGCGATCATCGAGGCGGACCACACCATTAAGCAGCACCATTAGGGTGCTGCGCGGCTGGCGGTTGCCAGCATGGTCGGGGGCGCGTACATCAGCGCCACGTTTGAGAGGCCCCTCCGATGTCGTTTGCTGATCGCCTGCCCGCCCAATTGCCGCGCGTTTTGATCGACCGTGCCGTTTCGGCGGCGCTGGAGGAAGATCTGGGGCTGGCCGGCGACCTCACCAGTCAGGCCACGCTGCACCCCAATGCAAGGGCGACAGCATCGCTGTCGGCAAGGGAGCCGGGTGTGATTGCCGGGCTGGAACTGGCTGCGGCGGCATTTCGACTGGTTGGCGACGGTGTGACGTTTGAGCCAAAGGTTGCCGATGGTGACCGGGTCGAAGCTGGTGGCGTCGTGGCGACGGTCAGCGGCCCTGCCCGGCTGGTGATGTCGGGAGAGCGGGTCGCGCTTAACTTCCTCAATCATTTGAGCGGCATCGCGACACTGACGCGCGAATATGCCGATGCGGTAGCCGGAACCGGCGCGCAAATCTGCGACACCCGCAAGACGACACCGGGCCTTCGCGCCTTCCAGAAATACGCGGTGCGCTGCGGCGGCGGGGCCAATCACCGCTATTCGCTCGACGACGCCATCCTGATCAAGGACAACCACATCGCTGTCTCGGGCAGCGTCACGGCCGCCTACAAGGCCGCCGAAGCCTTTGCCGGCCATCTGGTGGCCATCGAGATCGAAGTGCAGACGCTGGCCGAGCTCGAAGAAGCGCTGGCTGCGGGTGCTCGCGTGATCCTGCTCGACAATATGGACAATGATCTGCTGCGGCGAGCGGTTGAGATCAATGCCGGCCGGGCCAAGTTGGAAGCATCGGGCGGGGTAAAGCTCGAACGGGTTCGCTCTATCGGTGAAACGGGCGTCGACTATATTTCGACGAGCCAGATCACCATGGCGGCCAAGCCACTCGATCTGGGGCTCGATGTGGTGGTGGAACAGTGAACCAGGCGCCAACCGATCAGGCTTTGACCAAGCTGGTGCTGGACGCATCCATTGCGGCAGCGCGTGTCATTCTCGATGTCTATTCCCGGCCGATTGCTGCTGTTGAGAAGGCGGACGGCTCGCCGGTGACGGAAGCGGATGCGGCGGCTGAAGCCGTGATCCTTGATTGGTTGAGGCCAACCGGTATTCCGGTGCTCGGTGAGGAAAGCGTTGCGGCCAGCATCATTCCGGAGCTTGGCGACCGCTATTTTGTCGTCGATCCGCTGGATGGCACCAAAGAATTCATCAAGCGCAATGGCGAGTTCACCGTCAATATCGCCCTGGTCGAACACGGCGTACCGGTGCTGGGCGTCGTGCTTGCACCGGTGACGGGCGAGACCTTTATCGGTGACGCAACGGGCGCATGGTTCTGCAACACGCTCGATGGGATCGGTTCGGATCGGCGGTCGATTTCGGTGGCTTCGGCAATACGACTGCGGATCGTTGCCAGCCGCTCACATGGGCATGTCGCGCTGGCTTCGTTGTGCGAAACTTTGAATGTCGAAGCCGACGTTTCGGTCGGTTCGTCACTGAAATTCTGCCTGTTGGCCCGCGGCGATGCGCAGCTTTACCCGCGATTTACCCCGACCAGCGAATGGGACACTGCAGCGGGTCAAGCGGTGCTAGAAGCCGCCGGCGGGGCAGTCGTGACGCTTGATGGCGCACGGATGACCTATGGCAAGCATGACCTTGGATTTCTCAATCCGTACTTCGTTGCCGCGTCCAGCATGGAGCTGGCGCAGCGGGCGGCGGGCGAAATGGTCAAGTTGCTCGACTAAACAGGTAGCCATGCAACCTGATCTTAACTGATCTACCCGAAGAGCTGCTTCGTACAACTTGCGCAAATCTTGTCGGGCATATACAGAACCGGCATATATCAGCCCAGCATATGCTCGGGCGGAGCCAGCGCATGAACGTCCGGACACTCTGCCTATCGATCCTTTATGAATGTGACGCGACCGGATACGAAATCCGGCGGCTTTGCGTTGAGGGCGAGTGCGCCTATTTCATCGAGGCCAGTTTTGGTTCGATCTACCCTGCCCTCGCCAAGCTTGAGGATGAAGGGCTACTGAAGAGCCGCACCGAACAGCAAAGCGGCAAGCCGTCCAAGAAGGTCTATTCGATCACCGACGCAGGCCGCGCTGCTTTTATTGAGGAACTATCGGCTCCGCTTGGCGAAGATGTGTTCCGGAGCCCGTTCCTGCTCTTTGCTCGCTTCGCCAATATTTTGCCACGCGATATCGTGGAAATGCGGGCGAATGAACATCTCGAAAGTACTATCGCTTCCCATAAGAAACTGGAAGAAGCGTTTCAACAACGTAGCAGCAATGCTGCTGACACATGGGTCATCAATTACGGTCGTGCTATGATGGAGCTTGCCGAGAGGCATATGCGCTCCCATATGCACGAACTGATCACAATGGCGCGAGCCGAGCCGTCAAAAGACGCGGCTGAGTAAAGGGGCTACTTCTATATGCGTGCACTGTTTTCTTACGGCGTCGCCTTGTTGATCCTGCTTGGTGCAGGCGCATGGCTGGCAACCGGTTCGCTGGTTGTCGGCGGCAATGGCCCCGGCAATGGCGAACGCCCGATCATTTCGGTGATCGAAGGCAAGGATCACGGCCCGATTGCCACCCAGTTGGCAGCAGCCGGTGTTCTGGCTGAGACCCCACATCCTGAAACCGATCCAGCTTTGACCATTGCGCAGCGCAATGAGACCGCAAATGGCGCCGGCGCTGCGCTGCCATCGGTTCGCACCGAGACCTACACGGCACAACCGCTGCAGATCGACGTACCGCTGCGCGGTCGCACCCAGGCCAAGGCTTCGGTTTCGGCAATCGCTGAAACAGCAGGCATCGTCGACGTGGTGCATGTGACCAAGGGCCAGCAGGTTGCCGTGGGCGATGCCCTCTGCACGCTGGACAAGGGCACGCGCGCTGCCGCCCTGGCACAGGCCAAGGCTGGTCTCGAACAGGCCAATGCAGGTCTGGTTCAGGCACAGCTCGACTACGATACCAATACCGAACTGCGTAACAAGGGCCTTGCCGCCTCCAATACCGGTCGTACCGTTGAAGTTGCGCTGAGCGGCGCCAAGGCTTCGGTCTCGTCGGCTCAGGCAGGCCTCGACAACGCGCAGGCCGAACTCGACCGCACTGAAATCAAGGCAAAGGTTGCCGGTTCTGTTCAGGACCCGATCGCAGTGACCGGCTCGCTGCTCGGCCAGGGCCAGCCTTGCGCCACCATCGTTCAGCTGAACCCAATGGTGTTTATTGGCCAGGTGCCAGAGTCGCGCATCGCGTTGGCGCATACCGGTCTTGATGCTGCCATCACCACGGTGACGGGCACCAAGGTTGCCGGCAAGGTCACATTCATCTCGGCTGTCGCCGACAATGCAACGCGTTCCTTCCCGGTCGAAATCGAATTTGCCAATAACGACCTTTCGGTTCGCGATGGCGTGAGCGCACAGGCTGTGGTTACGCTAGGCAATACGCTCGGCCATCTGCTGCCACAGTCGGTGCTGACGCTCGACGAAAAGGGCACGCTGGGCGTACGCACTGTCGAAGACGGCAAGGTTGCCTTCCACGCCATCACCATCGTCAGCGATACGCGCGACGGCGTCTGGGTGACTGGCCTGCCGACCACCAGCGAAGTCATAACCGTTGGCCAAGAGAACGTGAGTGCCGGACAGGCCGTCAACGCCAGCCCTGCCGAGACTGCCACCCCCGTTAGCGCAGAAAGCGTCTAAACATGCTCGACTTCATCGTCAGAATACTGAGGATGCCGCGTGTCGTGCTCACCGTTATGGTGATCATGCTGGGCGCGGGTATCTCGGCCTATGTGTCGCTGCCTAAGGAAAGCTTCCCGGCCATCGACGTGCCGTATCTTTACGTCTCGATCAGCCAGAATGGCGTGTCGCCACGTGACGCGGAAAATCTGCTGGCCAAGCCGGCCGAAGAAGAACTGGCAACCTTGCCAGGTCTGCAGAATATCAGCTCGACGTCGACCACCGGCCACGCGTCGGTGTTCCTCGAGTTCGACATCAATACCAACAAGGACCAGGCGATCTCCGATACGCGCGCGCGCATCGACGCCATCAAGTCCAAGTTGCCAAGCGAAGCGGACGACCCGATCGTCAGCGAAATCGATCTGGTCGGCACCCCGATCATTTCGGTCGCGCTTTATGGCAGCGCGCCGGAACGCGAGCTGATCCAGCGCGCCGATGACCTGAAGGAAGCCCTCGAAGGCATCGCCGAAGTCCGTGAAGCCAAGCTTTCGGGCGGCCGTGACGAAATCCTTGAAGTGCGCATCGACCTGCTGCGACTTGAATCCTATGGCCTGACCTCGGCTCAGCTGTTTGACGCACTGGCCCGCAACAACATGGTTGTGCCCGGTGGCACCATCAACAGCGGTCAGGGCGCGTTCAATATCGAAGTCCCCGGCCTGATCACTCGGCCAGCCGATCTCTATAGCCTGCCACTCAAGACCGACGGCAATAGTGTTGTGACCTTTGGCGACGTCGCCACGATCACCCGCACGCTTGCCGATGCCACTGACTACACTACGGTCAACGGCTCCCCTGCCCTGATCCTGGGCGTGTCCAAGAAGCTGGGCACCAACATCATCGACGTGTCCGAAAAGGTCCGTGCGACGACTGCTGAACTTGCCAAGAGCTGGCCATCCGGCGTTGGCTACAGCTTCTTCCTCGATCAGGCCGAAACCACTACCTCCATGTTCCGTTCGCTGGAAGCCGCCGTGCTGACAGCTGTGGCACTGGTGCTGATCACCTGCGTGGCGACCCTTGGTATTCGCCCCGCAATCATGATCGGCATGTCCATCCCGCTATCGTTCATGATGGCGTTCCTCGTGGCGCAGACGCTGGGCATGACCATCAACATGATGGTGATGTTCGGGCTGGTTATCGCGGTGGGTGTGCTCGTCGACGATCCGGTGGTGGTCGTGGAATATGCCGAGCGAAAACTGCAGGAAGGCGTCTCCAAGAAAGAGGCGTTCATCCTCGCGGTTCGCAAGATGTTCATTCCGGTGGTGGGCGCAACTGCGACCACGCTTGGCGCCTTCATTCCACTGCTGTTCTGGCCGGGCATTATCGGCAAGTTCATGAGCTACCTGCCGATGATCGTGATCATCGTCATGATCGCTTCGCTGATTTCGGCCCTTATCTTCATGCCCGTTATCGGCGCGGTGATCGCTTCGACCCATGTCGATCCGAAGGCCAAGGAAGCCGCCGACATCGTCATGTATGCCGACAAGTTCGACGCCAAGAAGGTCAAGGGTATTACCGGCATCTATGTACGGACCATGGAGCATCTGCTGCATTGGCCGTTGCCGACACTTGCGGTGGGCTTTGCCATCATCATCGGCATTTTCATAACCTACGCCACCCATCCGACCGGCAGCGAGGCCTTCCCGGCTTCCGAGCCCGAGTTCGCGACGGTGGCAGTGGTTGGCCGAGGCAACTACTCGCCCGAAGAAGTTCGGGACATGATGTCCAATATCGGCGCTGAAATCATGCAGGTGCAGGGTATTCAGGACGTGATCATGCAGTTCGGCTCGACTGGAGCCTTCGGCACGACCCCGCCTGACACTATCGGCAACTTCCAGCTGCAGCTGGTCGATTGGGCCGAGCGCGTGCCGGCTGCCGAAATCTTTGGCAAAATTCGCGAGCGCATGACCCAGTTTGCGGGTCTCGATATCCAAGTGCTGGCGGCCGAAAACGGTCCACCAGCAGGTAAGGACATCAACCTGCGCGTCGAGAGCAAGAACTACGACGACCTGCTCCCTGTCGTGACGGCGATCAGAAACCACATCGAAACCATGCCGAACACGGTGGACATCGAAGATGGTCGCCCCTCCCCCGGCATCGACTGGCAGATCACCATCGACCGCAACGAGGCCGGCAATTACGGTATCGGTGTGCGTGAACTGGCGCCCTATGTTCAGCTCGTTACGTCTGGCGTGAAGCTGGGCACCTATCGCGACGCCGACACGGGCAAGGAACTGGATATCCGCGTTCGCCTGCCTGAGAACGAACGTACGTTCGACGCTCTGGACTCCATGCGCATCGCCACGGCGCAGGGCATGGTTCCGGTGAGCAACTTCATCGACCGTACTGCCGTGCCAAAGGTAGCCAATATCCAGCGGCGGAACCAGTTGTACCAGATGCCGGTGGCAGCTGGCCTGGCAAACCTGCCCGAGGGCGTCTATGCGGCCGACCGCGTGGCAGAACTGCAGACCTGGATTGGTCAGCAGGATTTCCCGAGCTCGGTATCGGTGCAGTTCGGCGGCGCTGAAGAACAGATGGGCGATGCAAACGCCTTTATCGTCCAGGCCTTCGGCATGGCGATGTTCCTGATCTTCTTCATCCTGCTGCTGGAGTACAACAGCTTCTACCAGGTGATGGTGACCCTCTCGACGGTCATCATGTCGGTGGCGGGCGTGTTACTTGGCATGCTGGCGACGGGGATGAGCTTCTCGGCCATCATGACGGGGCTCGGTATCGTGGCCTTGGCGGGTATCGTGGTGAAAAACGGTATCGTGCTGATCGACACGTACAATGACTACAACCGCCATCAGGGTGTGGAGCCGGTCAAGGCCATGCTGCTCACCACCGCACAGCGTGTGCGGCCGGTGTTGCTGACGGCGTTCCTGACGGCGCTGGGCGTTATCCCGATGTGGGCCAACGTCGAGTTCGACTTCATCCGTCGTGAAGTGGTTGTCGGTGGCCTTGCCGGGTCGTGGTTTATCCACCTGTCGGCAGCTCTGGTCTCGGGCCTGTTCTTCTCGACAGCACTGACGCTGGTCATGGTGCCTGTGATGATCACTGCACCAAGCGTGATGTGGGGCCAGATCAAGTGGGTCATGCACCATTCCGGTCGCCTACGTGACTTCGTGACCGGCCGGGGCCGCCAGCCAGCAATGGCAGTGCCCGCAGGGTTTGATGGCATGGCCGTTGAAATCCCGGCCGATGCCGATGGCAGCAAGCGCTACATCGTCAGCCAGGAAGTCGGCGCAGTCGAACCCGAGCAGGCTACCAACCAGGATAGCGGGCTGGTGAAAAAGGAAGAGAATGGCGTGACGATAGTCAGCCGTCCCGACCGCCCGGAAGCCGCTGAGTAATCAGCCGCGATGCACTAAAAAGGCCCGCAGCGATGCGGGCCTTTTTGTTTGGGTGGAAATAGGAGGTTCAGCTAACATCGTTTCCAGTGAGTTTGCACCGGCAACCTAGGAACAAACCCATGGCAGTTGTGACCGCAACCGAGGCTAGGCGCAGGTTTGGACAGATGTTGGTGGTGCTAAAGGCGGAGCCTGTACATATACAGAACGGGCGAAACGTTGCTGTCGTGCTCTCGCCGCTCTAGTGGAGAACCGCGACGACACCAAAGGTCAGCCAGTTGTTGAGCGCTTGATGGCTCGGAGCATAAAGAGGCGTCAGTCCCTATGTCGGGCACTGACGAAGTAGCTTGAGTGACTGGTGCAGCCTAGCGATCCAGAACAGTTGGTCGGCCCAAGCGCGGGCTTGCGTCGAGCATCCTCCTCTTCCTCCAAAGAAAAAGCCCCGTTCGAGAACATCGAAACGGGGCTTCAGATTTGTGTAGTCCTGTAAGCGCCCTACTCCGCGGCGGGGATGCCGCGCTTGACGAAGCCGTCGGGGTCGTTGGCGGTTTCGAGGAGCTTTTCTTCGGCCTCGGTCGCCTCGCGCTGGCGGTTCCACATCTGGGCGTAGAGGCCGTCCTGAGCCAAGAGCGCGATGTGGTTGCCACGCTCGGCGACGACGCCATCGCGCAGGACCAGGATTTCGTCGGCGTTGACGACGGTCGAGAGACGGTGGGCTATGACCACGGTGGTGCGGTTCTTGGAGACCACATCGAGTGCCGACTGGATATCGCGTTCGGTTTTGGTGTCGAGTGCCGAGGTCGCCTCGTCGAGGATAAGTATGGACGGAGCTTTGAGGATGGTGCGGGCAATCGCAACGCGCTGCTTTTCGCCACCCGAAAGTTTCAGACCACGCTCGCCGACCGGGGTTTCATAGCCCTTGGGCAGCGTTTCGATGAAGGGGCCGACCTGTGCCATAGCGGCAGCAGCGCGGACTTCTTCGGCGGTTGCGCCGGGGCGACCATATTCGATGTTGTAGCCGATGGTGTCGTTGAACAGCACGGTATCCTGCGGAACCATACCGATAGCCGAGCGCAGGCTTTTCTGCGTGATGTCGCGCAGGTCTTGCCCATCGATGGTGATGGCGCCGCCAGTCACGTCATAGAAGCGATAGAGCAGACGCGAAATCGTTGACTTGCCAGCGCCAGTGGGACCAACGATGGCGACAGTCTTGCCGGCCGGCACTTCGAAGCTGACGCCCTTGAGGATAGGACGGTCTGGATCGTAGTGGAAAGTCACGTTGTCAAAACGGATCACCGGACCGCTGATTTCCAGTGGCTTGGCGTCGGGCTTGTCTTCGATCTCGGGGTCCTGATCGAGCAGCTTGAACATCTCTTCGATGTCGGTAAGTCCCTGGCGGAGTTCGCGATAGACGAAGCCGATAAAGTTGAGTGGCCGATAGATCTGCATGAGGAAGGTGTTGAGAAGAACGAAGTCGCCCAGCGTCAGCGTGCGGTTCATCACGCCGACGACGGCCATGATCGAGATGATCAGGAAACCGGCATAGAAGATGATCGCCTGGCCAAAGTTGAGGAAGCCGAGCGAGGTCCAGATACGGATAGCCGAACGTTCATAGCCGGCCATGGACTCGTCGTAACGATCGGCCTCCATCTGCTCATTGGCGAAGTATTTTACCGTCTCATAGTTCAGCAGGCTGTCGATAGCCTTGCCGTTCGCATCGGTGTCGGAATTGTTCATGTCGCGACGGATCGCGATACGCCAGTTGGACGCCTTGATGGTGAAATAGAGATAGCCCCAGATCATCACCACCAGCACGCCAAGATAGCTGACACCGAACATCCAGACGAAGATTATCGCAGTGACGATGAACTCGACAATGGTGGGGGCAATGTTGAGCATGGCGAAACGCACAATGGTTTCGATGCCCTTGGTGCCGCGCTCGATGACTCGGCTCAGCCCACCGGTGCGGCGCGCCAGATGAAAGCGCAGCGAGAGGCGGTGAAGATGGTGGAAGGTCTGGAGCGCCAGCTTGCGCACGGCGTGCTGGCCAACGCTGGCGAACAGGACGTCGCGCAATTGCTGGAAGCCGGCGTCGATGACGTTGCCGAGCGCATAGGCGATGACCAGCACAATGGGGATAGCTAGCCCGAGGACGAGCGTGCTGTCCGGCGCGCTGCCGTCGAGGCTATCGATGATGCCCTTATAGGCGAAGGGCACCAGCGTGGTCGCGACCTTGCTGAGCAGCAATGCGCCGATGGCAAGGATAACCCGCAGGCGCAGGTCCGGCCGATCGTCTGGCCACATATAGGACCAGAGGTTCTTGACGGTAGAAAATACAGAGCCCTCGTCCGCGCTAACGGACGGCTTCTTCTCAGCGTTGTCAGACGACATCAGGCGGGTTCCGATTCCAGTTTGGACGGTGCGGGGCTAAAGCCCGCGATCATGCCGGAATAAGCGTCGCCGAGGGCGGACAACCGGTCATGCTGGACGATGTAGCAATTGCGCGTGCCGCGAGGCTTGCGCTCGATCAGGCCTGCGTCGAGCAGCACCTTGATGTGCTGGGAGACAGTCGACTGAGCCAGCGTCAATTCATCGGTGACGTCGGCGCAGCAGCACTCTCCGCGCTCCTGCTTGGCGAGGATGCGCAGAATGTTGAGGCGCACAGGATGACCCATCGCGCGCATGATGGTGGCAATATCGTCGTCGTGCATGGTTTTGCTGGGGTGTATCGTCATTTGACGATAAAATGGGGTCTAGCGGCTAAATAATCAATGGCCCGCCGAGCGGCGGGCCATTTTGTACGCATTTACTTTGGCAGATCGAAGACCTGGCCGGGATAAATCCGGTCTGGGTCACGGATCTGGCCGGTATTGGCTTCGTAGATGGTCGTGTATTTGATGCCTTCGCCATAAACGCGGCGGGCGATCGACCATAGATTGTCACCACGACGGATGATGGCCTTGCCGGCTGCGAAGCGCTGCGCGTCGTCGTCGCCGACCGCAACACCCGCCAGAGTTGGAACAATAGCATCCTCAGTCTGTGCGGGGACAACTTCGGCAACGGCAGGCGCAGTGGGCGTAGGCTCGACTGCAGGAGGTGTTTCGACCTGAGCGGGAGGCGTTGCAGCGGCGGTTTCTGGCGCGGCGGGCTCCGGGCGAGTGGCCGGAGTTGGTGCAGTCGTCGACGCTTGCGCAGCAGCCACAGGCGCTGGTGGCGTGACGGCGGGGGCTGCGGCGACGGCCGTGGCGGGGATATCGAGCGTGAAGTTGACCTCGGCGCGCGAGGCGACGGTGGTCTTGTCTGGCTGCAGCAGGTCGATACGGACGCGCTGCTGTGCCTTGGTCAGCACATTGCCGGCTTCGATCAGCCAGCGACCACCGGAAATGATGGCGTCGGCGATGAAGCTGTCATCGACATAGAGGCGAACCGTTGCGCCTTCGGTGCCGCCACCGGCGAAGAAAGTGCGACCGCCTTCGATTTCGATGGCGTCAATGGTGGGCGCCACGGAGACGACAGCAGGCTTGGTTGCCGGTGTCGGTGCGGCCGTGTTGGCTGCGGCCACAGCCGTATCGGTGCCGGCAGCGGCTGGTGGCGCTGCGATAGGCTCTACAGCCGCTGGTGCGGCCACTGGCTCGGTCGGGCCATCGTTCTGCGCGACGGGTGCTGGCTCTGGCGCCACAACGGCCACCGGTGGCGGTGCAACGGCCGGTGTTGGTTCGGGTGTCCGCGCGGCCTGAACAGGCTCCGGCGCGGCTGGCGGGACAATTGCGGGCGCAGGCTCGGTTGCGGCGACGGGCGCGGGCGCTTCGGTGGGTGGGACAGGCGCCGGAGTTGGCTCGACGGCGACAGGCGGGGCCGGTGGCGTCACCGGATCGGCTGCCGCGACCTGGGTCGGCGGGGTGATTGCGGGGCGCTCAAGGCCCTGCAAAACCTGGCTTGCGGCGCCCGGCGTGCTGGCGACAACGAGCGGCTGGGTGGTCTTGTCGTCGTCGATGACGACGACGAACGACTTGTCGGCCGTGCCGGTCTTGCCAGCTTCCGCCAGCGTGATTTCGGTGCCACCGGGGGCGATTGGGGCGTCGGGCACGAGCACCCAGTCGCCGCTCGATTCAACCGTGGTTTTACCGAGCAAATCGCCGTTGGAATAGACTTCAACTTCGGTGCCGGGCGTGCCGCTACCGGCGATGACCACCGAGCCATCGGGCTCGGCGCGCAGCAGGCCGAAGGTTGCGGCGATCAGGTTTTGCGGGACTGGATCGGCCGCTGGCGGCGTCACATCAAGCGCGGGTTCGCCGACGGCAGCTGCCGGTTCAGGCGAAACCACGGCAGCGGTTTCCACTGCTGCCGGCGTTTCGGTTTCGGCAACGGCCGGCGCAGGCAGGATGCCGCTTTCGACCATCTTGCCGCGCAGGCAATAGCCCATGCCGTCGCTGGAGTTAAAACAGGAAACAACGCTGGGTCCGGCGAGGACACCAACAATGACTGCGACAGTAACCGCAGCCGCCCCGATAGTGAGCGCTAGAGGTTTATTCGGAGCGGTATCGGCCAGTTTGTCCTCCCGGACCGTTACGGCAATCCTGCCTTTGGGGCAGACTACCCGGTTAAGCCACCTTCTCTGTCGCGGCCTGAGAAGCCTCAGTCTTCAACAGTTTATATGTGATCGATTCATATAGGGCTTCAAAGGACGCATCAATGATGTTGGGCGACACTCCGATGGTGTACCACCGCTCGCCCGTGCCATCACGGCTCTCTACCAATACACGGGTGACCGCGCCCGTGCCGCCGTCCAGAATACGGACTTTGAAGTCAACCAGTTCCAGGTCTTCGATCCGTGACGAATACTTGCCAAGGTCTTTGCGCATTGCCAGATCGAGCGCATTGACCGGGCCGTTACCTTCAGCGACCGACATCAGCAGCTCATCCTCGATGCGAATTTTGACCACCGCTTCGGTGACGGTGATCTCTTCGCCCTGGGCGTTGTGGCGCCGTTCGACGCTGGCCCGGTAGTTTTCGACGGTGAAATAAGTCGGCAGCGTGCCAAGCACTTCGTGGGCCAGAACGGCAAACGAGGCGTCGGCGCCGTCATAGGAATAGCCGCGCGATTCGCGTTCCTTGACCGTGGCGAGGAGCTTTTCGAGGCGGCGATCGTCCTTGGAGAGTTCGATACCGTGGCGGGCCAAAGCCGTCAGCAGGTTGGACTTGCCAGCCTGCTGGCTGACCATGATGGAGCGTTCATTGCCAACGCTTTCGGGCGGTACGTGCTCGTAGCTCGAAAAGTCCTTCAGCAAGGCGGAGGCATGGATGCCGGCCTTGGTGGCGAAGGCCGACCCGCCGACATAGGGCGCCTGTTTGCTCGGCGCGCGATTGAGCCGATCATCGAAGGCGCGCGAGATTTGCGTCAGGCGCTGCAGGCGTGATTCATCGAACCCCGTCTCGAACCGTTCCGCATAATACGGCTTCAAAGCGAGGGTGGGGATAAGTGTGACGAGGTTGGCGTTGCCGCAGCGTTCGCCGATGCCGTTAAGGGTACCCTGGATCTGGCGAACCCCAGCTTCTACGGCCGCCAGCGTGTTGGCAACGGCCTGTCCGGTGTCGTCATGCGCGTGAATTCCGAGGTGCGAACCGGGCGCTATTGCTAACACATTGTTAACGATGAGCGTCACCTCAGAGGGCATTGTGCCACCATTGGTGTCGCAAAGGACCACCCAACGGGCACCGGCATCCAATGCGGTTTTGACGCAGGACAGTGCATAGTCGGGATTGGCCTTGTAGCCATCAAAAAAGTGTTCGCAGTCGATCAGCGCTTCCTTGCCGGAGGCAACAGCGGCGGCGACGGTCTCGCGCAAGTTTTCGAGGTTTTCCTCAAGCGTGATTTCGAGCGCGACCTTGACCTGCTTGTCCCAGGTCTTGGCGACAAAGCAGGTCGCGTCGGCCTTGGAGTTGAGCAGCGCCTGAACGCCGGGATCATTGGCGGCAGAGCGCCCTGCCCGCTTGGTCATGCCGAAAGCGGTGAACTTGGCGTGCCTGGTGCGCTTGTTCTCGAAGAACTCAGTATCGACCGGATTTGCGCCGGGGTAACCGCCCTCAATATAGTCGACGCCCAGTTCTTCAAGCAGGCGGGCAATAGAAATCTTGTCCTCAAGCGAGAACTCAATGCCGGCTGTCTGTGCGCCATCGCGCAGGGTGGTGTCGAAGATATAGAGACGGTCTTTGGACATGAAACTACTTTTCGGTCTTGCTCTGGTCTAGGCCAACCGCGTTTTCGGTCTTGCTCTGGCCTACTCCAAGCGCGGAATCAGGCCAGCGATCTGTATCGCGGTCGGGGTGTTGGTGGTTGGTGGATTTGATGGCGTCGGCCCAGGCTTCCTGGCCATTTTCGGTCGCGCCGCCATCGGCGATGCTGGTTAGGGTGGTGAACCAGGGCACCTGTCCTTCCTGACCGGTATTGGCACTGGGCGGGAAGAATTCGGGGTGATCGAGGGAGCCGATGGTGAGGTTGATGCGGTCACCTTCGGTATTGTCGTAAAACAGTGGCGTGCCGCAATCGCGGCAGAAGCCGCGCTCGACATGTTCGGAACTGGCAAAGCGTGACGGCGCGCCACGCGTCCAGACGAGGGTGTCGCGCGGAGCGGCGACAAGCGCCGCAAAGATATTGCCCACGGCCTTCTGGCACATGCGGCAATGGCAGATGTGGGCGTTATCGAGCATATGCGTCGTGTGATAGCGCACGGCGCCACACTGGCATCCGCCGCTGACCTCCATGGCGTAGCGTTCCATCAGATGAACTCTTTCGGCGGCCAGTCCTCGGTATCGTGGTCCGGGTGCTGGTTGGAATGGATGCCGGCGAGGAAATCGCGCCATTCGTCGCTCGAGTGACTGACTTCGGGCAGCGTGGTCAGCGTATCGAAGAACGGCTGCTTGTCGGCCAGATTGACCTGCACTTCGGGCGCGGCGACGGTTGGATCATCGAAGGTGCCGATGGCGAGTTCGAGGCCGAAGCGGGTTTCATAGGCCAGCGGCGTGCCGCAATCGCCGCAAAAGGCGCGGCGGGCAGCGTTTGACGACTGGAACCATTTGGGTTCGCCACGTGTCCAGGTTGCGTTGTGGGCCGTGACCAAGGGGCCGAAAAAGCCGCCGAAGGCTTTCTGGCACATGCGGCAATGGCAGATGGACGGTCGGCCCAGACGCGTGACGCGAAACCGGACGGCGCCGCATTGGCAGCCGCCGGTATGGGCCTCTGGCTTAGGCTGGGCCATGGCAGACAGCTTCGATATTGTGGCCATCGGGATCGAACACGAAGGCCGCGTAGTAGTTGGGGTGGTACTGCGACCGGATGCCCGGCGCGCCATTGTCACGGCCGCCAGCGGCGAGCGCTGCGGCAAAGAAGGCATCGACGTCGGGGCGGGATTTGGCCGCAAAGGCGATGTGGACGTGATCGCGCAGCGCTGTGCCCGAGTTCAGCCAGAAGTCGGGCCGCTCGACGCCGTAGCCGACGACGCGGCCGCCCGGATGTTCGAAATCGACAAGCCGGGTGGCGCCCAGCGCCGCAAAGATCGCGTCATAGAAGGCGGACGATGTGTCGAAGTCGCCGACGGAGTAGCCGAGATGATCAAAAATGCTCAATGGGTATCTCCTTGGATTGCGTGCCAGACGGCGTCGAGCACGGTATCGGGGGCGGAAAGGATGTCGGAATTCCAGATGCGGAGAAGGCGGAAGCCACGACCGGTCAATTCCGCATCACGGGTTTCATCGCGCGTGTTTTCGGCATGCTGACTGCCGTCCGCTTCGACAATCAGCTTTGAGGCGTAGCAGACAAAGTCTGCGATGTAGGAGCCGATAGGCACCTGACGTCGGAACTTGTGGTTGGCAAATCGACGGTTGCGGAGGAGCAGCCAGAGTTTTTGTTCAGCCTCGGTCGGTTGGTGCCGCATGTCTCGGGCAAACTTCTGCAGTCGGGGACTCGGGCGCTCCTTGGCCCCCTCATCCGCCCTTCGGGCACCTTCTCCCACGGGGGGAGAAGGGGGGCTCAGAGTTGGGGAAGCCACCGGACCACCCTTCTCCCCTTGTGGGAGAAGGTGGCGCGGAGCGCCGGATGAGGGGGTCTCTGCCATCACGCCTTCATTTCCCATTTGGTCTGGCGGTCGCCGTTTTCGTCTTTGTAGTCCATCAGGGCGATGCCCTGTTCGGAGAGGTCGTTGCGGATGGAGTCGGCTTTGGCGAAATCTTTGGCGTTGAGGGCCGCGAGGCGGTCAGCGATGGCCGTGGCGATGTGGGCGGGTTCTTCCCAGCCGTCGTTGGACGTCAGCAGCGAGGTGAGGCTGAAGCCGAGGAACCGGAGCGTAGCGGCGAGGCAGTGTTTGGCATTGCCTTCTTCGCGATTGGCCTTCTTGGCGATGAAATCGAGCGCGACGCTGGCGCGATGGAAGTTGAGATCGTCGGCCAGTTCAGTGACGACGCTGGCGTCGGGCGCATCGCATTCGGCGACGTCGGCGCCACGGGCAGCGCGCTGCCAGTCGCGGAGCTTGGACTCGGCCTCCTCCAGTCGGTTGACCGAGAAGTCGATGGGCTCGCGGTAGTGCGTCATCAGCATGGCGAGGCGCAGCACGTCGCCGATCCAGGCGCGGCCGCCCATGGCGCCGGTTTCCAGCAGATCGTTGATGGTGACGAAATTGCCCAGGCTCTTGCTCATCTTCTGGCCTTCGACCTGAAGGAAGCCATTGTGCATCCAGACATTGGCCATGGCGTGGGTGCCGTGGGCGCAACGGGACTGGGCGATTTCGTTTTCGTGGTGCGGGAAGATCAGGTCCAGCCCGCCGCCATGAATGTCGAAGGTCTGGCCGAGATAGCGCTCGCTCATGGCGGAGCATTCGATGTGCCAGCCGGGGCGGCCCCTGCCCCATGGGCTATCCCAACCGGGTTCATGGTCGGACGACTGCTTCCACAGCACGAAATCGGCGGGGTTCTTTTTATGAACGTCGACAGCAATGCGGGCGCCAGCGAGGTTGTCTTCGAGATTGCGGCCCGAGAGCTGGCCGTAATCGTCCATCGACTTGACGTCGAACAGCACTTCGCCAGCCGCCTGATAGGCGTGGCTATTGCTCAGCAGAGACGAGATCAGCGTCTGCATCTCATTGATATTGTCGGTGGCGCGCGGCTGGATGGTGGGCTCGAGAGCCCCAAGCGCTGCTGCGTCGGACATGAACTGGGTTTCGGTCTTTTCCGTTACGCGGCGGATGGCCTCGTTGAGCGGCAGATCGGGGAAATCGCGCAGGGCGCGGGCGTTGATCTTGTCGTCGACGTCCGTGATGTTGCGCACGTAAGTGACGTGATCGGCGCCGTAGGTGTAGCGCAGGACACGGAACAGCACGTCGAAGACGATGACCGGGCGGGCATTGCCGATATGGGCGAAGTCATAGACCGTGGGGCCGCACACATACATGCGCACATTGTTGGCGTCCAAGGGGGTGAAAGCCTGCTTGGTGCGCGTGAGCGTATTGTAGAGCGTGATCTGCGGCGTGGTCATATGGTCCGTCCCTGGCCATGCGGAATTGCGCGGGCAGACGGCTCTTCTGGTATCAGATTATTTGGATGAAGAAGACCGCGCCGCCAACGAGTAGTTAGCAGGTAATAATGCAGCGGTTAATCAGAATGATCTGGGTCTTCATGGCGCGGACTTTGACCGCACAGCGCACGGAAAGCAAGCCGAAAAGAAAAAGGGGCGACCCGAAGGCCGCCCAATCGCTTTGGAGGCGATATTTTTGGTCGCTTCTGGATAGAAGCAGAAATTCGTTACGAAATGCACCCACGACAGCTATTTCGCGTGGCCTGAGAGTTACACGATCGACCGTCATACCCAACCGCTACACGGGATCGTGACCGAAATTTCTCAGCCCCTTCAGGCGAGCGCAACACGCTGGTTGATGTCACCGAAAGTGGAAACGCCATCGGCTGACATGGCGCCGATCCGCACGGTGTCGCCGGGCTTGAGGAAGGGCGTGCGGGCGCGGCCATATTTGAGTTTTTCGACGGTGCGCGCCTCGGCAATGCAGGCAAATCCGATGCCATCGCGCTTGATCGGCAGCGTTTCGTCGTGGCGATTGGAGACAGTGCCGCCGCCAATGATGGTGCCCGCCGCCAGATCGCGGGTGCGCGCGGCTTCGACGATCAGGTCGGCGAAATCGAAATGCATGTCGGTGCCCGCATTGGGCTGGCCAAACAGGGTGCCATTGACCTCGATGCGGATGGGCAGATGCAGGCGATTGTCGCGCCATGCGGTGCCAAGGCTATCGGGCGTTGCGACGATGGGGGCGAAGCTGGTGGAGGGCTTGGCGTGGAAAAAGCCGAAGCCGTTCTGCAGGTCATCGACGACGAGGCGGCGCAGCGAGACGTCATTGCAGACGGTGACGAGGCGAATGGCGGCGGCTGCCTGCGCGTAGGTGGCGCCCATGCGAACCGGGCCGGTGATGACAGCGACTTCGGCTTCAAAATCGATGGCGAGATCAGGATCGGTGACGCGGATCGCGTCGGTGGGAGCGGAAAGCGAATCGGAACCGCCCTGATAAAGCAGTGGGCGGCTCGATTGCAGTTCCTCGTCCTTGCTGCCCTTGAGGGTGCGGACGCGTTCGAGATGACTGAGGTAGCCCGAGCCGTCGATCCACTGATAGGCGCGCGGCAAAGGCGCCAGAACCTGGGCGGGATCGAATACCTGACCGGCAATAGCGCGGGCATCGAGCTGGGCTGCAAGGGCTGCAAGCGCCGGAGCGTGGGCGTTCCAGTCATCGAGCGCGGCCTGGAGGGTGGGCGCGATGCGGCCGGCTGCGACGTAGCGCGACGAATCGGCTGACAGCACGATGAGCTGGCCATCGGGACGACCGTTTCGGAGTGTGGCTAGTTTCATCTTGTCGCAATCTCGAACTTGTGTGGCCTTGCAGCGCTACCATGGCACTGATGTGGCCACTATAGTGTTGCCAACGGTCCTAGCGTTGTCTTAAGGCCGGATTAAAGAGCGCGCGGCGCGCTCTGGACAGGGATTCGAGGACAGGCTTGGGCAGGAACGGCGCGCGCGCCCTTATTCTGATGGTGCTGGCGGCTTTCTGCCTGATCCTGGACGTCAATACGGCTTATGC
This sequence comes from Devosia sp. 2618, assembly GCF_040546815.1. Classification (NCBI taxonomy): domain Bacteria; kingdom Pseudomonadati; phylum Pseudomonadota; class Alphaproteobacteria; order Hyphomicrobiales; family Devosiaceae; genus Devosia; species Devosia sp. 2618. The sequence goes on from NZ_JBEPOO010000001.1 coordinate 2,207,880, forward strand.
CCAGGCAGCGCAGTGCTCGCGGCTGGAAAACGCCTTGCGGCAGTTTGATCGCAATGCCGACTTCCAGCGTCAGGGCGGCAATTCGCAGGCGGCCCGCCAGGCGTCGCGCGATGTGCAGCAGATGGAAAGCCGTTATGTCCGCGATGGCTGTAACGACGCGGCCAAGGCCGGGCGGACGCTGACAGAACAGTGCCGGCAGATCGGGCGCGAAGTGCTGCGGCTGCGCGAAGTGGCGTCGGAAGTGTCGCGTCAGGTCGATACGGCCAATGCGATTTCGGGTCAGCGCGAAGCGATCCTGCAAGAACTGGCCCGTTTTGGTTGCGGCACCAACCGCTCCAGCGCCACCGTGACCAATGACCGCCAGTCTGTGTTCGACCGTGTTTTCGGCACGACGACGCAGGGCGACTTCACCAATGGCCAGATGGTCGATGGCGGCGGCGCCTGGGGCAATAACAGCTATCGCACAGTGCGGACTGTCTGCGTGCGGCTGAGCGACGGCTATTTCTGGCCGATCAGCTACGCGACGATTCTCGATTATGTGCCCAATGACGCCCAGCAATGTCAGGCGAGTTGTCCGACGACGCCGGTGGAGCTGTATTATTACGACAATCCGGGGCAAGAGCCCGAGCAGATGCGCAATGACTTCGGCAATCCGTATACGGCGCTGCCGACGGCGTTCCGTTACCGCACCGAGCTCGACACCAGCCCAAGCGCCAGCTGCAAGGTGGCGCCGCAGTCCGATGGCACGATGATCGAGGCGACCCATGATGATGGCTCGACCCGGGCGATGATCGATGTGGCTGGGGCGACATTCCCGCTGCCACTGCGCGACCCGCGGGGCGTAGCCCCGATTGCGCCGGTGATTGCGCCGCTGCAGACGGCAAACCTCGTCAGCATTCCCCTGCCCCGCCCGCGTCCGGCCGGCCCCGGCGAAACGCCGGTGACCCGCCCTATTCAGGCAACGGCTGAAAGCCAGCTACGGCTGGTTCAGTTCGGCGACAAGGTGGTCAGGGTAGTCGGTCCAGACACGCCGTACGCCCAACCAACGGGAGCAGGGACTTAAGCTCTGGCCCGTCGTGACGCCCGGTCAATGCCAGGCGGAGCGGCAGGAACAAAGCCTTGCCCTTGCGGCCGGTCGAGGTCTTGAGGGCGTCGGTCCAATGCGACCACGTGGCCAGATCCCACGGCTCGGCTGGCAGGATGGCCTTGGCCAGCGCGAGGAAGTCGCGATCCTCATCGGCAACGACGGGCACGACCGGGCCGGTGACGAGCTTGGATAGCTCGACGATGTCGCTGAACTTGGTCAGGTTATCGCGCAGCAGCAGCCAGATGGCTTCGCCTTCAAGGCCAAGCGCCGACAGACGCGATTGCACCGCCTCGTAGGGCATGGCGTGCAGAAGGCGGGCGTTGAGATTGTCCAGTTCCACCGGATCAAAGCGCGCCGAGCCGTGCGAAATCATCGAGAAATCGAGCCGGTTGGCGATTTCGTCGAGCGTTTCGTAGGTTTCAATGGGCAGGCTCGTGCCAGTAAGGCTGGCCATGATGGCGATAGCGATAGGCTCGTAGCCTTCGGCGCGGAAATCGGCGATCGACTGGCTACCGAGGCGCTTGGAAAAGCCCTGCCCGGCTACGTCGGTCAGGAGGTTATGGTGGCCGAACGCGGGGACGGTGCCGCCGAGAGCTTCGAAAATCTCGATCTGGGTGCCGGTATTGGAGACGTGGTCTTCGCCGCGGATGACGTGGGTGATGGCAAGGTCGATGTCATCGACCACCGAGGGCAGCGTATAGAGATAGCTGCCGTCTTCGCGGACCAGAACCGGATCGGACATCGAGGCCGTGTTGACGGTCTGCGGGCCTTTGATGATGTCGGTGAACTGCACCGGACGGCCATCGAGCTTGAAGCGCCAATGGGGCTTGCGGCCTTCCGCTTCCAGGCGGGCGCGGTCTTCATCGGTCAGCTTGAGCGCGGCACGATCATAGATCGGGGGCTTGTTGAGCGCGCGGGCGCGGGCCCGGCGGCGGCTCAGCTCGTCCTCGGTTTCGTAGCATGGGTAGAGGCGACCAGCGGCAATCAGGCTGTCGCGGGCGGCATCATAGAGCGCAGTGCGATCGGACTGGCGGACCAGAAGGTCCGGGGTGACGCCGAGCCAGGCCAGATCGACCTCGATGCCATCAGCATAGTCGCGGGTCGAACGGGCATTGTCGGTGTCGTCCATGCGCAGGATGTATTTGCCGCCATTGCGACGGGCAAAGTACCAGTTGAGAAGCGCGGGACGGGCATTGCCGAGGTGGATGCGACCGGTCGGGGATGGTGCCCAGCGGACGATGGTATCTGGGGTGGTCATCCGAGGGTGCGATCCTTGTAGCCATTGGTGATGGGGTAGCGGCGGCCGAGGCCAAATGCCTTGACGGTGAGTTTCGGGCCTGGCGCGGACTGGCGGCGCTTGTATTCGGCGATATTGAGCAGGCGTTCGATGCGCTCGACCAGCGCCCGATCATGGCCACGGGCCATGATCTGTTCGAGGGAGAGCTCGTCCTCGACGATAGAAGTGAGGATTTCATCGAGCACCGGATAGGGCGGCAGGCTGTCCTGATCGGTCTGGTCGGGGCGCAGTTCGGCCGATGGTGCCTTGTCGATGATCGCCTGCGGAATGACTTCGCCGGATGGGCCTTTGCAATCGCCGGGGACATGGCTGTTGCGCCATGCGGCGAGGCGATAGACCTCCATCTTGAACATGTCCTTGAGCGGGTTGTACCCGCCGTTCATGTCGCCATAGATGGTGGCGTAGCCGACGCCCATTTCGGACTTGTTGCCGGTGGTCAAAAGCATCGAGCCAAGCTTGTTGGACACAGCCATCAGCACGACGCCGCGCATGCGCGACTGAATGTTTTCTTCGGCCAGATCGGCCGGGCGGTCGCCAAAGACCGGGGCAAGTTGGGCCAGCGCGCCATCGACTGGATCACCAATCGAAACGATGTCGTAGCGCACGCCGAGACGTTCGGCGCAGTCCTTGGCGTCCTTGAGGCTGGCCTCGGAGGTGTAGCGATAAGGCAGCATGATGCAGTGGACGTTTTCGGCGCCAAAGGCATCGACGGCCATGGCGGCGACCACGGCGCTGTCAATGCCGCCGGAGAGGCCGAGCACGACCTGCTTGAACCCGTTCTTGCGGACGTAGTCGCGCAGCCCCAGCACGCAGGCGAGCCATGGGGCCTCGTCGGTAGTGGTCAGTTTGGTGACTTCGCCCTGCGCGCAGGTCCAGCCATCTTCGCCGCGCACCCAGTCCGAGACAATGAAATCAGTCTCGAAGGACTTGCCCTGGAACACCAGCTTGTTACCCGGCTCCATGCCAAAGGAAGCGCCGTCGAAGACCAGTTCGTCCTGGCCGCCCACCTGATTGAGATAGAGCATGGGCACATCGTCTTCGGCGACGCGGGCACGCACCAGTTCCTTGCGGACATGCTGCTTATCGGTCCAATAGGGCGAACCATTGGGGCAGAGCATGATTTCTGCGCCGCGCATGGCGAGGTGCTCGCAGACATTGGTGTGCCAGATGTCTTCGCAGATCGGGATGCCGACCGGGACGCCCTTGATGACCACAGGGTCAGCCAGCGGACCGGCTGTGAAGTAGCGCTTCTCGTAGAAGACGTCGGAATTTGGCAGTTCGCGCTTGAGGCGCGTAGCGATGATTTTGCCGTTTTCGGCGACAACGACCGCGTTGTGCAGGCCGGTCTTTTCGCGCCAGATGGTGGGCAGGATCAAAACGACATCGGTGCCGGCGGTATCAGCCACCAAATCGCGCGCCGCCTGAATGGCGTCGGCCTCGAACTTGGGCTTGAACAGCAGATCGTCGGGGAAATAGCCGGTAAGAAACAGCTCGGAGAGCAGCAGAATGTCGGCTTTGGCAGCCTGCGCATCGGCGAGCGCGGTGCGCGCCAGCGCCAGATTGCCGACAAGATCGCCCACCTTTGGATTGAGCTGTGCGAGCGCAATTCTGAGGCGGTCTGTCACGATGGTGCTGCCCGTTGGCTAAGAAAATAGGAGCGCCGCGCCTGGGCGCGACGCGCAAAAAGACTTATCCGCTCACCCCGGCAAGGGCAAGCGGACAAAGCCAGTTTGGTGATGCAGCTTAGAAGCGGCCGGAGACTTCGACCAGCGCACCGTAGCGGAACATCGAGAACGGGTTGTTGTTGATGATGTAGTTCTGCTTGGTCAGACCCGGGGCGGAAAAGTCGCCACCCGGAGTGGTCTGCACAGGGGGCGTAATGCGCGCGGTGTCGTAGGTGGCGTCGTACTGGCCCGTCAGATAGGAGGCCCGACCGCCAACGCGGATGGTGAAGTTGTCGGTCGGGTGGAAGCCGACCATGAGCTTGCCCGAGGCGCCGTAGCCGAAACCATTGATGGTGGCAGCCGAGGCCTGGCGGAAGGTTGCCGTCTGGCCTGGCAGCGAGAAGCTACCGGCAGTACCGCTGACCCATGCATAGGGAGTGGCGGCGGCTTCGCCCGTCACGTCAAATCCGCCAGCATCAAAACGTCCGGCCAGGCCGAGCTTGAGCGCGTGGATGTTGAAATCGTTGACCTTGCTGTCGCCGCCAACGGACCAGACGCCGGTCTTGTCCGACCATGCGATGTCATTGGCAGTCTGGGCCGTCGTGAAATTGGCGCGGCCCGTGTCTGGGGAGTCATTGGTGTACTGATAGCCAGCGACAAAGCCGAGACCGCCCTGCTCGGTGGCCAGTGGCAACCAGCCGAAATCGGCGCCGACATAGCCCAGACGCGCCGCTGGCAGATCTAGGTCCATGCCGCCATTGGTGCTGTAGGTGCCTTCATGAGCAATGCCATAGCCGCCAGTGGCCTCAACATAGGTGGAGGTCGAGAAGTCATCGATGCGCACGAAGGCTTCACCGGACGACGTCTTGGTTTCCATCTTCTGGGTATAGCTGCCGATGGAGTGTTCCTGCTCGCCAACGGAGTACCAGTAGCGAATGCCGGACTCGATGCGGAGCGGGTTTTCGGTGCCGCTCGACCAGTTGTTGGGGTAAGCGGGACGCAGATCGGCGTAGTCAGCCGCGAGTGCCGGCACGGCGGCGCAGACTGCCAAAATCGCCGCGGCGCTATAGAGAGAGCGCTTCATCCAATCCTCCAGGATCAATTACCCATGCTGGGTGGTCATGGAAAAAATTTATGCGGCATTAGGGTTAAGTTTCCACTAAATGCGAAATCGTAGGTCTACGGGAGATTTAGTAACCTGTGGGGCGCAGAGTTGATCGCATTGACTTGATTATGCGCCAAGGCGAAGCAACCCAGTCCGGTTTTGGGAGTTGCTCTCAAGCCTAAGGACTAAGTTGACGACGAGTTAGTGTGATGACCCGCAAAATACTGGTGGTCGAGGACGAGATTTTCGTCGCCACCGAGATAGAGCACGTAGTTGAAGAGATGGGGTTTACCTCCATCGGGATCGCCCCGGACGAGCGTTCGGCACTGGCGCTCGCGTCGCAGGCCGACGTCGCATTGGTCGATCTCAATCTCAATGACGGCCCTACAGGCATTCGCATTGGCGAAATTCTGGCGCAGACGCATGGCGTGACCGTGCTGTTCATGACCGCCAATCCATCGCAGCTCGGCAGCGGCGTGCCCGGTACTGTGGGCGTGCTGCCCAAGCCGGTGACCGATCAGGATTTGCGCGCGGCAGTCGCCTATGTGGTGGCGCGGCGCGATGCGGACGAAGCGACGCCACCGCAGCGCCTGCAGCTGTTTAACTGGGCGACACCGATCGTTTCAGCGACCTGATTTCAGGTCTTGAGGCGCGCCGTACGGCGTAGCGCTTCCTGCGGCAATTGCACGACCACCTGCAGGCCATCTGGCTCCCACTTGGTTTCGATCTGGCCATTGAGCTGTCCTTCGACGCTCAGGCGGATGAGACGCGAGCCGAAGCCGTTAAGTTGGGGCACTTCCGAAATTGGCGGACCGCCCTGCTCTTTCCAGGTGAGGTGATAGCTATCGCCCACTGTGGCGCCGGTAATGTGCACCCTGCCCCCGGCCAGCGATAGTGAGCCATATTTTGCGGCATTGGTCCCGAGTTCGTGAAACAGCAGCGCCAGTGGTGTTGCCGCGCCATCGTCGATTTCGGCATCCTCGCCAGTGTAGTCGACCCGGTCCTGCTCGTTTTCGCGATAGGGCTGCATCAAGCGACTGACGAGGGCACGCAGGGATCGCTGCTGTCCGGGTTCGTCGGTGTTCTGCGGGCGAACGAAGTCATGGGCTTCGCCGAGGGCGTAGACGCGCTGGCGCAGTTCGTCGGCGAAATCCTTGACCTCGGGACGACCGCGGGCCGAGAGGCTGATAATGCCGGTGAGGACGGCAAAAATGTTCTTGATGCGGTGGCTGAGTTCCTGGGTGACGATTTCGCGTTCTTCGGTTGCGAGCCGCGTTTCGTGAATGTCGGTGCAGGTGCCGATCCAGCGGATGATCTGGCCAGATGCGTCGCGAATGGGGAGCGCAAGGCCAAGGGTCCAGCGGTAGAGGCCGGAGTGGTGCCGCAGGCGATATTCCATCTGATAGGGCGCGCCGGTGGCCAGCGCGTGGAACCAGACAGGCTGGGCGCATTCCACATCGTCGGGGTGGATCAAGTCTTTCCAGATCTCGCTATCGGTCGAACCGGCAGGCACGCCGGTGAACTCGTACCAGCGGGCGTTGTAATAGTCGTGGACGCCATCCGGCAGGGTCGACCAGACCATTTGCGGCATGGTGTCGGCCAGGGTGCGGAAGCGCAGTTCGCTTTCGACCAGCGCATCGGATGTGAGGCGCTGGTCGGTGACGTCAACCACGACGCCCGGCAGGCGCTGGGTGGTGCCATCGGCGCCCCGGCGCGGACGGCCGGAGGCTATGACCCAGCGAACGGAGCCATCGGGGGCAACGAGGCGATATTCGCTCTGGAAAGGGGAGCCATCGGCGAGGCTCGCCTCGATTGTAACGGTGACACGTTCGACGTCATCGGGGTGGATAGCGCCCATGAAATCTTCGAGCGGGGCACCGAGGCCAGCGTGCAGCGGATCGAGATTGTAGAGTTTGGCGAACTTGTCGTCGGCAGTGACGATGTTTTTGGTGACATCCCAATCCCAGGTGCCGATCAGGCTGGCGCCGCTCAGCGCCAGCGACATGCGCTCCTCACTGCGGGCCAAGGCCTTTTCGGCCACGACCCGGTCGGTGGTTTCGTGGACGATGCAGAGTGTGCCGAGCGGGACGCCATCGTCGTTGAGCAATGGGCTGTAGTGAAGGTCCATCCAGCCCGATTCCAGCTGGCCGTAGCGATTGAGCACAAGCTCCTGATCGCGGAGGATGAGCGAGTGGCCGCGGAGGCCGAGCTTGATCTTGTGGCGATTGAACTCGGCGATTTCTGGCCAGGCCTCAAGCGCCGGCATGCCGAAGATTTCGGGGTGCCGGTCGGCGGCAAAGCCGGCATAGGCATTGTTGTAGATGAGGATGCCGGTCGCGCCGATCATCATGACCATTGGCGTCGAGGCTGCCATCATGACGCGGACGGCGCCGCGCAGGCTTTCGGGCCAGGTGGGAATGGGACCCAACGGATTGGACGACCAGTCATAGTCGTTGATCAGCTTGAGGGTTGGGTCTTGCTCAAGGCGGGCTCGCGTTTCAGTGCTGGCGGATGGAAATAGTGACTTGGGCATTCGCGGCTTTCATAACCAACCGACAGTGAAGCAAGGCACCATAACAAATTGGGCCGCGCGTTGATGGTCAAACGCACGGCCCACAAACTTGTTCAACCCAAGGCGAATTATTCGCCAGCGGCGAGGCGCTGACGCGGAGGCTTCTGGGTGTGGACTTCCTCGGCGACGAGGAAGGCCAACTCAAGCGCCTGGCTCGCGTTGAGGCGTGGGTCGCAATAGGTGTTGTAGCGGTCAGCCAGCGTGGCTTCGGTGACAGCCGAGACGCCGCCGACGCATTCGGTGACGTCGTCGCCGGTCATTTCGATATGTACGCCGCCGGCATAGGTGCCCATTTCGCGGTGGATTTCAAAGAACGACTTCACTTCCGAAAGGACGCGGTCGAATGGACGGGTCTTAAAGCCCGTCGAGGCCTTGATGGTGTTGCCGTGCATTGGATCGGAGCACCAGACGACGGTGCGGCCGGCCTTCTGCACCGTCTCGATGAGCCGTGGCAGGTGGTCGTGGATCTTGTCGGAACCAAAGCGGGAGATCAGCGTGATGCGACCGGCTTCATCGGTTGGGTTTAGACGGTCGAGCAGGCGCAGCAGGTCTTCGCTGGTCAGCGAGGGGCCGCACTTGATGCCGATGGGGTTCTTGATGCCGGCGAAATATTCGACATGGGCGGCATCGGGCTGACGGGTACGGTCGCCGATCCACAGCATGTGGCCCGAGGTGGCGTACCAGTCATTGGTGATGGAGTCGCGACGCGTCAGGGCTTCTTCATAGCCCAGCAGGAGGGCTTCGTGGCTGGTGTAGAAGCTGGTCTGGCGCAGGGCTGGGGTGTTTTCTGGATTGAGACCGAGAGCGCCCATGAAGGTGATGGCATCATCAATCTTGCGCGCAACTTCTTCGTAGCGCGGATACCAGTTGGAGCCCTTCATGAAGCCCACCGTCCAATCATGGATGCGGGTCAGTTCGGCATAGCCGCCGGTCGAGAAGGCGCGCAGCAGATTGAGCGTCGCGGCGGACTGGCGATAGGCCTGCAGCATGCGGTCGGGATCTGGCACGCGCGACTTTTCGTTAAAGCCGATGTCGTTGATGATGTCACCGCGATAGCTTGGAAGCTCGGTGCCATCGATGATTTCGGTATCGGACGAGCGCGGCTTGGCGAACTGGCCAGCAACGCGGCCGACCTTGACCACGGGCTTGGATGCGCCGTGGGTCAGCACCACCGCCATCTGGAGGAACACACGGAAAAAATCGCGGATGTGATCGGCGCCGTGCTCGGCAAAGCTCTCGGCGCAATCGCCGCCCTGCAGCAGGAAGGCTTCGCCGCGTGCAACAGCCGCGAGCTTGGATTTGAGGTCGCGGGCTTCTCCCGCAAAGACCAGTGGCGGGAAGGTCGCGAGCTGGCGCTCGGCTTCGGCCAGTGCGGCTGGGTCGGGATAGGCAGGCACCTGGGAAATCGGCTTGGCGCGCCAGCTGTCGGGGGTCCAGGTGCTCATATCAAATCTCGTTCGCGCAGGGGTTGCGGATGGTTGGGGGCGGAATACCAAGGCTGGGCTTGGGGGACAAGGGTAATCGGGAACGGCTGGGAGAGTCTTTGTGCGGATACCCCCACCTCGCCTCCCCCTGATAGGGGGAGGAATTCGGCTGGTGGGTGAGGTGAAATCTCAATTCAAATGGATCAGATCTGGGGCACGCCCTCGTGGTTCGAGGGTCGCTGCGCTCCCACCTCACCATGAGGGCTACTCCTGGCACGGTGTTTTAGTAGCCCTCATGGTGAGGTGCGAGTTCTTACGAGCCTCGAACCACGAGGGCGTGGTATTTGCCGCTAGCCGCCGACCTTTTCGCCATTCCGATACGTGTAGCTGGGCGCTTTAAACGTCACCAATTCCTCGGCGGCACTTGGATGGAGCGCCATGGCGCGGTCGAAGTCGGCTTTGGAGGCGCCCATGCCCATGGGGATGGCGACGAGCTGGATCATTTCGCCGGCGCCGGGGCCCAGGATGTGGCAGCCCAGAACCTTGCCGCCGTCCTTTTCGGTGATCAGCTTGAGCACCATCCGCTCGGTGCGGGTGGAGAGCGTGTTGATCATCGGGCGGAAGCGGGCAAGGTAGACGTCGATATCGCCATGGGTGGCGGCTTCGAGCTCGTTGAGGCCGATGACGCCCAGTTCTGGCTCGGAGAATACCGCTGTCGGGATCAGCGAGTGATCGACGGCCATTGGCTTGTTGTTGAACACGGTTTCGGCGAAATACCAGCCTTCGCGGATGGCGACCGGGGTGAGCGCGGAGCGGCCGGTGACGTCGCCAACGGCGTAGATCGAGGGCACCGAGGACTGCGAATAGGCGTCGACGGCGATGGCCTGGGTCGGGGTCAGTTTGACGCCCAGCTCTTCGAGACCAAGACCATGTGAATTTGGCGCGCGGCCAGTGGCGAACATCACAGCACCATAGGGCGCAGTGACGCCATCGCTGAAGGTGGCGGCGATATCATCCCCGTCCTTGTGGAGCGACTTGATGGTGGTCTGATAGATGAGCTTGATGCCACGCTCGGTGAGCCCAGCCTCCAAGCCACGACGCAAGTCTTCGTCAAAGCCACGCAGCAGGCAATCGCCGCGATAGATGATGGTGGTGTGAACGCCCAGACCGGCAAAAATGGTGGCGAACTCCACGGCGATATAGCCGCCGCCTTCGATCAGGATAGAATGCGGCAGAGCCGGCAGGTCGAAGGCCTCGTTGGAGGTGATGGCGAGGTCAGCGCCAGGGATCTTGGGAATGAACGGCGTGCCGCCCGTCGCGATCAGGATGTATTTGGCCGTCAGGTCACGCCCCTGCCCGTGCAGGTGAACGGTGTTTGGGCCGGTGACGACCGCACGATCCTTGATGACTTCAACGCCCGGCTTTTCGAGGTTGGACGTATAGGCGTGCTCGAGGCGGGTGATTTCCTTTTCCTTGTTGGCCACCAGAGTTGGCCAATCAAAGCTAGCATCGACCTGCCAGCCGAAGCTGGAGGCCACGTCGAACAGCTCGCTGAAGCGGCTGGCATAGACATAGAGCTTTTTGGGAACGCAGCCGCGAATGACGCAGGTGCCGCCGACGCGGTACTCTTCGACGATGGCAACTTTGGCGCCGTAGGTCGCGGCCATGCGCGCCGCGCGAACACCGCCGGAGCCAGCACCAATGACAACAAGATCATAGCTATCAGTCACGGGTGGCTCCTTGGATGATCGTCAACTTACGATGGATATGGGCAGGCGCTTCGCATAAAAAAAGACCCCGCACAAGGCGGGGTCCGATCTTGAGCACGTCGAACTGATGTTAGACGTCAAAGCCCTGCGAGCGCAATTCGGCGCGCACCTTGGCGAAAAATTCGCTGCGGGCGTTATTGGTGAAGACCTGCATGACGCGCTGCAGATCAGCGTTCACTTCGGTATTGGCCTGAGCCAGCTTCTGGCCGGTCGGCGATTCATAGAAGGTGACGATCTGCTGCAGCTCTTCCATCGAGAAGCGCACGGCATAGACGCGTGCAAACTGGTCGAGCAGTTCGCCCTTGCGGCCCTTGTATTCTTCGAGAACCTTGCTGATTGCAGCATTGGTCTGTTCGATCAGCTCGGGGTTCTGCGTCACGATCTGGCGCATTGAGCCAATGCCGATTTCAACGAGGGTGACCTCGTAAACGGCAGCGCGGTCGGTCAGGTCGATATATTTGCGAGCGAGAGCAAGCTGCTCAGGCGGCACTTCCTGCGCCATGGCAGGCAGCGAAACAGCAAGAACCACAGCGCTCAGCGCCACAGCAAGCAGCGCCTTGGCGCGCGACATAACACCGGTCATTGTCGAAATACCCATCTTGTCTCGATCCATCAATTCGTGTCGACCGACAGCGCTTTTACGCCATCCGCGGTCGCCACATAAGCCTTCTTGCACATTTTTAGGAACAGGCCGTGCTGAACCACCCCGGCAATGTCGAGCAAGTCGCGTGATAGCGCTTCTGGATCCGAAATGCGGCCAAAAAATGCATCAAGGATCAGGTGCCCGCCATCCGTCATGAAGGGCGAACCGGCCGTTGCTTCGCGCAGGCGCAGGTCGCCTTCGGCGCCATGAGCGGCAATGACTTCGGCAACGACGCGGCGCGTGGCGCCCAGGCCAAAACGGTTGACCTCGATTGGCAGCGGGAAGCGACCCAGTGTTTCAACCAGCTTGGAGCCATCGGCGATGACGACCATCAGGTCGGAGGCGCTGGCGACGATCTTTTCGCGCAGCAGCGCACCGCCGCCGCCCTTGATCAGGTTGAGATTGGCGTCGAGTTCGTCGGCGCCATCGATGGTCATGTCGAGCCGATCAAGCGTGTCGAGATCGGACAGTGGAATATTGAGCGACAGGGCTTGGCGGGCGGTCACTTCGGAGGTGGGCACGCAGATGCAGTCAAAACCGGCGGCGACTTTTTCGCCCAGCAGTTCGACGAAATGCTTGGCGGTCGAGCCAGTGCCGAGGCCCAGACGCATACCGGGACGCACATCGGCCAGCGCCATGGCGGCTGCTTGACGCTTCAGATCTTCGCTCATCGCCATCCCCTTAGGTGTCTGGCGAGCCAAATGAAGCGGTAAGGGGCGAGTGTCAATGCCGCCGAAAGGCTAAAATCACGGCTTAGTGAACGGCCACTGTAACTTGCTGGCAACACAATTTTGCGAACGTGGCACGAGTGTGGCGATTTCGTGGCGACGACTCCTTCTCGGTGTTTCGCAAACAGCGTAATGAACCACAATTGTCAGGGGCACCGAATCCATCGTGCCGTCAGCCCAGAGGCCAAGTCGTCAGATGTTCAAGTTCAAGTCTGCGGCAGCGATTATGCTGTCCATTCTCTTGTCGGTAACAAGCGTCATGCCGACGATGGCAGCGCGCGTTTACAACCCCGACAGTAATGCCTGGGAAGAAGCTGCGGTCGCCCAGACGCGCAATCGTGGCGGCAGCCCTGTCCGCAAGGAAATCGTTGCATACTCGACCAACTACAAGCCCGGCACGATTGTAATCGAAACCGGTGAGCGCCGCCTCTATCTGGTGCTCGAAGACGGCAAGGCGATGAAGTATGGCGTCGGCGTTGGCCGCGACGGCTTCACATGGTCGGGTTCGCACACCATTACCCGCAAGGCCGAGTGGCCAGGCTGGACCCCACCGCCAGCCATGCGCAAGCGCGTGCCTGATCTGCCAGCCTATATGCCTGGCGGCCCAGAGAACCCACTGGGCGCCCGCGCACTCTATATCGGTTCGACGCTCTACCGCGTGCACGGCACCTCCGAGCCATGGTCGATCGGCCAGGCCGTTTCCTCGGGCTGCATCCGCCTCACCAACGAAGACATCACCGACCTTTATGAGCGCGTAAAAGTCGGCGCCCGGATCGTCGTCAACCACTAAGCTGGTGACGTCGCGCCAAGTGAATTTTGAGGCCGCCCTTCGGGGCGGTCTTTTTGTTGCGAGCGGCTTTGAAAGCTGTGCGGCACACTATAGATTTAAGCCATGACCGCGCCCACCTCCCCTGCCCGCCCGCTGATCGACCGCTATGGGCGGCATGTATCCTATCTGCGCATTTCGGTGACGGACCGCTGCGATTTCCGCTGCGTCTATTGCATGGCCGAGGACATGACTTTCCTGCCCAAAAAGGAAGTTCTTAGCTTTGAGGAAATCGAGACCATCGCCTCGGCGTTTATCGCCCGGGGGGTGACGCGGTTGCGGCTGACCGGCGGGGAACCTTTGGTGCGGCGCGATATCATGGCGTTGGTGGCAACACTTGGCGCGCGGATCGGGCACGGGCTGGATGAGCTGACACTGACGACCAATGGCAGCCAGCTGGCCAAGCATGCGCAGGGACTGGCGGATGCCGGGGTAAAGCGGATCAATGTGTCGCTCGATACGCTGGATGCCGAGCGGTTCCGGGTGATCACGCGGCGAGGACGGATTGCCGACGTGATGGCGGGCATAGATGCGGCGCAGGCCGTGGGGCTCGATATCAAGATCAACATGGTCGCGATGCGCGGCGTCAATGACGACGAAATCGAGCCGATGATGGCCTGGGCGCATGGACGCGGCATGGGGCTGACGCTGATCGAAGGCATGCCGCTCGGCGAAGTGGGCATTGACCGGGTCGATAGCTATCTGCCGCTACGCGAACTGCATGACCGGCTGGCGCGGCGCTATACGCTGAGCAAGCTGGACAAGCGCACGGGCGGACCGGCGCGCTATGTGCATGTGGCGGAAACCGGCGGCGTGCTGGGCTTTATCACCCCGATGAGCCACAATTTCTGCGAGAGCTGCAACCGAGTGCGCCTGACGGCGACGGGGCAGCTTTATCTGTGCCTGGGGCAGGACGATCAGGTGAATTTGAGGGATGCGCTGCGCGATGGTGGACTGCCCGCGCTCGATGCGGCGCTGGACCATGCCATGCTGATCAAGCCCAAGGGGCATGATTTCGTGCTGGATCGGAGCCGGACAGAACCGGCCGTGACGCGGCATATGAGCGTGACGGGCGGGTGAGAGAGTCTTGGTCGGATACCATTACCGATCCTCTTAGGCTCGTCTGCTGCCCATCACCGTGCTGCCCTCGGGCGTGACCCGAGGGCCTGTGCGAGAGGCGCAATGCGGAGTGCCGGGGTAATGGCCCTCGGATCAAGTCCGAGGGCAGCACCGTGTTATTGAAAATATCTCAGCAGATAGTTTGAGCCCAAAGCCTACTTGTCGTCGTCGACCACGATGGCGAAGTCGAGTGGCAGGGCGGTGGTGTATTTGATTTGGCCCATTGCGAAGGCCGAACTTACATCAGTCAGGTTTATCTTGCTGATGAGCTTCTTGTAGAAGGAGTCGTAAGCATGAATGTCGGGCACGACAACGCGCATCAGGTAATCGACATCGCCGCTCATGCGGTAGAACTCGACGACTTCTGGAAACTCGTCGATGACGCCGGCAAATTTGCGCATCCAACCGTCATTGTGCTCGTTGGTTTTGACCGAGACGAAGACGGTGACGCCGACATTGACCTTTGAGGGGTCGAGCACGGCGACGCGGCGCTGAATGACGCCATCTTCTTCCATCTTCTGGATACGGCGCCAGCACGGGGTGGTGGACAGGCCAACTTTCCTGCCGATTTCGGCCACCGGCATGGTGGCGTCCTTCTGCAGAAGGGTCAGAATTTTACGGTCGATCTTGTCCAGTGCCATTACGCCCCCGCGAAATCAGATTTCATATTTCGGGTATATACACCCTTATTCGACTAACTAACTGCCACATTCAGCCGAGGTTAGCAATATTGTTCCTGAATGCGGGTTATGCGCTGTATGGTAGTGTTGCGTTAACCCCACGGCATGCCGAGGGTGGATAACCAGCCGCGGAAGCCCTGAGGGCGCGGGAGATCCTTGCGCCAATCGCGGGGGCTATCGAAGCCGCCTGCCCAGATGCCGAGGGCACCATTGCGGGCCGTGGTTTCCTCAGAGAAATAGCGGCCGGAGGCGACCGCCAGCCCCTCGCGGACCATCTGTGCGCCGACATCGCTGCCGCCGACCGTGCAGACGGCAAGGAGGCGATCATATTGATCGCGACCTTCCGGTTTGCAGTCGAGGGGGCCGGCAGCGAGCAAAGTCACCATGCGATCCCGAGCGGCGCGGCCGCATTGCCAGCTTTCGCCGGTTGCGGAGTTGCAGGTTTGCGCCAGTTCGGGGGCGTCCATGCCCAGCAGGCGGATGCGATCTTCACCCAGTCGTAGGCTATCGCCATCGCTGGCGCGGCCCTGCCCGGAGACAGGCGGCGGCGGCACGTCGAGCGCGGCGGCGACGAGCGCTGTACCGGCCAGAACGACAATGGCGATCACTGCACCGCGCGGACCGCGAAAGATCGACTGACGGGGATATCTGCGACGCCGGATTTCACCACCTATTAACTACGCGCTCGCTACTGTTGGAGACATTGTAGCGAACGCGTTCTTTGTTCGCAGTATTTAGTAACGAGTAATGAGTGCCATGACGTCCCAGCCGGCTGTCATCGAGGACGTCCGCTCTCAAATGGGGCGTGACGGCAAACGCACGGCACAGAAGACTGTGCTTGATGCCCGCCAACGTCTGACCTCCAGTTCAGGCACCCGCGCCGACTTCGATTTCGAGCTGATGCATGAATATGCGCAGTCGCGGCTGAACGCAGCGCTGCCGCTGGCGGCAATCGTCACCATTTTGTCGATCGTGGCCAGCTTCTGGGTGCCGGTGGTGTTCACCTCGCTGTGGGCGGCGATGGTGATCCTGAGCCTTTTGGTCGTCGTGCTGATGGCGCAGCGCTTCAAGAACAGCGATCCATCCAAATTCAATGCTGGGAACTGGACCACCAGCTTCGTGGCGGCCGAAACGCTTTACGGGGTGTCGTGGTCGACCATTGCGCTGTTTACGCTGGTGGCGAACCCCGATGCATTGACGCCGGTGATGTTTGCCATGGTGCTGATCAGCATTGCGGCAAACTCGGTGGCCAGTCACTCGCTGCCACATGCCACGCTGATGAGCACCCTGCCCGTCACCGTGACCGTTGCGATCAATCTGATCGCCTTTGGCGGCACGCTGAACTACACGCTGGCCGCCGTGGTGGTGTGTGGCGAGGCGTTCTTTGTCTATCTGGCGCGCCAGATGCATGCGAGCGAACTCGAAACCATCACGCACCAGTTTGAAAAAGATGCGCTGATCAGCGAACTTGAAGAAGCGCGGCAGATGTCGGACGAAGCGCGCCGCCACGCCGAGCAGGCCAATATTGCCAAGTCGCAATTTCTGGCCACGATGAGCCATGAGCTGCGCACCCCGCTCAACGCCATTATCGGGTTTTCCGAAGTGTTGAAGTCGGAACTGCTGGGACCGCATCAGGTGCCGCAGTACAAGGAATATGCGGGCGACATTCACTCCAGCGGACAGCATTTGCTGAACCTGATCAACGAGCTGCTCGATCTCAGCCGCATCGAGGCGGGCAAGTATGAGCTGAACGAAGAAGTGGTGTCGCTGGTCGATATCGCCGAAGACTGCCGCCGCATGATGGAACTGCGCGCCAAGTCCAAGGGCATTGAGCTGGTCTATAATGTCGGCAACAACCTGCCGCGCCTTTGGGGCGACGAACGCGCCATCCGCCAGGTGGTGCTGAACCTTTTGAGCAATGCCATCAAGTTTACCCCCCAGCATGGCAAGGTCGTGCTGGTGGTGACGCGCAGCGGCGATGGCGGGCAGATGGTGTCGGTCAAGGATAATGGCCCCGGCATTCCCGAAGACGAAATCGCGACCGTATTGTCCTCGTTCGGTCAGGGCTCGCTGGCGCAAAAGACCGCCGAACAGGGCGCCGGACTTGGACTTCCGATCGTGCAGAAGATCATGGAACTGCATCAGGGGCGCTTCGACTTGTTCAGCAAGCTTCGCTTTGGCACCGAAGTGATTGCCACTTTCCCACGCGCCCGCGTGATGGATGCTATGGCGCCGATTGTCGAGAAGAAGAACCGCCTCGAAATATATTCGCAGGTCGGCTAGTTCTGTTGAAGATAAAGTAATTGTCGATTGCTAGATTTGTGAGCAGGAGACATATTACTGGCATGTGGCGACGCGGAACAGCCTTACTGATTACCGACGATCATCGGTCCAGGCATGGACAGATGGTGGCCAAGGATCTTGGCATTCCCGTCGTTGATGTGGACGCGTTCGGCCAAACTGAACTTGCCGAAGACCCCAGCCTGATCTTTGACGTCGACCTGCGCTCGCTGGACACTGTTCGGCGGCTCAAGCCGCTGCTGGCCAATCGTGGCACGGGATGCCGGGTGTTCTTTATCGACCCCGATGTGCGGGTGACCGGCGTGCATGCGCAGGTGCTTGGCGCCGACGTGACGCTGCCCAAGGCCGGCACGGCCAATGACGTGCAGCGCGCCGTGCGCAAGCATTTCGGTATTCCGGCCCGCTCGCGGACCGATGTCGCCAAGTCCATCCAAAACGGGATGATTGCGCTCGACCAGACGTTCCATTCGCTGAATGCGCGGACACAACTCGACACCGACAGTGTGATGGCGGCCGGCGCGCAGATCGCAGACGCCATTCGTGGCGCCGGGGCGGATGCGTGGCTGGCTGCGGTCAAGGGCTATCATGAGGGTACGTTTCACCACTGCATGCTGGTGACCGGCGTGTCGGCGAGCTTTGGCGCACGGACGGGCATGGCGCGCGACGACATTATCAAGCTGACCACCGCCGGGCTGCTACATGACATCGGCAAGGCGGCGGTGCCGGTGGAAATTCTGGACAAGCCAGGCGCGCTGACGGCGGGCGAGACGGCAATCCTGCGCGAACACCCGGTTTTTGGCGCGGATTATCTGGCGGCCCACAGCACGATCGACGCTTCGATCCAGAACGCGGTGCGGCACCATCACGAATTTCTGGATGGCACCGGCTATCCCGATGGATTGCGGGCAGATCAGATCGACGACCTGACCCGCATCCTCACTATCTGCGATATCTACGCGGCATTGATCGAGCGGCGCAGCTACAAGCCAGCCAATACGCCCGAGCAGGCAATTCATGTACTCGAAGCCATGGGCGCCGCCGGCAAGGTCGAGACCAGCCTGGTGCGGGCGCTCCGAGGCATCATGCTGCCGAAGTTGCGCTAGGCGTCCTTGCCGCTGACGGCAGCGCTTTCAAAGGTCGCCATATTGTTGTGAAGGTGCAGCGCCGTCTTGGCCAGCACCGCAGCAAGCGCTGCGCCGCTGCCTTCGCCCAAGCGCATACCCAGATCAAGCAGACTCTTTTGGCCCATGGCTGCCAGCGCACGCGCATGGCCGTGTTCGGCCGAGACATGGCCAAAGAGGCAATGGTCGATGGCGGCTGGATTGACGGCGTGCGCAATGGCGGCGGCCGCTGTGGCGACGAAGCCGTCGACGATGACCGGAACCTTCTGGTGGCGGGCAGCAATCAGCGCGCCGAGCATGGCGGCGATTTCGCGGCCACCGACGCGGGCGAGAATGGCCAGCGGGTGATCGAGTTCGCCGGCGTGATGGGCGAGTGCGCGATCCACTGCGTCGGCTTTGCGCGCAAGGCCCGCATCATCGACACCGGTGCCGCGACCGACCCAATCGGCGCCAGTGCCACCATAGAGCGCGGCATAGATGGCGGCAGCGACGGTGGTGTTGCCGATGCCCATTTCGCCGAGGCAAATCAGGTCGGGCTTACCGGCAATGGCTTCCATGCCATAGGCGATGGTGGCGGCGCACATCTTGTCGTCGAGAGCGGGTTCGATGGTGATGTCGCCGGTCGGGAGTTCCAGTGCCAGTTCAAACACGCGCAGGTTGATTTCGTGCAGCGCACAAATCTGGGAAATGGCGGCGCCGCCATTGGTGAAATTGGCGACCATCTGCGCGGTGACTTCGCGCGGGAAGGCCGAAACGCCCTGATCGGTGACGCCGTGATTGGCGGCGAAAATCGTGACCATCGGATTGTCGAGGCGCGGATGGGCCCTGCCCTGCCAGCGCGCGAGGAACTCCACCATGCCCTCAAGCGCGCCGAGCGAGCCCGCAGGCTTGGTCAATTGCGCTTCGCGGGCGCGGACAGCTTCGACAGCGGCTTCGTCGCCATCGGGGGCAATCGTCAACAGTTCGATGACGTCGGCATAGGCGGGGCTCAGAGTGGGCATGGCGAGTCACGGTGGTTTTGGTTAGGAAGGTGCGGACTTGTTGCCGATTGCAGGATGAAAAGCAATTGAACGCCGATGAGCCTTCTGTCGAACCGAGAGACCCTAGCGTGGCGCAGGCGCCTGCGGGGGGCCTTGGCCTGCGCGACGACTTCATCATGGCGCTGCGGTTTTTTTCGCGGCTGCCGACGGGGGACTCGCCACATCAGAAGCCTGATCTGAGGCGGATCGCCATGGCGCTGCCCCTGGCCAGCGTTGCCATCGGCATTGGGCCGGTGCTGCTGCTGATCGGCGCGTCGCTGATCGGCCTGCCGAGCTATTTTGCGGCGGCGCTGGCGGTTGGCGCGATGATCGTTTCCAGCGGGGCGATGGCCGAGGATGCGTTGGCGGACGCGGCGGACGGGCTGTTTGGCGGCCACACCACCGAACGCCGCCTTGAGATCATGAAGGACAGCCGGCACGGCACCTATGGCGTCGCGGCATTGTGCATTTTCGTGGCGCTGCGGGTGACGGCTCTGGGGGCCGTGGCAGCGGTCAATCCGCTGGCGGCGGGGGCGATCTGGCTGGCTGCGACGATTGTCGGGCGGTCGGGCTCGCTGTGGGTGGCGGTGGCGTTGCCGTCCGCGCGGGTGGATGGCGCATCGGCGACGGCGGGGCGGTTGCCCAAGCGCGGCTTTGCGGTTGGTGCGGTGTTCGCGCTGGTGTTGTTGTTCTTGCTGGGCGGGCCGGCGTCGAGCCTATTGGGACTTGGTGCGGCCGTGCTGCTAGCCATGGCCGTCATTGCGGGCTGGACGGCGTTGTGCCGGCGGCTGGTTGGCGGGCAGACGGGCGACCTGATCGGGACGCTGGGGGCGCTGGTGGAAATCGCGGTGCTGATCGGCCTGCTGCCGTTTGTTTAAGCTTTAGCCTTGAAAATGCCTCGGACCGTGCCTTTATCGTCTTGATGACACACCATAAACCGCCGGAGGCGCAGGCATGATCTTTATCGGCATTGCGCTTATTGTAGCGGTCGGGTTGGCACTTCTGATCAGCGCCGACGCGGGCAGCATGGTGGGCCTGTCGCAAGGGCAGACGGCACAGCTTGTTCCGCTGCTGGTGATCCTGATCGTTTTTGCCGGTGGCTTGTTCACGCGGCGGCGCAAGGCATCCGAACTGGTCGGCAGCGTGCTGCTGTGGATCGGCATTTTTGGCATTGCCGCCGTCACCTATACCTATCGCGATGAGCTGACGGGGATTGCCTCGCGCGTGGCCGGTGAGTTTCAGCCGGGCGTGGCGATGGTGGACGCGCAGCAGGGCACGGCAACGTTCCGGCGCGGCATTGGCGGGCATTTTGAGCTACAGGCCACCATCAATGGCCACACGACGCCGATGATTTTCGACACGGGCGCGAGCGCTGTGGTGCTGACCATTGCCGACGCGGAAGCGGCAGGGATCGATACGGACCGGCTGAGTTTTACCATGCCGGTTTCGACGGCAAACGGCACCGGGCGCGCGGCGCGGGTGCGGCTCGATCAGATCGAGGTGGGCGGGATCGTGCGGAAGCGAGTGTTGGCGTTTGTGACGGAAGCCGGGGCGCTGGAACAGAGCTTGTTGGGCATGACGTTTCTGGAGACGCTGGCGCGGTATAGCGTGACGCAGAATTCGCTGGAGCTGGTGGACTGAGGGGGGCCGGTGGCTGGCCCTCGTGGTTCGAGGCTCGTAAGAACTCGCACCTCACCATGAGGTCTACTTTTAGCTCAATGGTCCAGTAGCCCTCATGGTGAGGTGGGAGCGGAGCGACCCTCGAACCATTAGGGCGTGGCGCTAAACGGCCTCAGCCACCAGCACAGGGTTTACGGCTTCAAGGGCGCGGTACATCACGCTTGAATCGGCGCCGGGCTTGCAGGCGTCGACGCTGAGGATCTGACGGAACTGGCGGGCGCCGGGGAGGCCGTTGGCGAGGCCGAGCATGTGGCGGGCGATGTTGTTGATGCGGGTGCCGTTGGCCAATTCGCGGTCGGCATATTCGGCCATGGCCTGCATCACAGTGGCCAGCGCGATGGGCTCGCGGGCGACGCCGAAAAAGCGTTGGTCGACTTCGGCGAGCAGCATCGGATTGTGATAGGCGGCGCGGCCGAGCATGACGCCATCCATGTAAGCCATTTCGGCTTCGGCCGCTTCAAGCGTATCGAGACCGCCATTGATCATCATCGGCAGCGGCGACAGGCGGGCGCGCAGGCGATGGACCCGATCATAGTCGAGCGGCGGAATGGTGCGGTTTTCCTTGGGGCTGAGGCCCTTGAGCCAGGCCTTGCGGGCGTGGACATAGAGCGCATCAACGCCCGCTTCGACCATGATGTCGGCGAAACGATCGAGGCTTTCCTCGGTGTCCTGATCGTCAATACCGATGCGGCATTTGACGGTGACGGCACGGTCGGTGGCATCGCGCATGGCGCGGACGCATTCGGCAACCAGTTCGGGCTCGGCCATGAGGCAGGCGCCAAAGCGGCCTGACTGCACGCGATCAGACGGGCAGCCGACATTGAGATTGAATTCGGCATAGCCGGTATCGTGGGCGAGGCGCGTGGCCTTGGCCAGTTCGACCGGATCGGATCCGCCAAGCTGGAGCGCAACCGGATGTTCAATGGCGTCAAAACGCAGATGGCGTTCGGCATCGCCATGCACGATGGCGGCGCTGGTGACCATTTCGGTAAACAGCAAAGCTTCATGCGTGAGCAGGCGATGGAGGAAACGGCAATGCCGATCCGTCCAGTCCATCATGGGTGCAACGGAAAAACGCCGGGCGCGCTTGACCGTTTTTGCATCATTTCGAGTGCTCTGTTGCATAGCGCTTCCATAATCGGGAAATGCGCGCGGGGCAATGCTTCGGCGCGGCGTGCAGGTCACCAATGCGTTGGCGGCGAGCCTAACATGTTAGCGGTGGCGCGGCGCCGGGATTTCCAGTATTGCGGCTTGCGAGATAGGCCACAGAGTGCTGCTGCATGTCCCTGCCCCGCCAGATCGCCGTTATCGACATCGGCAAGACCAATGCCAAGGTGGTGCTGATCGACTCCAGGACGCAGCATCAACTGGCGACGCGCAGCACGCCCAACACAGTGCGGCGCGACGGGATTTATCCCCATGCAGACGTCGAGATGCTGTGGGGCTTTATAATCGATAGTCTTAAGGCGTTTCAGGCCGGGCATGGCGTCGATGGGATTTCGATCACCACGCATGGCGCAACCGGCGCGCTGATCGCGGGCGATAAGCTGGCGATGCCTGTGCTGGACTATGAGTTTGATGGGCCGGAGACGACCGCGGCCGCCTATGGCAATGTGCGGCCGGACTTTGCAGAGTCCCTGTCGCCGCGCCTGCCGAATGGGTTGAACCTTGGCGCGCAGGTTTATTGGCAGTCGCAGGCTTTTGCCGAAGACTTTTCGCGGGTTACGGCGATTTTGACCTATCCCCAATATTGGGCGCTGCGGCTGACCGGGGTGCTAGCGAGCGAGACGACATCGCTCGGCTGCCACACCGACTTTTGGGCGCCGACCCATTCGAGTTTTTCCAGCATGGTGCGGCGGCTGGGTTGGGAAAAGCTGTTTCCCGATGTGCGGCCTGCGGCGTCGGTGCTTGGGGCTGTTTTGCCAGAGGTGGCGGCAGCGACGGGGCTGGCGGCGGATACGCCGGTGACCTGCGGCATCCATGACTCCAATGCGTCACTGGTGCCGCATCTTGGGGCGCACAAGGTGCCGTTCACGATCCTCTCGACGGGAACATGGGCGATTGCGATGACGGTGGGTGGCGATACGAGCCATCTCGATCAGTCGCGCGATAGCCTCGCCAATGTGGATGCGCTTGGTTCGCCCGTGCCGACGGCGCGGTTCATGGGCGGGCGGGAGTTCGACCAACTGGTCGGCGAGATCAGCACGCCGAGCGGCGACGACATTCGCCGCGTGATTGAGCAGGACATACGCGTGCAGCCGACCTTTACGCCGGGTGTGGGCCCCTTCCCGCATGCCAGCGGTTTGTGGACCAAGGCGCGTGAGGACCTGTCGGCGGCGGAGCGGACGGCGGCGGCATCGCTTTATCTGGCCCTGATGACGCAAGCCTGCCTTGAGCTATGCGGGCTGGGTCGCGAGATCATCATCGAAGGGCCGCTGGCGCGCAATGCACTGTTTGCGCAGGCACTGGCTGCGTTGACTGGTGTTCCGGTCAGTACGTCAGGCGACGCGACGGGTACCAGCCTTGGGGCCAGCATGCTGTTTGGTGGCGGGCTGCATCACGGTTTGGCTGGTGTTGCTGTGACGCCGCTCGATGTGGCGGGTTTTGCAGACTATGCGCAGCGTTGGCGGGCTGCCATCGGCTAACTTCTGGTAGCAGCCTTGCACCTTGGGGCGTTGCAGGCCAGTCTCCCCGCGCCCAGATAGGGTGCAAAAGGAGATTGGCATGGCCGAGCACAAGCATCGCGTGGTGATCGTTGGCAGCGGCTTTGGCGGCCTGTCTGCGGCGAAAGATCTGGCGGGTGCGGGTGTCGAGGTGACGCTGATCGACCGGCGCAATCACCACCTGTTCCAGCCCCTGCTCTATCAGGTGGCAACTGCATCGCTGAGCACATCAGAGATCGCCTGGCCGATCCGCCACATCCTGCGCAACCGCGCCGATGTGAAGACGCTGCTGGCGACGGTGACGGGGATCGATACGGCCAGAAAAGCTGTGCTGCTCGAAGATGGATCGCGTGTTTCCTATGACAGCCTGGTCATCGCGACGGGCGCGCGGCATGCCTATTTTGGCAATGACGATTGGGAGCAGTTTGCGCCGGGGCTCAAGACACTGGAAGACGCGACGACCATTCGGCGCAAGCTGTTGCTGGCCTTTGAGGCGGCGGAGCGCGAGAGCGATCCCGACAAGCGGCGGGCGCTGCTGACCTTCGTGATCATTGGCGCGGGGCCGACTGGCGTGGAGCTGGCGGGGGCCATCGTGGAACTGGCGCGAGAGACGCTGAAGGGCGAGTTTCGCGTCTCGGACCCGGCCAGCGCGCGGGTGGTGCTGATCGAAGCGGCCGACAAGGTGCTGGGCAACTTCCGGCCGGAACTGTCTGAATATACTCTGAAATCGCTGCGCCATCTGGGCGTCGAGGTGATCCTTGGCGAGGCGGTGACCAGCATTGATGCCGATGGGCTGGTCTATGGCGGCAAACGGCTGGATGCCGAGTGCATCATCTGGGCGGCGGGCGTGCAGGCGTCGCCGGCTGCCAAGTGGCTGGGTGTGGAGCCGGACAAGGCTGGGCGGGTGAAGGTGGAGCCGGACCTCAGCGTGCCGGGGCATCCAGAGATATTCGTCGTGGGTGATACGGCGACGATCAGCAAGCCGGATGGCAAGCCAGTGCCCGGCGTGGGCGATGCGGCCAAGCAAGGCGGGCGGCATGCGGCGCAGGTGATCCGGAGCAGGCTGGCGGGCGAGCAAGGCACCCTGCCGTTTGTTTACAAGCATGCCGGTGATCTGGCGACGATTGGCAAGCGAGCGGCGGTGCTGGACTTTGGCTGGCTGCAGCTCAGGGGATGGATCGCCTGGTGGGTGTGGGGCATTGCCCACATTTACTTCCTGCTCGATATCAAGGGACGGCTGGCCGTGGCGACCAGCTGGCTGTGGATTTACCTGACGGGGCAACGCAGCGCACGGCTCATCACCCAAGGCGATGCCGAGGCCAAGGCGCCGATCAAGGAAGTGACCGAACCGCCTGAGCTGGACGAGAAGGTTTGAGGCGGGTTGCCGGTAGACCTCATGGCGAGCTTCTCGAACTATGGGGGTGTGGCGCTGCGGGCTCCACTCGCTCGACCTCGTCCTTCGCCCTTCGACGGGCTCAGGAGGCTCAGGATGAGGTCTTCGCAGCGTCTTAGCGCGGTTCGGCGATGGGGGTGACGGGCTTGGCCAGTTTGCGCTCGCGTAGCCAGATATAGAGGCCGCTGGCGATGACGATGGGCGCGCCGACATAGAGCCAGACATCTGGTGGCTGGTGGAAGACGAGCCAGCTCGACCCGGCCATGAAAATGATCTGGAAATATGAAAACGGCGCGATGACCGAGGCCGGGGCAAAGCCGTGGGCGACGGTGATCAACTGGTGCCCGACAAAGCCGAAAATGCCGACGGTGAAGAAGGCAACCCAGGTGGCTGGATCGGATGGCCAGACCCAGAAGGCCAGGGCGAAGGGCGACAGGATGACCGTGGCGAAGAGGCCGACATAGAACTGCTGGGTGGCGGCGCTATCGCGCCCGGCCATGCGGCGGGTGAGCAGGAAATAAAAGGCAGAGAAGACCGCTGCGGCAAGGCACAGCAAGGCGGCGGGGTGGAAGGCTTCGGTGCCGGGGCGGACGATGACCAGCACGCCGACAAAGCCGACCGCAATGGCGGTCCAGCGCCGCCAGCCGATCGTCTCGCCGAGGATTGGCACGGACAGGGCGCAGAGGAACAGCGGCATAGTGAAGGCGATGGCGCCGGTGACGGTCAGCGGCAGATAGCGGACGGCGATGAAATTGCCGATGGTGGCGCCGAGCAGCATGGCGGCGCGCAGGGCCTGGATCTTGATGCTGGCGGTGCGAATGAGAGTGAAGCCATTGCGCGGCACATTGATGCCCAGCACCAGCGCAAGATGGATGGCATAACGCAGGAAGGCGATCTGGAGCACGGGGATGCCCGCAAGGCCCAGCCATTTTGCCGAGCTATCGATGCCGGTGAACATGAAATAGGCGATGACGGCGAGGCCGATGCCGAGGAGCCGGCGCTCTGCGGGCGCGATATAGGGAGACATGGCAATTCCGATGCGACGCAGAGAGGCTGCGCCCAAACTTGGATTTGGACTTTGCCACGAGACGGACGCGACGGATAGAACTTGAATGGAAGATTTTCGGCGGCGTGCGCGCGTTAGGGCGCGGGCGCTGGCTTTGCGGCTTCCCTCTGCCTCAGTTCGGCGAGGTAGTCGCGGAGCATGGTGGCGCGACGGGGGCGGAAACTGGTCGTGGTGGTTTGCAGATCCTTGATGCGTTCGAGACGGAACATGCGGAAGGCCTCGCGCAGGCAGCACCATGCGAGCACGGTCAGCACCCGGTCGGTATAGACCAAAGCCAGTGGCAGAATGGTGCGCTCGGTGACCGACTGGTCCTTGTCGGCATAGCGGATGACGAGCGCCTGCTCTCGCCAGCAGGCAGTGCGAATGGTGTCGGTATAGGGGCCGGAGATGTGGCGGGCGCCGGGGCGATAGACCTGCGAGATGGCGTGAAACAGATGTTGTTCGCCCTCGTCTGGCAGCGTGGCGGCGACTTTGGCGAGAACGGAAATGGCAGCTTTGGCCAGCGCCGGATCGCCCATGGCTTTGACTTCGGCAAGGCCCAGCGCAATGGCCTCGATCTCGGTGCGGTCGAAGGTTTGCGGCGGCAAGGAATAGTCTTCGATCAGCCGATAGCCATAGCCGCGCTCGCCTTCGATGCGGGCACCAGCGGCGCGCAGGCTGTCGATATCGCGATAGAGCGAGCGCAGCGATACGTCCATTTCTTCGGCCAGGCGGGCAGCCGTGATCGGCGCGGGCATGACGCGCATGGCCTGCAACAAGCGAAAGAGTCTGTCGGGTCTGGCCATTGTCCAACTGCCGGAAACTGTCAGTTGGGACGGGTTATATCTGCTGCATCAGAATGATCCAAGCAGGAGCCGACATGACGATCAAAACCGCAACGCACCTCAATTTCCGTGGCGACGCCCGCGCCGCGCTGGACTTCTACCAGTCCGTGTTTGGCGGCGATAAGGTTGTGGTGACCTACAAGGATGCGGGCGCGGTGCAGAACCCCACCGAGGCCGACCAGGTGATGTGGGGTCAGGTGGCGAGCGCCGATGGCTTCCTCGTCATGGCCTATGACGTGCCGTCGAGCCTTGAATGGAACCCTGGCCAGATTCCGTTTTTTGTTTCGGTGCGCGGCGCTTCGGCTGAGGAAATCACCGGCTATTGGGAAAAGCTGTCGGAAGGCGCAACGATCAAGCAGCCGCTGGCGCCGGCTGGCTGGGCACCTCTCTATGGCATGCTGCAGGACCGCTTTGGCGTGACCTGGGTGCTGGACGTGGAGGCGCCTTACGCCGGGTAGCGTTCGGGTGTGAAGATGGGGGCGGCGCGCAGATCGAGGTCTGCGCGCCGCCCTTTTCGTTTCAGAACGTCTCGGACAGGTTTCGGACCTTGAGCGAGCTTGCAAGGTCTGCCGAAGTGGCTGCCGCTCCGTGACGCGGGGTGAACGTGAGGCTGGTCTTGCAGCTCGGCAGGAGGGTGACGGCGTTGTCGGAGAAATAGCCCGGCAGATCGACCGTGGCGGTGACAAAGAGCGCCGGCAGGTCGGTTTCGAGCGTCAGGACGGCTTTGCCACCCACATCGGACCAGCTGGAGGTGATGGTCGGCTGGGGCAGTTCGTAGGCTTTGTAGGGCATCGGGAAATAGTCATTTTCGCCGAGCAGATTGCCCTTGGCATCGCGCCACGAGAAGAACAGGAATTCATCGGCGGCGAGAGCGGACACGCTGGCCAGTTCGATGGCGGCATCGGGGCCGATGGCGGCGTTGCCGGAGAAGACGACACGATCCCCACCACCGACCTTTGCGGCGCGCACTTCGAGCGCAACGCTGACCGGACGACCGGTGTCGTTGATGCCCTTGAGGCTGATGCGGGTTGGCGGGGTGTTTTCAAAGGCCACGCCACGCGTGTTGGTCGGGACGTTTTCGTGGATCGGCACGGCGACGACGTTGACCGGCAGGAAGAAGCGCTTGGCCATATATTGCAGCAGCTTCCACTGGCCACCGTAATCGAGGCTGGACCATGAGGCGACCGGCCAGATGTCGTTGATCTGCCAGAACAGCGTGCCCATGCAGCGCGGCTTGGTGGAGCGCCAGTATTCGATGGCGGTCTTGATGGCGAGGCCCTGCTGGATCTGGGAGAGGAACACCATCTGGTCGAAATCGCGCGGGAAGCGGAAGTAGCGCGTCATGGTTTCGAGGATGCGCGCATTGCCGCCGGCATTGCGCTGGTGGTTTTCCATGACCGGGGAAGACGGGTTGCGGTCCTTCGGCTCGGCAAAGGTTTCGATGACATTCATCGAGGTGAAGGACTGGAACCCGAACTCGGAGGCAAAGCGCGGATTGACCGAGCGATAGGCCTCAAAGGATTTCGCCGAATGCCAGACGTCCCAATAGTGGGTGTCACCGCGCGTGTCGGACTGCCAGCCGTCGGAGAAATCGAGATAGCCCTGCGAGGGCGAGGACGGCCAGAAGCGGCGGGCCGGGTCTTCGTCCTCGACGATATTGCCAAGCATGGAATTGAGGCGGTCGTAATTGGCGACGTAGCGCTCGGGGGCGGAGCGGGTTTCGGGATACCAGTGCAGCGAGCCGATGACTTCGTTGTCGCCGCACCAAAGGGCAATCGAGGCGTGGTGACTGAGGCGGCGGACCTGCTGGGTGATTTCGGTGCGGACGTTGTCGAGGAACGGCCGGTCCGACGGGTAGCTCATGCAGGCGAACATGAAATCGTGCCAGATGAGAATGCCGAGCTCGTCGCAGAGATCGTAGAAATAGTCGGGCTCATACTGACCACCGCCCCAGATGCGGAGCATGTTCATATTGGCGGCCTTGGCGCTTTCGAGCAGATCGCGGATGACGGCGGGGGTGATGCGCGAGGGGATGGCGTCGGCCGGAATCCAGTTAGCGCCGAGCATGGAAATGTCGCGGCCGTTGATGCGGCACCTGAAGGAGTGGTCGATCTCGTCCTTTTCGACGATCCATTCGAGCTGGCGCAGGCCGATCTGGCGGGTGGTCTTTTCGCCTTCGAGATCGGTGGTGAGTTCATAGAGCGGCTGTTCGCCCTGCCCCGCTGGCCACCACAGCTTTGGATTGTGGATGGTGACGTTGTGAGTGAAGACGTTTTCGCCCGGCTGGACGATGACCTTATCGGTGACGACCTGCCCGTCGATGATGTGCTCGAGTTCGACCGATCCGTGAGCGAAGGCGAAAAGGCGAGTCTTTATCGACAATTCGACCGATGTGCTGCCATGGACCTGATCGACCTGCACGCTGTCCTGCCGGGCCAAGCGCGACTTACGCAGGCTCATGGTGCCATAGACGCCTATGGGCATGACGCAGATGCCCCAATCCCATCCCGCATGGCACGCAGCCTTGCGGATGAAATTCATGTGGATGCCCTTGAGGCCGTTGGTCTGGTAGTTTTGCGTGAACGGAATGGGGAACGGATGGGCCGCGGCGCGGGCCTTGGCAACGTCGGGGGCGATATCAAAGAGGATGCGCAGCGTGTTCTCGCCTTCGCGGACCTTGCCGGTCACGTCGATGTCGTTGCGGACGAAGCTGTTCTGGGTTTTCGCGACGATCTCGCCGTTGAGCAGGATGGTGGCGATGCAGTCCACCTCGGCGAGTGTCAGGGTGAGATAGCCGTCAATGCCGGCGGCGCTCGCGGTGAAGATGCGCTCGACTGACCATGCTGTTTCATTGACCCACATCACGGTCTTTTCGTTTTCGCCGAAATAGGGATCAGGGATGTGGTTGGCGGCCAGCAAGGCGGTATGGACATCGCCCGGCAGGTTTATCGGGGCGACTATGCCCAACGTTGGCGATGACAACGAAAACGCGCCGCAGAGATCGAGCGCGGAATAGGTGACTGGTACTGACATTTCTCGTCTCCCCGAAGCAGCGCCAGAGCCGCTGCAAACGATATAACCAACCTTTAAACGGTCTAAATCGGTGTTCCAATGGGGGTATCGACGGGAGAGAATATAATTTGTATCGTTCCCACCGACGCAACGGGACAAATCCTCTGGCTGCGCCGCTTATTACGGTTGTGTTAGGATTTGGACTTGTAACGTCGAATAGTGCGAGGGGGCTCGTCCAATATGTCGACTATAACAAGGCTTGTGCGGCTTTTTGCCGTTCCGGATGACCCTGAGCTGGTCAAAGCACAAGCGCATGCCTTTAGCCGACAAGTCCCACTGCTGTACGTTTTATTGCTGGCAAACACATTTTTGCTAGCCATTAACTTTGTTCACTCCGCGCCTCCACTGCTGTCGGCATACATTCCAGCAGGGCTGAGTCTCATCTGCATTGTCTGGCTGATGTTCTGGTGGATCAGTCGCGACAAGATGACGGACTACACCGTCGCAAGAGCCATATTGACCTCGATGACCTGGCTGGCGACGGCCATGGCGGTCGGGTTCGGGTTCTGGGCAATCAGCCTGTTCACCTATGGCGACCTGCTGCAGCGCACCCATGTCGCCGTCTATATGGGACTGACGACGATTGGCTGCATGCTATGTCTGGCCCACCTCAAGGGCGCGTCCCTGTCGGTGGGCATATGCGTCATGGTGCCGTTCACCCTCTTCTTTGCCACCATCGACCAGCGCATGTTTGCGCCAATCGGCGTCACCATTGGCCTGGCCGTGGCTGTGCTGGTGTTCGTCATGCTGAGCAATTATCGCGATTTCCGCGAACTGGTCGCGTCGCGCAGCCAGATGATAACCAAGCATATGGCGATGGAGCAGCTGTCGGACGAGAACGATCGGCTGGCCAATATCGATAGCCTGACCGGGCTGCTCAATCGCCGCTCGTTCGACCAGCAGCTGGCAGCCGCGCTGGCCCAGGCCAATGCCGAGGGCAAGCGGATTGCCGTAGCGCGCATGGATCTCGACAGCTTTAAATCGGTCAATGACATCTTCGGCCAGATGACAGGCGACCGAGTGCTGCAGGAAGTTGCCAAGCGAATCAACTCGTTGCGCCGTCCATCGACGCGGGTGGCGCGGCTGGGTGCCGACAATTATGCGATGATCGTGCAGGAGCCGACCGACGAGGCGACGTTGCAGGCCTGCGGGGACCTCTTGACCCGCACCATGCGCTCGGCCTTCGTTTTCAAACAGGGCACCGTGCATCTGTCGGCGTCAGCCGGTGTTGCAGCGTCCAAGCCGGGCGATACGGCCGAGACGCTTTATGATCGGGCCGACTACGTGACGGGCGTCGCCAAGCGGACGTCGCGCGGCAATGCGATCATCTTTTCCGAAAGCCATGCCCATGAGCTGAGCCGCGTGCGGCGCATGGAGAATGCCCTGCTGAACGCTGACCTGGATGCGGAAATCTACATTCTGTTCCAGCCGCAATTCGATATCGGGCTCAACCGCACCACCGGCTATGAGGTTCTGGCGCGCTGGCGCAGTCCTGTGCTGGGTGAGGTTTCGCCCGTCGAGTTCATTTCGATGGCCGAGCGGATGGGCACAATTTCCAAGATCACCCAGACCGTGGTGGCCAAGGCGCTCCGCGTTGCTGCTAAGCTGCCCAAGCCGTTGCGGCTGTCGGTGAATCTGTCGGCGCATGATCTTGGCTCGACCACCGCCATTGAGGCGATTGCTGCGCAGATCGAAAAGATCGGCAAGCCGTGCCGCGTGGACTTCGAGATCACCGAAACCGCCGTGATGCGCGACATGAACCAGGCCAATGACGGGCTATTGGCGCTGCTGGCGTTGGGCTCGCGCATTGCGCTGGACGATTTCGGGACGGGCCATTCGAGCCTGACGCATGTGCAGAAGCTGCCGCTGGACCGCATTAAAGTTGATCGCAGCTTTGTGGCGGAAGTGACCAGCGACCCGACCAGCCGTGCGATCATCAAGACGACCGTAGACCTCTGCCGGAACCTCGGAATCTCGTGCGTTTTTGAGGGGATAGAGACAACGGAGCAGCTTGAAGCCTTGCTGGGGCTCGGCGGAACGGTGATGCAGGGCTATCTGTTTGGCCGCCCGATGAGCGAGGAACTGATGTTTGAGCATCAAGCGAAGGAAAAGGCTGGTACTAGAAAGTTTGGCACCGCAAGCTAGACGTCGGCGATGCCAAGCAATGTTTACTGCGCCGCTTCGTCTGACTCATCGGCGTCGATGAAACCACCGGACTGGCGGCTCCACAGATTGGCGTAAATGCCACCGGTCTGCAGCAGTTCGGCGTGGGTGCCCTGCTCCACGATGCGGCCCTTATCGAGCACCACCAGCCGATCCATCATCGCGATGGTCGAGAGACGGTGGGCAATGGCGATGACGGTCTTGCCCTGCATCAGCATCTGCAACTGGCCCTGAATGGCGGCTTCGACCTCGGAATCGAGGGCGGAGGTAGCTTCGTCGAGCACAAGAATGGGCGCGTTTTTCAGCAGGACGCGGGCGATGGCAATGCGCTGGCGCTGACCACCGGACAGCTTGACGCCGCGTTCGCCGACATGGGCGTCAAAACCGCCCCTGCCCTGCAAATCGGACAGGCCATCGATGAAGGCCGAGGCTTCGGCGGTTTCGGCGGCTTCGAGCATCATCTGTTCGGTCGCGTCGGGGCGGCCATAGACGATGTTGTCGCGGACCGAACGGTGCAGCAGGGAGGTGTCCTGCGTCACGACGCCGATGCTGGCGCGCAGGCTATCCTGCGTGACCTTGGCGATGTCGTGCCCGTCGATCAGGATACGGCCGTCAGCGCGGTCGTAAAAGCGTAGCAGCAGGTTGACCAGCGTCGACTTGCCCGCGCCGGAACGACCGACGAGGCCGATCTTTTCACCGGCCTGAATGTGAAGGTTCAGGCCTTCGATGACACCCGATGTCTTGCCATAGTGGAAGCCGACATTTTCGAACTTGATGTAGCCCTGAACCGGCGGCAGCGCCTTGGCTTCGGGTTCGTCTGACACGACGCGGGAAACCGAAAGCGAAGCGATACCGTCGCGAACGGTGCCGATGTTTTCAAACAGCGACGACATTTCCCACATGACCCACTGGCTCATGCCCTGGAAGCGCATGACGAGGCCCAGCGAGACGGCGAGCGAACCGGGGGACATCAGGCCACCCAGCCACAGCCAGATGCCCGTGGCAGCCACCGCAAACAGCAGCAGGGCATTGGACCACAGCACCAGGAAATTGAGCACGCTGAACAGGCGCATCTGCCGGTAGACCGTGTCGAGGAACAGGTCCATCGCTTCCTTGGCGTATTTCTCCTCACGGTTGGAGTGGGAGAACAGCTTCACCGTTGCGATATTGGTGTAGCTGTCCACGATGCGGCCGGTCATCAGCGAACGGGCATCGGCCTGTGCTTCGGAAATCTTGCCAAGGCGCGGGATGAAATAGATCATCATCGCGACATAGGCGACGAGCCAGAGCAGGAACGGAATGGCCAGCCGCCAATCGGCCGACGCGGCCAGGATAAGCGCGCCGGTGAAATAGACGACGACATAAACCAGCATGTCGAGCAGCTTCATGACCACTTCGCGCACGGCGAGAGAGGTCTGCATCAGCTTGGCGCCGATGCGGCCGGCGAACTCGTCCTGGAAATAGCTCATCGACTGACGGATCAGATAGCGATGGCTCATCCAGCGAATGCGCTGTGGGAAATTGCCCAGCAGCGTCTGGTTCATGGTGAGGGTAGAGATCAGCGCGAAGGCGGGCAGGATCAGCACCACCATCAGGGCCATCAGCCAAAGCTTCCAGCCATCGGTCTGCATGAAGGTAGCGGGATCGGCATCGGCTAGCCAGTTGACCACATCACCGATGAAGCCAAAGACGATGATTTCGCCAATGGCGACTGCCGCCGCGGCAAAGGCCATCAGCGCGAGCCATTTTTTGGCGCCGTGCGAATAGTGCAGGCAAAAGGCCAGCAGGCCTTTCGGCGGTTCCACCGGATCGCCGGGTGGATAGGGATTGAGGCGTTGTTCAAACCAGCGCAGCATAAAAGAATACCATTGATGTAGGTCGACGCGTGCTTGGCGCTTGTGGCACGGGCCCGGCGACAGAAACTGTCAGCAGGACGAGGGCCAGAAACGGTGCAGACCTGAATTTCGGATACCGCGCTCGATACGCCCACAATTGGCGCAGAGGAGCAGCGTGGAGCGACCGCACAAACGCCCCCTCCCCAACGCCATCGAAATTGGCGTAAAAGAGTGAACCCAAGCGGTCGCTGGCCGGTTAGGATACACGAAAGAACCGAGTCTGGTGTAGCGGCTCCGCCACATATATTTCCAGACCGACGATCAGACGGATATGTAAATGCGCACCGAGACCGAGCACACCATCTACCTCAAGGATTACGCCCCGAGCCCGTACAGGATCGTGTCTGTTGATCTCGATTTCAAGATCCAGGCCGACAATACGCGTGTGCGTGCACTGCTGACGGTGGAGCCGCGCGAGACTACCGCGCCGGGCACGCCGCTGGTGCTGGATGGCGATGAACTGCATCTGTCGTCGGTGGCCATCGATGGCGCGCCGCTAGCGCTGGCCGCCTATGCGGCCGATGCCAATGGGCTGACCATTGTCGAGCCACCGCTGCGCCGCTTCGTGCTGGAAACCGAAGTGCTGCTGCAGCCTGAGGGCAATACCAAGCTGATGGGGCTTTATCGCTCGAGCGGCACCTGGTGCACGCAGTGCGAGCCGGAAGGCTTCCGCCGCATTACCTATTATCTCGACCGTCCAGACAATCTGGCGGTGTTCAAGGTGCGGATGACAGCGCCGCTCGATCTGGCGCCAGTGCTGCTGGCCAATGGCAATCTGATCGACAAGGGCGATGCCGGCGACGGCATGCATTATGCCGTGTGGGAGGACCCCTTCCCCAAGCCGGCCTATCTGTTTGCGCTGGTGGCGGGTGATCTCGGCTCGATCACTGACAATTTCACCACCGCTTCGGGCCGCAAGGTGGACCTCGCGATCTATTGCACCCACGGCAAGGAAAGCCAGTGCCTGTGGGCGATGGACAGCCTCAAGCGCTCGATGGCGTGGGACGAGCGGCGCTTTGGCCGCGAGTATGACCTCGACATTTTCAACATCGTCGCCGTCTCCGATTTCAACTTCGGCGCGATGGAAAATAAGGGCCTTAACATCTTCAACGACCGGCTGGTGTTTGCCGAGCCTGAGACGGCCACCGATGGGAATTATGACGGCATCGAGCGCGTTATTGCGCATGAGTACTTCCACAATTGGACAGGTAACAGAGTCACTTGCCGTGACTGGTTCCAGCTGTGCCTCAAGGAAGGGCTGACGGTTTATCGCGATCAGGAGTTCACGTCGGACGAGCGAAGCCGCGCGGTGAAGCGCATTTCGGACGTGGTGACTTTGCGCTCGGCGCAGTTCCCCGAGGATGGCGGGCCACTGGCCCATCCGCCGCGCCCCGACCAGTATCGCGAGATCAACAACTTCTACACGACCACGGTCTACGAGAAGGGCGCCGAGATCGTGCGCATGCTGGCGACGCTGCTCGGTACGGATGGTTTCCGCAAGGGCACGGACCTCTATTTCGAGCGCCACGACGGGCAGGCAACGACCATCGAGGCGTTCCTCGCGGCATTCTCTGATGCTAATGACGTCAATCTGGACCAGTTCAAGGCCTGGTATCTGCAGGCCGGCACGCCGCATCTGAGCGTTGACCAGCATTACGACGCCGACAAGCAGACCTATACGCTCAAGCTCAAGCAGCAGACGCTGCCGACGCCCGGCCAGCCGACCAAGCAGGATCTGGTGCTGCCGATCAAGTTTGGCCTGATCGGGCCCAATGGCAGCCCGATGAGCTGGAGCGGCGTCAGCGGGGCCCAGGTGCGCGACGATCTGATCGTGTTCAATGGCGCCGAGGCGGAAGTGACCTTTACCGGTATTCCGAGCCGTCCGGTGCCGTCGCTGCTGCGCGAGTTTTCGGCGCCGGTGGTCCTTGAGACCGGGCTGAGCCAGGAAGACCAGTTGTTCCTCGCGCGACATGACAGCGATCCGTTCAACCGGTGGCAGGCATTGCAGGATGTTGGCATGGCACTGGCGGTGGATGCCATTGGCGGCAAGCCATGGCGCGACGAGGCCGTCGCGGCGCTCAGCCAGGCGATGAGCGATACGCTGGGCAATAGCGAACTCGACGATGCCTACAAGGCGCTGGCGGTGACGCTGCCCGATGAGCAGATGATCGGGCGGGCGATCGGCAGCAACATCGACCCGCAGAAGATTCACGAAGGGCGCCGCGACCTGCTCAAGGCCGTATTTGCGCCGCTGGCCGAGCAGTTGCGCAAGACCTATGAGGGCCTGACCAGCACGGTTCCCTACTCGCCCGACGCGGCAAGCACAGGGCGTCGTGCCCTGCGCAACCGGGCTCTGGGCCTCTTGGTCGGTAGCGGTGTGGCGGGGGCGTCGGAACTTGCGGCGCAGCAATACTCCACCGCCAGCAACATGACGGACCGTTTGGCGGCCCTATCGGTGCTGGCCACATACGGCACGGTGGAGGCACCGGCGCTGCTGGCTGATTTCCGCACGCGCTTTGGCGGCGATCCACTGGTGCTCGACAAGTGGCTCTCCGTGACCGCAAGCGTTCCGCGCGACGGGGTGATCGAGGATATGAAGGCCATTCTGGCCGATCCGAGCTTCCCCAAGACCAACCCCAATCGGCTACGCTCGCTGGTCGGCACTTTCGCCATGGGCAACCCGACTCAGTTCATGCGCGCCGATGGTGCGGGGTTCCGTTTCGTCGCCGAATTCGTGACCGAAGTGGACAAGATCAACCCGCAGGTTGCCGCCCGCGTACTGACCGGATTCCGCATCTGGCCGATGCTCGAAAGCGGCCGCCGGGACGCGGCAAAGGCCGTGCTGGCGGGGCTTCAGGCGGGTGGAACGCTCAGCCGGAACACCGCTGACATTTTGACCCGCATGCTCGCGAGCTAACACTTTTGCGCGGCGATTAGCTCAAAAGAGCTAGTCGCCGCGCAATGGCCGCCCAACGTTCAGAGAAGAAATTTTCTTCTGGCCCTAAGTGACTCTGTCGACTCGCGTTTTCCGAACCGACCGCGGGACGGCCCTTTCGGGCTACTAGACATCAGAGTCGCCCTGATTCATTGTTTGTTAAGGGCAAATCGGGTCGGGGCAAAACCCAGTCATGTTGGAGATTTTTATGCGGTCGGCGGAGACATCCGGCGCCAGCGCTACCGGATTCGGCGCGGGTAAAGGCAAGACAGTTTCAGGCCGCAAACCCAGCTCGGGCAGCACCCCAGCCGTCAAACGCCGCATTCAGCTTTCGCCGATCACCATGACGGTCGCGCTGACCGCGGTGCTGGCAGCCACGCTCTTTATGATCTACGACACCCTGCGCACCTTCGACGACGTGCGGCGCGATCTTGAGATCGTCGGCCATGCCGTTGTTTCGGAGATTTCTGGCCTTGAGCCTGAGGCCGCCGTGCTCGCCATCAATTCTACCAGCAGCCGCTTCGCTAATGTCGCCAGAGCAAGCTTGGTCGCAGAGGGCGCTGAGCCTGCTACGCCGACAATGGCCAGCCAGATGGTGCCAGCCGGATCGCACGGTTTTCTGTCGCTCGAAACCGAGCAGGGGCAGAGCTGGGCCGGTATCATGCAGCGCGGCGGAGTCGCCTTTGCGCTGGCCGGCCTATTGACGCTGGCGACGGCACGACGCCGCGAGAACATGCCCGACATGGCGCAGCGCCACAGCTATCAAACGCTGGCATCGGCCATTCCGATGGGCGTTGCCTGCTGGACCAAGGCGGGCGACCTGATCGTCTGCAACGACCAATATCGCCAGCGCCTGCACCTTGTCGGCAGCAACGTGACCTATCACGAGGCCGTCAAGCGACTGATCGTGGGCGGTTATATGAAGCTGCTGCGCGAAGACGATCGCAGTCGCCTGCTGGAACTGCACCGCGAAGACGGTTCATGCCTGCTGATCGACGAGCGGCCGCTGAGCGAAGGCGCTTTCATGACGCTGGTCAGCGACGTGACCGAGAGCAAAAAGACCGACCGCCTGCTCAACGCCATCCGTGAAGAACAGCGCCTGCTGGCCCGGCGCTACCACGAAGAAAAGATCAAGGCGGAAGCCGCCAGCCGTTCCAAGACCAATTTCCTCGCCCATCTCAGCCACGATATTCGCACCCCGCTCAACCACATTATCGGCTTTGCCGAACTGATGCGGCACGAGGCCTATGGCCCGCTGGGCGATGAGCGCTATGCCGAATATGTGCAGTCGATAAAGACATCGGGTGAGCATCTGCTGGCGTCGTTCGCCACCATTTTGGACCTCGCCGAACTCGAAGGCGGCCAGAAAGCGCTGCGCAGCGACCCTGTTCCGGTCGATAGCCTGCTCGATAGCGTGGTGCAGCGCTTCCGGGCGCAGGCGGCACGCGCCGGGGTAACCTTCATGCTGGGCGAGCCGAGTGGCGCGGTGCTGTGCGGCGATCAGTTAGGCCTGTCGCGGATGGTGGCCAATATCGTTGAAAACTCGATGCGGTTTACGCCGGCCGGTGGGCGGGTGACGCTGGCAGCGTTTGCTGCGACCGATGGCGTGGTGATCGAGATCACCGATACCGGGCTCGGCATGACCGAGGAACGGCTGGCGAGCCTGTCGCAACCGTTCGCGCTGGGTGATGCGACCTTCACCAAGGAAGGTGTTGGACCGGGGCTGGGTATCTCGATTTCGCGGGCAATCGCCGAGCTGAGTGGCGGGCGGATGGCTATCGATTCCAGCCCATCGCTGGGCACAACCGTGGCGATTTCGCTGCCGCTGTCCAAAGAGAGCAATCTGGTGGCGGCGGAATGATCAACCGGGCATGGCATGAGGCGCATCGACTGCCGACCAATGCCAAGCTCGACGAGCGGATCGCGTGGCATCTGGAGCATGCGCGGGAATGCGGATGCCGCGAAATGCCCGAGGGCGTGAAGCAGGCGCTGCTGCAGCGCGGCATAGAGATTCCGGCGCGGCGGGAGCATTAGGGCACGCCCCCTTCGACAAGCTCAGGGTGGTTCGAGGGTCGCTACGCTCCCACCTCACCATGAGGGCTACTCTTGGTGCGGTATATCATCAGCCCTCATGGTGAGGTGCGAGTTCTTCGCGAGCCTCGAACCACGAGGGCGTGGCACCTAGAGTGTTCGCGCTTTCTCATACCAGGCCGCTGCAGCGGCACTCACTTCGGCGCGCATGGATTTGAGGTCCAGATACAACAGTTCAAAGCTTGGATAATGGGTCAGGCCCGCCAGCAATTCCTTGAAGGCGCCGGGCCAGGCGTCGTCCTTGAAGGGGCTGATCAGAGCCGAACTCATCACTTGCAGCACTGTCGAATAGGTATGGTGGATTTCGGCCAGCCGCACGCCTTCGGGCACGAGGCCGGTTTCGCCAAGGCGGGCGAGCACGCTTGAGGTCAGGCCCTGTGGCAGCGCGACCTGTGCACCTGCGACCAGTTGGGCGGATTGGGCGATGAATTCGAGGTCGACCAGACCACCTTCGGCCAATTTCAGATCGAAGGGGTGGCGTGCGGGGCGCTCCTTGGCCATCAGGGCGCGCATGGTGAGGACGTCCTCGATGACCTTGGCGGGGTCGCGGACGCGGGACATGACCTCGGCGATTGCGGTATCTATCTCGATGCCAAAGGGATTGTCGGCGGAGATCACGCGGGCGCGGCTGAGGGCGAGGTGTTCCCAGGTCCAGGCATTGTCGCGGTGATAGCTGCGGAAACCGGCGAGGCTCGTCGCCAGCGGGCCGGCATTGCCCGAGGGGCGCAGGCGCATGTCGGCCTCGTAGAGCACGCCTTCGGCGGTCGGCGAGGATACTGCGGCGACCAGACGCTGGGTGAGGCGCGCGTAATAGTGGCTGGTGCTGAGGGACTTGTCGCCGTCTGACTCGGCTTCGGGCGCGTCGTAGAGCAGAATGAAATCGAGGTCAGAGGTGACCGTCATCTCCCGGCTGGCCATCTTGCCGAAAGCGAGAAGCGCGACGCGGCCGCCGGCGATGCGGCCATGGCGGCGCTCGAACTCGACGCGGACACTGCCGAACAGCCGGTTGACCAGCGTTTCGGCCAGAGCGGTGAATTGCTCCCCTGCCCCCGTGGCGCTGACCGTGCCGGACAGGAGCCCTGCGGCGATGAGGAATTTCTGCTCCTGACCGATGATGCGAGCGCGGTCGATGATTTCTTCGTAGGAGCGCGCTTCGGCAAGGAAGGCATCGACCTTTGCAACCAGCACGTCGCGATGGGTGACTTCATTGGCGAAGGCCGGGTCGATCAACCCGTCCATGACGTGGGTGCGGTGAATGACGGCTTCCGACATGCGGGGCGCCGAGGCCATGAGCTGGACCAGCAGCGTGCGCAGATTGGCATGGGCGCGCAGCAGCGCGAACAGCTGTACGCCGGTCGGCAGGCGCGACAGGAAGCTGTCGAACTTGGCGATCGCCTCGTCGGCATTGCCGGCGCTGCCAAGGGTTTTGAGCAAGGCTGGTAGCAGTTCGGTCAAATGGGCGCGGGCGGCGGCCGCGCGGGTGGCCGGATAGCTGCCATAATGCCAGCGACGGACGGTTTCGATCACCTTGGAGGCATCGGCGAAACCCATGCTGTTGAGGGTTTCGAGTGTTTCCGGATCGTCATCGCTGCCTGTAAACACCAGATTGCCCTCTCCGCTGCCAAGGCTTTCGCCTTCGGTGAACAGCTCGGAATAGTAGCCCACGACGCGTTCGAGCGCGGCGCGGTAGTCCATTTCGAACTGGCGCAAGTCCGGCTCGCCCATCAGCGTGCCGATGATGGCAACCTCGGCGGGTGATGCGGGCATGACGTGGGTCTGTTCGTCGCGCAGCATTTGCAGGCGGTTTTCGACGGCGCGCAGATACCAATAGGTCTGGGTGAGTTCGGTGGCCGCCTTGGGCGTGATCCAGTTGGCATCGGCGAGCGCTGCCAGCGCATGGGCAGTCGGCTTGACGCGCAGGGATTTGTCGCGGCCGCCGGCGATCAACTGCTGCGTCTGGGT
This sequence comes from Devosia sp. 2618, assembly GCF_040546815.1. Taxonomy (NCBI): domain Bacteria; kingdom Pseudomonadati; phylum Pseudomonadota; class Alphaproteobacteria; order Hyphomicrobiales; family Devosiaceae; genus Devosia; species Devosia sp. 2618. The sequence continues at coordinate 2,248,979 of NZ_JBEPOO010000001.1, forward strand.
GAAAAACTCGATCTCGCGGATACCGCCGCGACCGAGTTTGACATTGTGACCTTCGACGCGGATATCGCCGACCTTTTTGGCGATATTGATCTGGCGCTTCATGGCCTGAATATCGGCAATGGTCGCGAAATCGAGGTGCTTGCGCCAGACATATGGCGCCAGTTCGCGCAGGAAGGCTTCGCCGACCTGTCGGTCACCGGCGCAGGCGCGGGCCTTGATCCAGGCGGCGCGTTCCCAGTTCTGGCCGCGACTTTCGTAGTAGGCGAGCGCGGCTTCAAACGAGATGGCGACCGGGGTCGAGCCCGGATCGGGGCGCAGGCGCAGATCGGTGCGGAACACGTAGCCGTGGGCGCGGCGCTCTTCCATCAGGCCGACGAGTTTCTGCACCATGCGGGAATAAAATCTGGTGGCTTCGCTCGGATCGGCCAACACGCCTTTTTCAAGGTCGTAGAAGGCGACGATGTCGATGTCGGAGGAATAGTTGAGTTCCTGCCCGCCATGCTTGCCGAGTGCAAAAATGGCGAGGCCCGAATTGGTGGCGGTCGCTTCGGAGGCGGGGATGGTGAGGAGGCCCTTTTCGGCGGCCTGCCGCATCAGGAGATTGAGCGCGGCATTCAGCGCTGCGTCGGCTAGGTCGGATAGGGCAGCAGTGGACTGCGCCGTGGTCCAGACTCCGCCGGTCTCAGCTATGGCGGCCAGCAAGGCGGTGCGGCCCTTGGCGATGCGGAGAACCGGCGCCAGCGCGTCTTCATTGGATGCGCTGCGGCCGAGGGTTTCGACGACATCGATTATGTCGACAAAGGCACCATCGGCGCTGTCTGCGAGGGTCGTGACCAGCCAGTCGGCGTTTTCCTGCGCCAGCCCAAGCAGGTAGGGCGCGGTTTCAAGCAATGGCCCGAGCGTTGATCTGGCAGCGCCAATTGCGGCGCGCTGATCGGAGGGTAATTGCGCGTACCATGCATCAAAGCGTGGCGTATCAACTTGCGGCAGAGCTTGGAGCTTTATGACCATAGTGCATGGGATAGCTTGGCGGCGGCTGGCGGGCAAGCGGGGTCGTTGGTCGGTGGCACGCCCTCGTGGTTCGACGAACTCACCATGAGCGCTGTGGATGTATCGGTGTGCCAGTGGCTCGTAGAGGGCGTGACGCTTGAACGCTCACCGGACGGCCCCCTCGCCCCTTAGGGGAGAGGTGAAAGAAGGGCTACGCGCCGGGGAGGTCGATCACGGCCCTTACACCGGGTTCGTTGTCTTCGATGCGGAAGGTGCCGCCGTGGAGACGGGTTACAGCGTCGACAAGGGAAAGGCCCAGGCCGGAGCCGGTTTCTGAGCGGCTTTTTTCGAGGCGGACGAAGCGGTCGAGGACGCGCTTGCGATCTTCGACGGGGATGCCGGGGCCGTTGTCGGCGACTTCGATCAGTACGCGGCCATCGGCTTGGCGCAGGCCGACGGTGATACGGCCCTGCCCCTCGCCATCGGGCTTGGCGTACTTGACGGCGTTTTCGAGCAGATTGACCATGGCCTGACCGATCAGCTCGCGATTAGCGCGCAGGTGGACGCTTTCGACGATGCTGGTTTCGACGATAATGCCTTCGTCCTCGGCGACGGGGCCATAAAGCTCTGCCACATCGGCGACGACGGCGCTGACATCGACGTCACTGAAGGCGCCGGACGGGGCGCCGGCTTCGGCGCGGGCGATCATCAGCAACGCGTTGAAAGTCTGGATCAGGCGGTCGCTCTCGGCGATGGTGGTTTCGAGCGCCTGCTGGCGGGTCTGGTCACTGGCGCCGTCGCGCAGCGCGGTTTCGGCTTGGTTGCGCAGACGGGTGAGCGGCGTCTTGAGGTCGTGGGCAACGTTGTCGGTGACCTCCTTGAGACCCTGCAACAGCTGTTCGATGCGGTCGAGCATGGCGTTGAGGTTGGTCGCCAGACCGTCGAATTCGTCGTTGCGCTTGGTGACGGGCACGCGTTCGGACAGGTTGCCCAGCATGATCTTGGTCGAGGTATCGCGAATGGTATCGATGCGGCGCAGCACGCGGCGGGCGGTGACGCCCCCGGCGATCAGCGAGAACAGGATGATGCCGAGCACGCCGAACAGGAAGCTCTGGACGATGATGGCCGAATAGCCCCGGCGTTCCACGACGTCGCGGCCGACGACGAGGCGCATGCCGTTGCTGAGTTCGATGGAACGGGCCAGCGCGACGCCGGTCTTGGGCGGACGCGCGCCGGGCGGTGGCGCGGGGCCATCGGCGGGCGGGTCAATGAACGGGTTGGCGCGCTCATAGTCAAAACTATAGGTGCCGGGCTCGATCAGCACGTCCGGGGGCACGTCGGTGACGTTGCCGAGCAGGTATTGGCCGCTGGCGTCGCCCAGATAATAGACACCCGGCCCGGGCGAGCGCGCGACGCGATCGACGGCAAAGGCCAGCGCGCGAATACCCTGATTGGCATCAATGCGCTGGAAGACGGCGACTTCGCGGTCGATGTCATTGGCCTGCTGGCGCTGGATGGTGACGCTGGACTGCCAAGTGATGAAGGCGAGCAGCAGGATGGCGAACAGCGAAAAGATCAGGATGAACGTTGCCGTCAGCCTGACCGTGGAGGTGCGCCAGAGTTGCCAGAAACGGTTCAAAGCCTACTCGCGGATCATGTAGCCGGCGCCGCGCACGGTGTGGAGCAGCGGGCTGGCGTGGCCCTTGTCGATCTTGGAGCGCAGACGCGACATGTGAACGTCGATGACGTTTGTCTGGGGATCGAAGTGATAGTCCCAGACATTTTCGAGCAGCATGGTGCGGGTCACCACCTTGCCGGCGTTTTTCATCAGATATTCGAGCAGACGAAACTCGCGGGGCTGCAGCAGGATGGTTTCGCCGTCGCGCTCGACCTTGCGGGACAGGCGATCCAAGGCAAGGCCCCCCACTTCGTAGCTGGTGGCGGCTTCCGATGGGCTGGAGCGGCGGGCCAGGACTTCCACGCGGGCGAGCAATTCGGTGAAGGCGTAGGGCTTGGTGAGGTAGTCATCGCCGCCGGCGCGCAGGCCCGTCACGCGGTCATCCACTTCGCCCAAGGCGGAAAGGATCAGCACGGGGGTCTTGTCGTCTTCGGCGCGGAGAGATTCGACAATCGAGAGGCCATCGCGGCGGGGCAGCATGCGGTCGACGATGAGCACGTCATAGTCCATGCCCGAGGCCATTGCGTAGCCCGTTTCGCCGTCGGCAGCGTGGTGGGTGATATGGCCGGCCTCGTCGAGGGCCTGAATGAGGTAGCTTGCGGCCTCCCGATCATCTTCGATCAGTAAAATCTTCACCGCATCGCTCCCTAACAGATGAAAATGCGGCCCCGGGAAAGCTCCCGGGACCGCGCTTTGGATTATTCGCCCAGCGGCAAGCCGATGAAGCGATCATTGCCATCGCGGCTGGCCTTGATCAGAGCCGTATTGCGACCCTGAGCCTTGACCGCGTCAAGTGCCGACTCGAACTGTTCGAGCGAGGTCACTGGCGTGTTGTTCACTTCAAGGATGGCGTCGCCGACGGCAAGGCCCTTCTTGGCAGCAGGCGATTCAGGGTTGATGTTCTGGATCAACAGGCCGCCCGAGCCGTCAGAGTTTGGCACGAGTGTCAGGCCGACACTGGATTCAACCGGCACGGGTGCTGGTGGCACTGGGGCGGCTGGGCCTTCGTCGTTCTGGGCCACCTGTGCCTCGCTCAGCGTGCCGAGCTTGACCGAAAGCTTGGTCTCGGCGCCATCGCGCCAGACAGTCAGCTCAACGGTGGAGTCAGGGGACTTGCCAGCAATGGTGCGGCTCAGGTCGAGTGCGTCATCGATCGGGTCGCCATCAACGGCGGTCACGATGTCACCAGACTTGATGCCGGCTGGGCCAGCAGGACCATCGGGAGCAATGTTGCTGACGATGGCGCCCTTGGGCTGCGACAGGCCAACGCCATCGGCGATGTCACGCGTCACGTCCTGGATGCCAACACCGAGATAGCCACGGGTGACGGTGCCGGTCTTGATGAGCTGGTCAACGATGCCCTTGACGGTTGCTGCTGGGATCGCGAAGGCGATGCCGACATTGCCGCCGTTTGGCGAGTAGATGGCGGTGTTGACGCCGACGACTTCGCCCTTGGTGTTGAAGGCTGGGCCACCCGAGTTGCCGGTGTTCACGGCAGCGTCGATCTGGAGGAAATCACCGTAGTTGGAGCCGCCGATATTGCGGCCCGAACCGGAGATGACGCCGACAGTCACGGTGCCGCCGAGGCCGAATGGGTTACCGACAGCCACGACCCAGTCACCAATGCGGCTCTGCTGGGTTTCAAAGTTCACGAATGGCAGGTCGGTGCCTTCGATCTTGAGCACGGCCAGATCGGTGCGCTCGTCGGTGCCGACGATCTTGGCGACCTGTTCGGTGCCATCGTCAAAGACGACGGTTACCTTGGTAGCATCAGCTACGACGTGGTTGTTGGTGACGACATAGCCGTCAGCCGAGACAATAAAGCCCGAGCCGGCTGCCAGGAACTGGCGTGGCGCGGGGGCACGATTGCCGGGTCCGCCCTGCTGACCCTGGCCCTGCTGGCCGAACTGGTCAAAGAAATTGCGGAAGGGGTGGCCTTCTGGAAGATCTGGGAAGTTGAAGTTGAACTGTCCGCCATTGCCGCCGCCGCGCTGTACGGCACGAGGGCTTTCCTGGGCTTCGACCAGGATGGAGACGACTGCCGGCTTGACCGCTGCAACGAGGTCAGCGAACCCGGCCTGCGGCTGCGCCGACGGAGGAACGATGATCTGGGCCGCGTGCTGCACCTGTGCATTGGCAGCCTGACCTGTCATCACGAATGCAGTTGAAACACCGCCGATACCGACCAGCAGCGCCAGGGCTGATGCCCCAAGCCAGCGGCTGGTACGCTTCATAATGGTCGAGCGCATTTAGACATTCTCCTTCGCAAACCCTCACAGCTTGTGGGGTCTACATATGGAACGCCGTATCTTTCTACGAGGTTGCGCCAACATTAAACCTTGGCAATGTTGGCGGCGGGATTGCGGCGACGATTGTGGCAAGGTCGCGACGAGGATGTGGGGGATTTGATCCTGGCGCCGGAGGGTATGGCTAGCAATCCTGCAAGGACGGCTGGCTATTTCAGCTCGTCCAGCGCGGCTTGTTCGTCGGCGGTGAGGCCCGGCTCAAGCACGCGCTTGCGGCGGCCCAGGACAAATAGCGTACCGAGCCCGGCAACCAAAAGGACTGGCGCGGCAACCCAGAGCAGGACGGTATGGTTGTTGAAGCGCGGATTGAGCAGCACGTATTCGCCGTAACGATCCACCAGATATTGCCGCACGGCGTCGTCGGTATCGCCGACAACGAGGCGTTCGCGGACGAGAATGCGCAGGTCGCGCGCGAGGTCGGCGTCGCTGTCGTCGATGGACTGATTCTGGCAGACGAGGCACCGCAGGCCCGCCGAGATATCGCGGGCGCGGTGTTCGAGAACCGGGTCAGGAAGCACTTCGTCAGGGCTGAGGGCCATGACGGGTGTGGCGAGGCACAACGCCAGCAGCAATGCGCGAAGCCAGATCATTCTGCAGGCTCCGGCATGGCCTTGGGTGCGCGGCGCGGGGCGCCAACGCGCATCTTGCGGTCGGTCAGCGACCAGATGCCAGCCAGCGCCATCAGAATGGCTCCGAACCAGATCAGCGTAATGTATGGCTTGTGCCAGATGCGCACGACGTGGGTATCGGTGAGCGGTTCGCCGAGCTGCAGATAGAGCTGGGAGAAGCCGTAGGTCTCGATAGCCGCTTCGGTGGTGGGCGTGCCGCTCGCCACATAGGTGCGGCGGTCGGCCATCATGGCGCGCGTGCCGCCACTGGCGTCGGTGATGGTGAAGTGGCCTTCGTCCGACAGATAGTTTGGACCGGGCACCTGCTCAAAACTGTCGAAGGCGATTGTATAGCCAGCCAATTCGGCCTTTTCGCCAGGGTTCAGCGTCGTCACTAGCTCGGTTTCCCAGGCAGTGGTGGCGACAATGCCGAGCACCGTGACGCCGACGCCGAAGTGGGCGATGGCGGTGGACCAGGCGGACCGTGGCAGACCAACCAGACGGCGGCCGCTTTCCCGTAGCGGAATCTTGCCGAGCTTGCTGCGGTCAACCAGTTCGGCAATGGCGCCAAAGGCGACCCAGAAGCCGAGCAACAGGCCGAGCGGGGCGAGCGATATGGATACGCCGCCAAGCGCCGAAATCAGAATGGTGGCAAAGATGGCCAGAGCCGCCGCGCCCATGAGCCGCTGGGCGGCACCAAGCACGTCAGCGCGCTTCCATGCCAGTAGCGGGCCAAATGGCAGCACCAGCAACAGCGGAGCCATCAGCGCACCGAAGGTCAGGTCAAAGAACGGCGCGCCGACCGAAATCGTCGTGCCGGTGAGCGCATCGAGCGCCAGTGGATAGAGCGTGCCGACCAGCACCGCGCCGACGGCAGTGGCGAGGAACAGGTTGTTGAGGATCAGCGCGCCTTCGCGGCTGACCGGCGCAAATAGGCCGCCCTGCCGCAGCGTGGCCGCACGCATGGCAAAGAGGAAGAACGCCCCGCCGATGACCAGCGCCAGCAGCGTCAGAATCACCAGACCACGGGTGGGGTCGCTGGCGAATGTGTGGACCGACGTCAGGATGCCCGAGCGCACAAGGAACGTGCCCAGCAGCGACAGGCTGAAAGTAATGATGGACAAAAAGATCGTCCAGATTTTCAGCGCATTGCGCTTTTCCATCACCAGCGCCGAGTGCAGCAGCGCGGTGCCGGCAAGCCATGGCATGAAGCTGGCGTTTTCTACCGGGTCCCAGAACCACCAACCGCCCCAGCCGAGCTCGTAATAGGCCCAGTAGGAACCCATGGCGATGCCAAGCGTCAGGAACACCCAGCTCAGCATGGTCCACGGCCGGACCCAGCGCGCCCAGGCCTGATCGATGCGGCCCGAAATCAGCGCGGCGATGGCAAAGGAGAAACAGATCGAGAAGCCGACATAGCCCGCGTAAAGCAGCGGCGGGTGAATGGCGAGACCGATGTCCTGCAGGATCGGATTGAGATCATTGCCCTGCAGCGGTGGCGGGAAAATGCGCTCAAACGGATTGGACGTGAACAGCGTGAAACCCGCAAACGCAGCCGTCAGCAGGCTTTGCGTTGCCAAAACCAGCGCCAGCAGATCGCTCGGCAGGCGTCGGCCAAAGGCCGCAACCATGGCGCCGAATGCCACAAGGATCAGGATCCACAGGACCATCGAGCCCTCGTGATTGCCCCAGACGCCCGAGATTTTATAGATCAGGGGTTTCAGCGAATGTGAGTTGTTGACCGCGAGCAACAGGCTGAAATCGGACGTGACGAATGCCTGGATGAGCGCGGCAAAAGCCACCGCGACCAGAACAAATTGCAGCACCGCGCCCTGGCTCAGCACCAGCGCGATGCGCGTGCCGGAGCGCCAGTACATGTAGCCGCCAACCGTCGAGGCGGTGGCGATGACGAAGGCGAGAATGAGGGCGAAGTGACCGAGTTCTATGCTCACTGTGCACCCATCTCCGGCCGCCATTCGCCACTGGCCTTCAGGGCGTCGACAACCTCTTTGGGAATGTAGTTCTCATCGTGCTTGGCCAGCACGTTGGTGGCGGTGAACTTGCCGTCGGAGCCCATGCTGCCTTCGGCCACAACGCCCTGCCCTTCGCGGAACAGGTCTGGCAGGATGCCGGAATAATGGGCGGCAATGTCCTGCGCGCCATCGGTGACAACGAAGTCGTTCTCTTGCCCAGTGCGAACCCAGGAGCCTTCCTTGACCAGACCGCCGAGGCGGATCGGATGGCCGGCTTCGACTTCGCGGCTGATGACATCGGACGGGGAATAGAAAAACACGATCTGATCGCGTAACGCCACCAGCACCAGCGTGGTTGCGATGGCCAGAACCACCGCAAAACCAGCGAGAATCGCCAGCCGCTTCTGCTTGCGGGACCAGCCCTTCTTGCGGACGGCGGCGGGCATGGTCATGGCGTGGCTCCGTTCAGTGTTAGTCCAGCGCCGAGCGCGACGCCGTCGAGATCACCGCGATCAAAGGCCAGCGGATAGGCGGCGACCGCATCATCATAAGCCGCCTGGGCGCTATCGGCATCCCCCAGCACCAGATAGGCGCGGACGAGTTGTGTCCACTCTTCAATGGTACCGCCCTGCCCGTTCAGGCGTTCGGCAAGGCCGGACACCATCTGGCCGATCATTTCGGCTTCCTGCGCATTGGTAGGCGAAACGCCGTCGTTCTGAGCGACGGCAAGACCTTCGCGCGCGGCCTGCAGCCAGGGCTCGTCGCCTGTCGACAGGGCAATGGCTTCCTGCCATGCGGTGATCGCGGCGGGATAGTCGCCGGTGCGGGTCAGGTCGGCCGCGAGGTAAAGCCGGGACATGACGTGTTTGGGGTCGGCCGCCGCGGCGGAGCGCAGCAATTGCATGGCTTCGGGCGAACCCTGATCGCCAGCGGCAAACATCAGCGCTTCGGCAAGGCTGGTCTGCAGGTTTGGCGTCGGACCGCTCAGCTCGATGATGCGGCGATAGGCATTGGCTGCGTCCTGGTAGCGGCGCAGCTCAAGATAGGCCGGTGCGATAACAATCCAGCCGCGCACATCATCGGGCGTGGCGACCAGCTGGGTTTCGATGCGCGCGATGGCCGACTCAAGGTCGATGGACTGGGCTTGGGTTTCAGGGCGATCAGCCAGCGGCTGGCTGGGCATATTGGGGCTGCCGAGCACGCCATAAAGGCCGAGCGATGTAGCGGCGATCAGCGCCAGACCAGCCAGCAGCGGCACTTGGCCAAAACTCGATGTGGTGATCTTTCCGCGCCCGGACACGGCCTTGTCGCGCAGGATTTCGCGGGCCAGCTCGCCCTTGGCAGCGGTCGCTTCGGCCTCGCCGAGCTTGCCGGCGGCCAAATCGGCATCAATGCCAGCCAGCACAAGGCGAAAATGGCTGTTTGCGTCCTCCATTTCGGGGACAGTTACGTTGACCGCACGGGTGCCCGCCGCGTAAAAAAGCGCAGCGCAGGCAATGGCGGTAACGGCTATGGCGATAAACCAGAAAAGCATGGGCCCTGAATGCTTGACGCCGACGCGCGGCAAGAGGAGGTCATCTATAAGCCCAATGCGGCGGAAAACCACCAAAACACACATTGGTGAGGCGGACGCATTGCCACAGGCGCGCTTGGCCGCATGACAGATACCCGCATTGACTTCGCCGTTGTCGGCTCGACCACCCTGGCGCGGCTGGTTGCGGGATTGCTGGCCAATGTGCATGGCCGGTCGGTGATTTTTGCCGGGGAAAGCCAGTCTGGCTACCGGTTACCGCGCTGCGCGGACCTGTCGATTGCCCCGATTACGCGGCCCGAAACCTGGGCGCTGCTGCAAACAACGGCGCCAGAGACGAGCAAGCTCATCGCCAAGATCGGCGGGCGGCGGGCGTTGTCGCGGGTTGATCCGGTGCTGTTTGCCGAAAGTGCCGCCGGAAAAGAGGCGCTGTCGCACATCCGGCACATGGCGCTGCCCTACCGGCTGGCCGCAGAGCCGGTGCCGCCGAACACGATTGGTGACGGCCGGGACGGATTGCTGTTTCGGGACGCCCTGGTTTTGCATCGGGCGGTTCTGGAGCCTCGGCTCGATACCTGGCTGACGCAGAACAATGTGCGCCGCATGGCCGAGAGCGAAAGCCTCATCGTGCTGCATGATGGTAGCGCGCGGCTCAAAACCAATGACAGCACGCTGGAGATCGGGCAGACGATTCTCGCCGATGACGCGGCGATCATCGAGCATCTGCCGCACGACCAATGGCCGGCGAATCTGTTGCGCAAGACCGGCAGCACGATCACGACCGAGCCGACCAAACCCATTGCCGCTGCAGTGATGCATCATCTCGATGATGGGCTGACCCTGACGCAGCAGCGCCAGCGCGGCATCACCGCCATCGGACACGGCGCGCTCGACCCGTTCTCGGCGGCACTTGAGGTTTTGCTGGGGCATGGCCGCGCCTTTCGGCAAGCCGGGCAATCGAGCTACGACATCGTCACGACCAGTGATGGCGCGCCCGCCGTCGGGCGCGTGCAAGGGATTGGCGCGGATGTATTGGCAGGCTTCGGGCCGACGGGCGCATTTCTTGCACCAGCCATCGCGCGCTGGCTGAGCGGACGGCCGACGCGCGGCGAAACGCAGTGGTTTGGTGATCGGTTGGTCGACCGCGCCCAATCTGCGGTTGCCGAATGGGGCGCCCGCTCATGAAGGGTCAACCGCACCGCCTGGGCACAGAGACCGGCCATTTACTGCAAGGCAGCGCTATCCAGCGCGACAAAGCTTTGCACTTTACGTTGGATGGTCGCGCGTTCGAGGGCTTTGAAGGCGACACCGTGCTGAGCGCGATACTGGCTTCGGGAGTTGATACGGCGGGCAAGCGCGGCGGTTTTCCACTGGCGCTGACTTCCAGACACGCACCCTCTATCGCTCCCGTGACAGATACCCTCGGCGCGCTGCCGATGGATCGCACACCGGCAACCGACGGCGCGGACTATGTGACCATCGGGCCCAAACACGCTCATGGCCCTAAGACGCTGTTCCGCGTGCCCAAGCGCTCGCTCGGAATGGACCTGGACAAGCCAGACGCCCTCCCCCGTCCCTGGCTAGGCCAGCAGGGCATTCCCGGACCGGAAGCCGATCTCGTTGTGGTTGGCGGCGGGGTTGCTGGCATGTCGGCGGCCATCGCCGCAGCGGAGCGCGGCTTGCGCGTTGTCCTCGCCGAGGCGACGCCGCAACTGGGCGGCACGGCGAGGCTGTTTGGCACGCGTGATGGCGAAGAGTTGCCCGAGCAGGCGATCGACCGATTGCGTGCGGCGATTGGCACGAGCAGCACCATCACGGTGCTCGCCGCTACCGAGGTTTTTGCCCTGCGCCCCGGCTATGTCCGGATGCACCGCGTTCGTGTCGACAATGGCGTGCTGGTTGGCGAAGTCCTCAACGTCAAGGCGCGCCACATTGTGCTGGCGACCGGGGCCATCGAACGCCTGCCGATCTATCCCGGCAACCGGCTGCCCGGCACCGTCGGCGCGATGGAGGCGTTCCAACTCGCGCAGCTTTATGGCGTGTGGGGCGGCGGCAATGCGCTGTTCGCGACCAGTGGAAACGCGCCCTATCGGCTGGCGACCATGGCGAAGGACGCCGGGATCGACGTGTTGCGCGTGATGGATTCTCGCGCCGAGCCCCAATCGCGGTTCATCGACTTTTCCAAGGCCTATGGCATCACCTTCGCGCCCGGCACCGTGGTGGGTTCAGCGTCAATCGCCGCGAAAGGTGGGGGCCTCAGCGTCACCCCGCATTTGGGCGTCGAGGGCGTTGAACACGCGGCCACGCCTCTGGCCGCCGACAGATTGGTCGTCAGCGGCGGCTGGCAGCCAGACCTGTCGCTTTGGCATATGGCAGGCGGCAGCAGTCGCTGGAGCGCCGCACACGCACGCATCGAGCCGACTGCTGGTCCAAGCGGCATCGTTCTTGCTGGCAGCGCGGCTGGCTGGATCAGCCGTCGCGCCTGTCTGGCCAGCGGACAGGACATCGTTGCCGAACTGATCGGGCACAACCGCTCTCCCATCGCGGAATGGCTGCTCGACCCGATTTACGAAACCCCGGACGGCCCTGCCCCGATTGGCAATGCGCCCGACGGCGAAAGCGCGCCCACCTATTTCGGTGATGGCTATCGCTACATTGAGCGCCCGCGGAGTGTGGCGAGCCGCTGGCCGGGCTGGATACCATTTGCCCCAAAACCCGCCGGCTGGTCGCTGGCCGACATGCCGCAACCGCTCGACATTGCCGATGTCGCCGCTGGCGTCCAACTCGGAGCCATCTCTCAAGCCAGCGCAGGCATTGTGGCGCAAGAGCGCGTGGCCATGGTGACGATTGAGGGCGAAGCTCCAGTCGCGCCAAACACTTCCGACGAAACGCCGCTGCTGCCGCCGTACCTGGCCGGTCGCTATCCGCTGGCCAAGCTTTGGGTGGTGGCGCCGGAGGAGAAACGTGCGCTGCAAATAGGCACGCTGATCTATCGCAGCGTTGACCAGACCGATCCGCTGAAGGCGGTCGGCGTGGTGCTGCGTGCCTTTGGCGATGTCACCGTCGCCTTGGTCGACGGCTCGGCTAACCAGCGCTTCACCGTACGCGAACCCGGCAAGGCCGTGACGATCAAGATCGTTGAACCCTATGCGGATGAGACGGCGCTAGGCGCGCCGCTCGGCAGCGGCGCGGGCCCGCCTTAGTGTATCGGCATATTCGGGATTGAAGCGGATTTCGGCCATCTTGATGCCCGCGTCGAGACGGGCGCCAATGATGGCGTCACCGGGATGCTGCCGCACCAGATCGAGATTGCGCTGCAAATGCAGTTCAAGCGCCTGACCCGACTGGCTCCAGGCCTGATCGAACATGGCGTTCAGCGCCAGCGAGTCGCGGCATTCGCGGATCGTGGCCATCAGGTAGACGCCGTTGACCGCTGCCAAAATGCGATCATTGTCGAGCCGATCACTGCCCTCGCGACCCCGGCGCATGGCCTGATTGATATCGGGCACTACATCGCGCAAGCGTGGTTCGATCCGGTCTGACACCTGCTTGGTCGCGCCAGCCAGAATGGTGGCCCAGCGGCTGCCACGGGCAAATTCGATATAGCCGGAAAGCGCACGCACCAGTCGGTGGAACCGGTCGAGGCAACGGCAGATCAGGTCGATATCGGCGAAGGGTCCGGTGGGCTGCAGCACGTGCAACTGGTTCTGGGCGTGCGCCAGCATGGCTTCAACGACCGGAGAAAATCCCATGCGCTGCACGGCGGCTTCGCTCGAATTGCCGGACAGTTTGACGATGGCTGCAACGATCCGCGTCGGATTGGCCACATAGCCTATCGCCGCCTGAAACAGCAGCGAGGCCAGCGCCTGATCCTTGAGCGGCATGGACTGCAGGGCCGTGGCCAGCGCGGCATCATCGGCAGTGGTGTTCAGCGCTTTGCCAAAGGCCTGCGCCTTGCCCAACAGGGCCCGACTTCGCAGCGCCATGATGATGACGGGGATGGCGTCGCGCGCTTCGCTGCTGCCGAGGGCAGCGCGCAGGCGGCGATTGTTTTCCTGATCCTTGGCAGCAGAGTCGAGGCTGGCATTCATGCGCGACAAAATCTGCGGCATGATCTGCTCGAGCTCGGCGGCGGTCACTTTGCCGCCGGCGGCGGTTTCCGGATCGATGAGATCGGGGCACAGGTCGCGATAGACCCAGATCCAGCCGTGCTCGGCATTATCATGCGAGATCGAGCCCGCCAGTTGAAACGGCGTAGCATCGCGAACGGTAACGGCATCAATCAAACCGGCGAATGGCTTGAGGTTGACACGTCCCGTCCGTCGGGCTGCGGTAGAGACCGGCAGGTCAGATTTATTGGCGACTTGGGACATCAACGCTGAAGGTTTGGAATGCGGTGATTCCAAACCTATAGGTCGTTGGTAAACAATCCTTATCCGGGTTTAGACGGATTCGATTAAGCGGCGCCCTGCACCACGGCCCAGTTGCCGTTCTGCTCGCGGCAGGCAGTGCCCTTCTTGACGAAGTCCTGGCCCTTGGCCTTCACCGTATGCGTGAAGTCGCGGCAATCGAGATTGTTGACGCGCACATAAGGGCCAACGGCAACCGAACCAGTCGTGCCGGCATCGCCAGTCCACTGGCGCGGTGCGCCCGGGCGGCCAAACTGCAGAGCGTAGTACTGGGCGCTATTGGCTTCAGCCGAATCCTTGGCGGACATGGCGTTGAGCGCCGCCGCATCGACAAAGCCATTCGACACATTGGTGGTCAGCATGGCCGTCTGGGTGGTCTGGGCGGGCGTCGGCACCATTGGCTGGGCAAACACAGGCGTCGCCGTCACTACCGGGGCCTGCACAACCTGGGTCGTACCGGTGCTGGAACATGCAGCCAGTGTCAGGGCAATAAGCGGGGTAGCAAGAAGGGCGATGCGATTCATGTGGTGCGTTCTCGTGGTCGTTACAAAAGGCTCTTGTTGTCGTAATGCGGCGAAAGTGCGTCAGGTTGCATTTGGTCGCGCCATACTGCCCAATCGGGCGGTCGGAAGCCGCAATTCCACCGAAAGTCCGCCCAAAGCAGATCGTTTCAGCGCCAGACTACCCCCGTACACATCTACCAGTTCCTTGACGATATCGAGCCCCAACCCGGTTCCGGGCGTTTTCTCATCGAGTCTGACACCGCGACGCAACACTTTCTGGGCGTCATCCTCGCTCAGGCCAGGTCCATTGTCGTCAATCCGGATCAGCAGCATGTTGCCGCTCTCGATGCGCTCGCTGGACAGCCGCACCCCCACCTGCCCCTTGGACCACTTGCAGGCATTGTCGAGCAGATTGCCCGCCATTTCCTCGAAATCCGCCTCATCCCCCCGGAACCAAGGCAGCGATGCGTCGGGGCGTTGGAAGGCGATGGTGACGTCCGGGTGGATCTTGCGCATGACCCGCGTCAGCCGCAGCATGATCATGGTCGGATCGGCCTTTTTGCCGACCACCGAGGTTCGGGCCGCAAGCCGCGCACGCTCGAGATAGGTGGAAACCATCGTGCTCATCTTCTCGCTTTCGGCGAGAACAACATCGGCCAGCGCGCCCTTCTTGGAGGCGGCCTCGTTGCGCAGCACGGCGATGGGCGTCTTGAGCCCATGCGCCAGATTGCCCACCTGGTTGCGCGCTCGCTCGATGATCTGGGCATTGGAGCGCAGCAGCTCGTTGACCTCCTCGGCCAAGGGCGCAATTTCTCTGGGATAAGTGCCTGTAATCGAAACGCTTTCGCCCTCGCGCACACTTTCGATGGCGGCACTCAGCCGATCAATCGGCCGCATGGCAAAGCGCGCGACGATGGCGCTCATGATGGCCAACATGACGCCCACCGCGCCAAGCACGATGAAGGTTTGCCCACGGAAATCCTGCACCAGTTCGAGGATTTCGCTGAGATTGCCGGTGACGATGATCTGATAGGTGGTCGGCGCCACGGTCACGGTGCGTTCGACGACCCTCATTTCAGTGCCGAAGGTGTCGTGCATCACGGCGGTCCGGCGACCCTGCGCGTCAGCTGTGCCGGTCAGCGATGGCAGATCGATGCCCACCACCGAGGTCGAGAGGTTGTAGAGCGTGCCATTGGCATCGCGGATCGCCCAATACCAACCCGAGCGGGGCCGGTCAAAGCGCGGATCGGTCAGCGAAATCTCGTCGCTCTGCGGCTCACCCGCCTCCAGCAATGCGCCGGTCAGGCTTTCGACGTGGAAATTGAGGGTTTCGGTCAGCGACGTGTCGAGCGCCCGCGAATAGAGATCGGTCAGCAAAAAGCCCGTCGCGACCAGCGCAACGATCAGCCAGCCGGCCGATAACCAAAACAGCGATGCGGCGATTGAGCCTTTTCTCATTCTTCACCTCTCCCTTGGGGGGAGAGGTCGGCGCATAGCGCCCGGTGAGGGGGACTTTTCTTGATGCTGCGCGTGGGGAAGGTCCCCTCACCCAAGCAAAGACGGTCGACCTCTCCCCCGAAGGGGGAGGTGCTCAGGCTCCAACAGTCGGAATGCATGCCCGTCATCGGGCGCTTAATCCTCGGCGATCTGGT
This sequence comes from Devosia sp. 2618, assembly GCF_040546815.1. NCBI lineage: Bacteria > Pseudomonadati > Pseudomonadota > Alphaproteobacteria > Hyphomicrobiales > Devosiaceae > Devosia > Devosia sp. 2618. The sequence continues at coordinate 2,264,629 of NZ_JBEPOO010000001.1, forward strand.
AGCCCAGTCCACGCACGGTCTGGATGCAGTCATCCGGCAGCTTCTTGCGCAGGCGGCCAACAAACACTTCGATCGTGTTGCTGTCGCGGTCGAAATCCTGATCGTAGAGATGCTCGGTCAGTTCCGTGCGGGAAATGACCTTGCCCTTGTGGTGCATCAGATAGCTCAGCAGTCGCAATTCGTGGCTGGTCAGCTTCACCGACTGGCCATCGACAGTCACTTTGCCGGAGCGCGAATCCAGCCGCACCGAACCCGAGACGATTTCGTTGGACGCCAGGCCAGCGGCGCGGCGCACCAGCGCACGGATGCGGGCCAGCACCTCTTCCATGTGAAATGGCTTGGCGACATAGTCGTCGGCGCCGGCGTCGATGCCCTGCACCTTGTCGCTCCAGCGGTCACGGGCTGTCAGTAGCAGCACCGGCGTGGTCTTGCCGGCGCGGCGCCATTCTTCGAGCACCGACAGGCCGTCCATGCGTGGCAGGCCGATATCGAGCACGACGGCATCATAGGGTTCGGTATCGCCGAGGAAGTGTCCCTCCTCGCCGTCAAAGGCCACGTCCACCGCATATCCGGCTTCCGTCAGCGCTTCCTTGAGCTGCCGGTTAAGATTGGTATCGTCTTCGACAACAAGAATGCGCATATCCGGACCCCCGCCGATTCGCCTTCACGCTATTGTGCGCTGACCGTCAGGTTTTGCGCAGTGCCATCCGAACTCAATACACCGACGATCCAGACGTAGCGACCATTTTGCTCGCACAGGCGATAGTTCAAAACCTGATCGACACTATAGCCTGCGGCCGCCACGGCGTCATACTGGCTCATGATCTGGCCCTGATTGATCAGCGCCTGAATTTCCGCAGAGCTGTCGATGCACGCCTGCGCACTGGCAGAACCGGTGGCGGCCGTGCCAATCGCAAAAGCGACAGCGATCGGGAGAAGAAATTTCATGGTCAAGGTTTTCATGAGAGCAACTTAGGGCAGCGTTGCTGAATGGGACATGAATAAGGCAAAGATGTCAAAATCCCTTTGCCCAAAGCTCATGCACGACCGATATCCCCCTTGAGCCCCTTACGCAAGAACAGCACGGCAAGTGCCTCCATAATCAGGTGCCCGGCCGAGCTGCCATCGAGTGCCGGAAGGTCGATCCCCAGCAGCTGCGCTACGCCCGCCAGTAGCATCAGGGCGGCGACGATATAGGTTTTGTATCCGCTCAATAGGGCCATGATCATGCTCCTTGTGGTGAATGAGGTTGAAGGCGAGGCAGTCGTACCGGCCACAGAAAGCGCGACCCGGCGAATGGCGGACACGCGCGACGTCCAGCCTTTACCGAAGGTGGTAAAGGTCGATAGACGCTTGAGAAAACTCATCCGGCGGTCACACAGTGCGACGATCAATGCGCCGAGCCCCTTCCTACCTGCATAGGTTTTTATGGCATCCAGCGTCAGCGGGCCCACCTGGCCGTCGGCCACGACGCCAAGCTCGGCCTGCAGCGCGCGGATAGCGCGGTCCGGCCCGGAATTTACGGCGAAATCGAACAGCGCCAGATCGAGCCCTGCGGGCATTTGTCCCGCCTTGCTGCGCTCCCAATAGCTCGCCCGATAGATCCTGGCGGCTTCCGCCCGTTGCAGGGCGCGCACCGCGTCCTTGGACAGTTTCCACCACGGCGACACATTGCGCCACCGGGCCAGCGTCTTGTGGGTGATGCCCATGTTGGTGGCGCCGCCGGGATCGCTTGGATGATCGACATAGCCGCCCTCGTGCCGCAGCACTGCGTCGAGGCAGAGCTCAAATCGCGTCTTAGCCATGGAAGTCTCCCTGTCCAGCATGCCCCGCCCCGAGGACGGTGCTGATCTGCGCGACGGTGAAAGTGAAAGCGCCCGGTGAGACGCCGAAGTCGGCCACCTGCTGCGCCGCCGAATAGACGGCAGTCGCCGCCCCGACCTCAAAGCTGCGCACCGCCGTGGCACCGTTGAACACCCGCACCCGATAGCGCTCGGGCACATGCTCTAGCGGGCTCTCTGTCGCGCCCCAGCCATCGCCGTCGGCGCGGCTGCACCGGACCCAGCTCAACGCGATATCGCTGCCGGTTCGAGTTGCCCGCAAATGCACCGGTGCCAGCGGCAAGGCCGGATCGGTGGTCGTGGAAACCGTCAGCGTCGTTCCCACCAGGTCCGACGCCCCGGCGTAGATCCGAAACCCGCGTTCTTCCCCGAGGTGATGGGTCTCGACGGGCAAGGCAGCGCTTCTCTGGTCGAGCACCATCACCCGCCTGCCAACCGACGCCGTTCCGATGGCCGCCCGAGTTCCGCTCAGGCCGCGCAGCAAGCCACTCAACCGATAGCGCCCGCTCGACACCAGATCGGCCCGCGCAAAGCCAACGACCTCCCAGCCCCCACTGTCCGTCTCGACGGCCAGTCGATTGCTCCCCGCCAATGCTGCCAGTGGCTCCACCGAGGCCAGATGCCCGGCCAAAAGCTTCACATCCAGCACATTACCATTGTCCCAGACTGCAACCGGTCCAGCGCGAAACACCGCCGCAACCGTCCCCAACAGCCCACGCCGCGAGACATCGGCCACGCGCGCGCCGGTAGCGTCATCGACCACCTGCAGCGCACCCGGCCACGGCTGCGCATATCCGCTCACCACCAGCCGAGACCGTGTCGGCTCAGCTGGCAATGGCGGCAGATGCGCCACGGCCATGACCGGCACCGAGCGCACCGTCGCCCCATTGGCCTTGGTCAGCGGCCGATCAATATCGGTCGCCACCGCCATATTGGCCGGCAGCGTCCGCGCCGTTATCTTCCGTGCTAAACCATCGCGGATTTCCGTGATTTCGAATGGGCCCTCGGTCAACCCGCCAATATCCACCACATCGCCCGGCTCAAGTGCGAGATCGGACGGTGGCAGCGTAAAGTCGAGCGTCTCGCGCTCTGGCGCCGCCGCATCCAGCATCCGCTCCGCCGCCAGACGTGCCCCCGCTCCATCCAGCACCAGCGCCGTCGTCTGCCCCGTCAAAGCACCATCGCCGCGCAAAGCCGTTACGGTCGCGGCCAGATAATCCCGCTCCCGATCCAGAAAACTCAGCGCCAACCGCCCCGGCGCTTCCGCCGGATCAACGCGGCGACGGGACAGGATCGCCCCCTCACCCACCGCCAGCCTGTTTTGATCCAGCGTAACCGCCGCCTCGCGCCGTGCAATTGCTAGTTGCAATCCATCGACTCGATTGCGCAGGCCAAGCCCGGTGGCCGCCATGATCGGCTCAATGGCTTCGCGTGCCGTCGTCGCATTGGCCAGCACATAGCCGCCAATCTGCGGCGCCGCCGCCTCGGCCTTGATCGCAACGCCATGGTCAGCTGCGATCGCACTGATGATCTCTTCGCTCGTCGCGCCGCCCAGTCGCCCGGTCAGCCAGTGTCCGTTGCGATGGTTGGGGCCATCGGCCCACACCTCGGTTAGCGCCGGAAAGGCCGGGTAGGGCCGCGCGTCCCAGGTCCAGTGATAGATCCGCTCCACATCGACCATGCCGACCGGATTGTTCGCCGCCTTGCGCCACCACGCCTGATGCGCCCGCAACACCTGACGCTGGATCAGCGCATCGGGCGTTCCCGTCGAAAAATACGGCAGGCCGCCCTCGGCGCTTTTGGGGTCGCCAAAAATGTTGGGCTGGTTGGCACCCTTGTCGACCGCACCACAGCCCAGCTCGGTGAAATAGATCGGCTTGCTGCCCGGCACCCAGGCAGTCGGGCTGGCACTCCGCACCCCGCCCGGCCGGTTGTGATGCGGCTGGCTCCACCAGTTGCGGATGTCCTTGTAACGCCATACCCACGGCTCGTTATGCGTGCCATCGCTGATCGGCGTCCGCACCTGCCCGCGGCGATGCGCATCACTGGCATAGTACCAGTCATAGCCCTCCCCGCCTGCGACATTGCCCGCCAGGTAATCGAGGTCATAGCCCGTCGCCGACAGCGCCGCATCGCTATGCCCCTGCCCATCGCGCCAGTCGGCCAGCGGCATGTAATTGTCGATGCCGACCGCGTCGATATGAGGCGAGGCCCAGAGCGGATCGAGATGGAAAAACTTCTCGCCGTCCGGCTGATAGCCCGAATACTCACTCCAGTCCGCCGCATAGGTCAGCTTGGTCGCAGACCCGACCACCGCCCGCACATCCGCCGCCAGCGACACCAGTGCCGACACGAACGGAAAACTGTTGCCCGCGCCGCGCACTGTCGTCAGTCCGCGCATTTCCGAGCCGATGATCAGCGTATCAACGCCACCCGCCGCCGCTGCCAGTCCGGCATAATGCAGCATCATCTGCCGATGCCCGGCCGCAAAAGCCGCCACCTGCGTCGCAGCCGCCGCGCTTTTGTCCGGCGCCCCCGGCCGTCCCGGCGCCGGATGGCAGGTAATTCGTCCGCGCCAGGGATAGGCTCCCTGTTCCGAGGCGCCATAAGGATCGGCCAGTCCGTTGCCGGACGGCACATCCATCATGATTATGGGATAAATCGTAACCTTAAGCCCGCGCGCCTTGAGATCGGCAATTGCCGCCAGCACCGAAGCGTCCGACGGCGTGCCGCCATAGGCCGCACCGCCGCCATGCATGGACACGACGGGCACACTGCCGCGCCCGAGCCCCATCACACTCCACTCGGCACCCGACACCGAGCGATCCGCCGCCTCGACACGCGGCCCCACCATACAAGACCCACAGCGCAGATCATTGCCAAACCAGGCAATCACCAGCGCCACATGCTTGAGATTGGGGCAAAGCGCCGTCAGCTCGTCGATCGACAGCGTCCAGTCGCTCACATTGGCGCTGACATGGGTATTCTCGCCCGCAGTCTGCCCCGGCCCGACCATCCGCATACGCGGTGCCGGATCATAGCCAAACTCGGTCGCCCCCGGGATCACCGTCACCGCCCGAATATCGCGCTCCAGGTCGCCGACCACGCGGCACAACTCAACGGACAGTTGCGGAATGCGATTGCCGAATTTTTCCAGCGGCAGTTGCTCGACCACGAGGTAACAAATCCCGCGATAGGCCGGCGCCGTCCCTTGCGTCGCCTCAATCAACCCATCCGGCAGCTGGCTTTGCGTGCCGCGATAAAACCGCAGCGTCAGCCCTTCGGTGTCGAGCAATTGCCCATCGGCCCAGATGCGCCCCAGCCGATGCACCTCGCCCTCGCAGAAGGCTACGGCAAAGCTCGCGCCCACCACATCCTCGCGGTCGCCCGCGCCCTTGGCCCCGGTATTTTCGGCCGCCAGCAGCTCCAGCTCGCGCGCCCAGATGATGTTGCCCGACAGCCGGCTCCAACCATAGAGCCGGGGCACAGCGATGCCCTCGCTTGACCCCTGAAGCCGAATATCGCTGCCACCGGCCTCGCGCTTTTCACCAAACAGCATGCCATCGACCGCGCTTCCCGCCAGCGCCCCCAGCGCCCGCCCAACCGTCGCGCCAATAGGCCCGCCGACCAGTCCACCCACGAACTGCCCAGCCAGCGAAAGTGCCAAAGTGGCCATGTTTACTTCCTTTCTCACCTCTCCCTTCGGGGGAGAAGGGGAAAACCGAGGGCTGGCAGTCATCACCCTTCTCCCCTCGCGGGAGAAGGTGCCCGAAGGGCGGATGAGGGGGCCTCGCCTCAGTCCGGAAACCGAAACCGCCCACTCACCCGCCGTGCCCAGGCTTCGGTCAAATTTGACTCGACCACGCCCAGCCGTTCCTGCGCATGGATGAACCGCTCGGCACTCACCAAAATCCCGCAATGCTTGGGTTCGGCCATGCCGCCCAGCCGAAACAACACCACCTGCCCACCAGCTAGCCCACCAGTCTCCGCCACCAGCAGCGTCTCCGCCGCCTGTCGCAGCGCCCCAGCATTGAGCGGATCGCGCATATCGGCCCGATAGGGCGGCATCGCCACAGGCTCCGCACCATAAAGCGCCCGCCACACGCCCCGCAGCAGTCCAAGGCAATCGCACCCTGCCCCCACCAATGACGCCTGATGCCGATAGGGCGTGCCCAAAAACTCCCGCGCCGCCGCAATCACCGCATCCGACGTCACGGCACCACCGCCCGACCATCCAGCGCATCGCCATTGCGCGGATGGCGCAGCACATAGTCATTGCCCGGAATATGCGGAAAACCGCGAAAATTGACCGCATTGGCGAACTTGGCCTTGCAGGTGGCAAAGCGCCGATCGCACCCAGCCGTCACGCTCAGCGTATCGCCCACCGCGATCCAGTCGCCCACCCGCACCCCAAAACCCAGCACATCGCGATTGCCGCTACGCTGGTGGCTCACCACCCCATCGCGCAGCCCGATGCGCTTGCCATCCGTCCAGCTGGCCGCGCCAAAGCCGAACCAGCCAGCGGCAAATCCGGCCAACCCAGTCAGCACAAGCCGATAGGGATCATCGATCGCCGTCACCGTCGCCTGTCCGGTAAACGCCGGATTGCTGAGGTCCACCCGGCAGCGCGCATCGCCCACCGCGGCGTCGCATAGCCCCTGATAAATCCGCCCATGCGTTACGTTCAGGTCCTGCTGCGCCGACCGCAGCTCTGCCCGAAATACGCCATCCTCGCGCACGATTTCGCCAATCGCATCGCGCCGCAGCAGCACGCGCTGGCTGATATCGGCCCAATTCACCCGCCAGGTTTCCACCACCGCGCCGTCGTAGCGCCCGAGCAGAATATCGTCCTCGATGATTGCCTCGGCATGCAGAACGCCCAGCACTTCGCTGGTTTCCACCTGCGCACCCAGCTTTGCCGGCACCTCGCTGCCGTCCAGTCCATGTGCCGGCACAAAATCCACGCCGCCAAACCGCAATGTCCGGTCATGATCGGTAAAACCCAGCACCACGCCATCCGTGCGCGTCAATTTCCAGCACTGCGCCAGCGTCGTCTCGCCCTTCGCCACATGCGCGGCGAGCCCCACATTGAGCGTCCTCATGGCAAAATCTCCACCAGCGGAATGCTCGGGGCCTCAGCGCCATCAAAGCTGGTCAGTTCCACATCGAGCCGGTCGGTATCGAACCGCACCGGCACATCGAACAGAAACCCCGCCGTCACCACGGCGCCATTCGCTGGCGCCACGGAAAAACCGACGACGCCCGTCGCCACATCCACAGTCCAGCCGCTCATCACCTCCACGCCCGCCACCGCCACCCGCACAGAGCCGGCGACCGGTTTAGTGATCGACCGCAAATACGGATCAAACGCCGCGCCATATTTCTTGCTGAGGGCAAAGCTGGTCCGGCTGCCGTTTCCGGTGCCAATCGCCTGGTCCAGTGCCGTCGGCACAGCGCCATTGCTCGAAAAATCCAGCCCATCGCGCCACAAAAACCCATGCAGCCGCCCGCGTCTTTCCTCGAAAAACGCCAGCACCGCCGCCATATCCGCCCGCGATTTGACGCCATAGCCAGCATTGTAGCGCCGCCGCGAATGCAGCCACCGCCCATTCCGCTGCTCGCCCCCACCCGCCAGCGTCACCACATCCGTCCGCCGCTCCGGCCCACCCCGAGCCCCCAGCGCCACATCAAGCGGAAACCGCACTGCATGAAATGCCATTTGATCGACTCCGAAATCATCAGTCATCCCCTCTCCCCTGAGGGGAGAGGGTCGGGGTGAGGGGTTCAGAGGTTGTGGGGCCAAACAGCACCGCCACCACCACTGAACCCCTCACCCGCCGCTGCGCGGCGACCTCTCCCCTCAGGGGCGAGGTGGGAAAGAGCCTAACTCCCCCGCGAACCCCTCTTCACCGCCCGCAACAGCATCGCACTGATCTCCGCCTCGCTCGCTGCAAAGCTGCGCGCATCACTCGCCGTCACGTTGAACGTCACATTCACCGCCCCGCCACCGCCACCCGCCACACCCAACCGACCATCCGGCCCACGCGACAGCGGCATGATGGCCTCAGCTCCCGCCTCACCCATCAGCCCCAGTCCGCCATGCATCGGGAAATAGCTCGGCGTCGCGATCACCCCGCCCTTGGCGAACGGGGTCACATTGCCCAGCGCCGGATTGGTCGCGGCGAACAGGTTTTCCACCAGCCCGCCGACCAGCGTGCCCAGCGGCTTGATCGCCGCCTTGAGCGCGATGTCGGCAAAGCTGCGTGAAATATCGCCCAGCAGCGACTTGAACGATTTGCCATCGACCAGCGCCCCGCGAAACGCCGTATTGATCGACCGCGCCACGCCATCTGCCAGGTCGCCAATGCGCCCCAGTTCGAGAGACACATCGCCCAGTTCGTCGCGAAAACTGTCGGGAAAAAAATCATCGGCCATCGGGAAAACGCTCCATCAATCCAGCAAGGTCATCGCGGCCTAGTGCCCCCCCCCGGTCACCCACCACCGCGCCCCAGGCCGAGGCCAGTTCGCGTGGCGTCATGCGCCAGAATTCGCGCGGCGGCAGGCGCAGCACGCCCAGCCCGAACCGCATCGCCGCATCCCACGGAAACGGCGTCATGCCGCCTCTCCAAACGTCGCCCTCAACAGCCGCGCCGCAATATCGGCCGCGCCCTTGAGCCCGCCCTCGATTGCCATGCGCGCCAGGTCGTCATCGCTGACCGCATTGCCACCGCCGCGCAGCCCCGCCCCCAGGATCGCCGTCAAATCTCGCGCCGAAACCCGGCCACTGGAAAACCGCTCGGCCAGTCCGACGAGATCCCCCGCCTGCAACCGCGCCTCCAGCTCCGCCAACGCCCCAAGCGTCAGGCACAACACCTTCGTCTCGCCGCCAATGACAGCATCAATCTCCCCGCGCTGTGGAATGGCCATGTGTGTTTCCCTTATTGGTTGTTCGACGCACCCTCGCCCCATGGTCATCACCCGGCTAGTCCGGGTGATCCATCGCGCCACACGTGAGGAGGCATGGATTGCCCGGACAAGCCGGGCAATGACGGCGACTAAGGCGCAGTTGCAGAAATCAAATCGCCGTAAAAATCACTTCCCCGGCGCTTTCCAGCGCCAGATCAAACGTCACCTCCCCGGCGTGATCGGCCGAAAACTCCAGCGCCACGATCTGAAACAGCCCCTGCACTGTCCCGAAATCGGGGATGATCAGCTGCCAGTTCCGGATCGTGCCGCCAAAAAACAACGCCCGCACCTGCGCATCGGATTCCGTGTCCTTGAACACCCCTGCGCCCGAAACCGAAGCCCGCTTCACCCCACCACCCGCCAGCAATTCCCGCCAACGCCCGGCGCTTTCCTGGTCTGTCGTGTCCACGCTCGAGGCATTGAACGCCAGCGCCCGCGTCCGCAGCCCCGCCACCGTCAAAAAACTGCCTGCCCCCGTCTGATCGAGCTTGAGCAGCATGTTCTTCCCGATCTGTGCGGCCATGTTTTTCGCCTTTCAAGAAATTGTCGCCACGCCCGGAGCGCGGACTCTCACGTCGAATGTTTCAGTCGACACCCTCCCCCTTGCGGGGAGGGATCAAGGGTGGGGGTACTGCGCACACCCATGCCAGACGACCGGACGAGGCCCCCTCATCCGCCGCTGCGCGGCACCTTCTCCCACGAGGGGAGAAGGAAAGAGCTCAACTCTCACTCAAAAACCGCAGCGTCACCGCCGCCTTGGCATGTCCCGTGTCCCGGTCGATCACCGTATCCGTCCGCACATGCTCGCAATGGGTGACGACAATCCCGCCAGCCGAAAGCCCCAGCGCCACCGCCACCACCCGTACCGCCATATCCAGCGCCCGCTTGCGACTGGGCTGATCGCCCCGGCAATGGATCAGCACCCGGTGCTCCTGCCCCGGCGCTTCATCGCCATCGCGCTGCAACACGTCGTGCCGGGCGATCACCACATAAGGCGCCACCGCTCCGCGCGGCGGGGCGTCGAAGACGCCATCGCCGACGATGGCAGCCAGCGACACATCGCCCTTGAGCGCCGCCACCAGCGCGCCTTGCAACAGGCTGATCGGATGCATCGCCCTACCCCGTAAAACTAGTTTCGCTACAGGCGCAGCTCAGATACGCCCGCCTTCCATTGAGGTCGGCAGCGCTCACCACATCGAGGCTCCGCCCACGATAGATGATCCGGTCACCCGGCTTCACGTCGTTACGAAAACGCACAACCACCGCGTGGGAGATCTCCACCGACCGCCCATCGGCGCTGGTGCCCTGTCGCCCGGTCAGCGAGCGGACCCGCGCCCAAAGGCTCGTCACCGACACAAACAGCGCCACATGTCCGCCCTCGGCCTCGCCCGTCGTCTCGCGCCGCTTGAACTGCACCCGGTCGGTCAGCGTGCCGATGGGCGGGATCCGCTCGCTCACAGCCGCACCCGTTTATAGCCGGCGACCATGCGGTCGAACCCCGAAGGCACGACCGCCCCGGACCCGGCCACGATCACCGCGTCGCGATGCTCGAACCAATAGGCCACCAGCGCCAGCAGCGCCTGGCGGATGTCGGCCGGTACATCCTCCGGCCCGGTGCCAAACCCGGCCTCATAATCAATCTCGATGCCCTGCTGCGCCCTTAGCAGGGGCGTGCCTACCACCGTTCGGGGCAAGAGCAGCCGATCCGGCTCGCTCAAAAACTGCGCCAGCGGCACGTCATGGCTGGCCCCGGCCTCGTCATAGGCCGCAATGGCCGTCACGCTGATAAATGGCATCACCGGCAGCTTGACCACCCGGCTTTCCGGCCAGCAATCGAGCACCACGCGCCAGCTCTGCGCCAGCAGCGCCCTGCCCGTGACGCCCTCGATATGCAGCCGCGCTGCTCCGATCAGCGTCATGATCAGCCCGTCCTCGGCTTCATCGTCCACTTTGAGAAACGCCTTGGCCTCGGCAAGCGAAACCGGCTCCTCTGCGGGCCCCGCCAGAAGGTATGAAGTCATTGTTTTGCCTTTTGGTTTTTGGGGATACCCCCACCTAACCTCCCCTGATAGGGGGAGGGACAGATCCAGTTCGGGACACAATCTCGCCAAACCCACCGCCCGGATTCCTCCCCCTTTTCAGGGGGAGGCGAGGTGGGGGTATTCTTGCTTACTCAGCTCGCCGCAAACTTCAGCAGCTTGATCGCGTCATAATCCGCGATCCCACCACCTACGCGCTTGGTCGTATAAAACAGCACATACGGCTTGCTCGAGAACGGATCGCGCAGCACGCTCACGCCCTGACGATCCACGATCAGATAGCCGCGACGGAAGTCACCAAAGGCGATGGACAGCGAACCCGCCCCAGCGTTCGGCATGTCCTCGGCTTCGACCAGGTCAAAGCCCATGAAGCGCGCCTTGCCGTCTGCTGCGGCCGCTGGCTGCCACAGGTAATTGCCGTCGGCGTCCTTGAGTTTGCGCAACGTGCCCTGCACCTTGCGGTTCATCACCCAGCTGGCATTCTGGCGGTAGCCGGCCTTGAGCGAATAGACGAGGTCGATCAGCACATCGCTGGCATTGCTGGTCGGCAATGCGCCCGCAGCGCCGGTTGCCACATAGCCTAGATTGCCCCAGCTCCAGCTGCTTTCGGCCACCGCGGTTGCGGTGAGGAACCCCTTGGGCTTGTTGACGCCATCACCACTGACGAAAGCCGTGGTTTCCTGCGCCGCAAAGGCCGCGTTGACCTCGTCGGCAATCCACTGGCCGACATCCACCGCCGCGTCATCAAGAAACGCCGAGGTCGCCGCCGGCATGGCATAGAGTTCCATGGTCGGATAGCTGAGTTCAGCCAGCGTCTGGCTGGTGGTCGTGGGGCGCGATGCGGTTTCACCCACCCAACCCACGGCCGGGCCGGTCACCGAAATCGGGCGCTTATAGACAGAACCCGACACCTGCCGCACGCCGGCAATGGCGCGGATCGGCGAGACTGCCGTCATCAGGCGCGCGATTTCCGTCTCGGTTTCGGCCGGCACCACATAGCCGCCATCGGCATTGACGCCGACCGACAGTGCCTTTTCCTCGCCGCGCTTCACGTAGCAGGAGAACGCCTCCTTGTACTCGCCGCCGAGCTGAGCCGCCTTGCCATCGAGCTGCGGACGCGCCCGCTCGACCAGCGCGCGATCCATCGCCGCCTTCTGCTCGTCAAGCACCGCGTTCAGCCGGTCCAACTTGCCTTCGAGCAGGCCATCGGGCGTGCCGCGCTTCTCGATCTCGCCGAGGCGCTGGTCGTTGGTGCGTTTGAATTCCTCAAACGCGGTCGAAAATTCGGCGAAGAGCGCGGCAATGTCGCTCCCCGCGCCGGCCTTGGTTTCAAGGCCGTCACTGGTCATATCCATGCAGATGTCCTTATCGGTTGCGGATGGTTTTTGTGGCGGCCGCAATGGCGGCGCCGGTCGATGTGCCGAAGGGCGCAATCCGCGCGTCCTCCATCATCGGAAAAGTCACGATCGAAATCTCGAACAGGTCGATCGCCCAGAGCTTGCGATGGCCGCCCTCGTGGGTCGCCTTCACCGTGCGAAAGCCGATGGACAGCCCATCGAGCGCCCGGTTCTCGATCAGGCGTTTCAGCGCATCGGCGCGCGGCACGCCCGGCACCAGCCGCCCGGCCACGAACAATCCATGATGGTCCTCGCCAATGGCGTCCCAGGTGCCGACGGGCTCTTTCGGATCGTGCTGAAACAGCAGCCGGATGCGGTCGCCGCGCTTGGCGATGCTCTTGGCAAACGCCCCCGGCATGACGATATCGCCGCCCGCATCCACCCGCCCGAATACGCTTACATAGCCAGAAAACCGCCCTTCGCCATCAATCGGAATGGATGCCATCAGCGCTTGCCCGTTGGCTTGCTGGCGGTCTTGCCGCCCGTTTTCGGGCCTGCCAACGTGCCTGCAAGGTTCCAGGCAAACTGCCGGAAGGTCTGCTGCGCATTCTCGCGATTGTGCTTGTTTGCCATGGCCTTACTCATCCTTCCTGAAAAGCCGATTCAAAGTCGCGATCTCCTGCACGAAGTCGTTGAAGTGTTGATTCACCTTCGCCATCTCCCGCAGGCTCCAAACCAGCAGCGCACTGGCGCCGGTGGCCCAGAGAAACAGCGCCAGATGCGCCAGATCACCGCGCTCCACGACGGTTTTGGTCAGCTCGTCCATGATGAATCTCCTTGGGGAAGGCCCCCTCACCCGGCGCTACGCGCAGACCTCTCCCCCAAGGGGCGAGGTAGGGAAGGCCACCACTTCACCTCTCCCTTGGGGGAGAGGTCGGCCCTCTTGGGCCGGGTGAGGGGGCCTTCACTTCGACCCTTTGTCCCCAGACAAATGCGCGTCGCACAACGCACCACGTCATCCCCGCGAAAGCGGGGATCTTCCTTCAACACCGCGTCAAGGTAGATTCCCGCGTTCGCGGGAATGACGTCGTGTTGGGAAAACACCCCTAAATCCCCAACATCGCCCGCTTCTCGGCGTCGCTTAAAAACTCCGCGCCGCCAACCCGCGCCCACAGCGCCGCCCGGTCCTCCGCCAGCGCTTCGACGCCATCGAAATCGGGCTCCACCGTCGCCCCGCCAAAAGCTGGCGACAGCCAGTTGCTCAGTTCATCGGCCACCCGCACGACCAGCGGGATCAGCGTCTGTCGCCACAGCGCCCGATTGGCTTCGGCCAGGTTCGCATAGGTATTGTCGCCCGGTATGCCGAGCAACATGGGCGGCACGCCGAAGGCCAGCGCGATGTCGCGCGCGGCGGCATGTTTGGCCTCGATGAAATCCATGTCGCGTGGGCTGAGCGCGATGGTCTTCCAATCGAGCCCGCCCTCCAGCAACATTGGCCGCCCGGCATTGGCCGCGCCCGAGAAGTTCTGTTCCAGCTCGCCCTTGAGCCGCTCGAATTGTTCCTCGGTCAGGTTCTGCCCCGCCACCGAATAGACCAGCGCCCCGCTCGGCCGCGCCGCATTGTCGAGCAGGGCCTTGTTCCATTGCCCGGCGGCATTGTGAATATCGAGGCTGGTCTGCGCTGCCTCCAGCGGCGCCATGCCGTAGTGGTCATCCATAGGATGAAACAGCGCCATGTGCAGCACAGCCGGCACCGGCGTTTCGTCCTGGCGCAGCCGTGTCGCCCGGCCCCCGGCCGTGTAATCATAGGCCACCGGCCAGCCGTCCGCTCCGGCCACCACCGCCATACGGTCGGGTCGCAGACAAAACAGCCCTTTGACCTCGCCATCGACGATGCCCGCCTGCAGATAGGCATTCCCCGCCGTCTGCAGATAAGCGTAAACCGCCTCCAGCATTTCCCCGCCCGACTGCCGCCCATTGGGCCGCGCCAGCAGCGTCGCCAGCGGATGTTCATCCACCTTGCGCCCATCCTCATGCACCACCAGCGGCACGCGGTTTGCGGCTTCCGCAATCAACCGCACGCACCGATAAACCACCGGATTGCGTGCAAAGCCCTGATTACAGAGGCTGGCAAAGCCCCGATTGCTCCAACTCGCCGCGCCCAGCTGGCTGAGACTCAGCAGGGTCTGCCCGGCATAAGTCTTGGTTTCGACAGGCGTGTTTATCTGCCCACCCAAAAGGCGGCTGATCCAGTTCGGCATTGTTCTTGATCCTTAAATTACCGCCCCAACGGCTACATCGTCCCCTCGCCCCTCAGGGGAGAGGGCAGCGGCGCCGGGAGCGAAGCGACCTGGCAAAGCTAGGGTGAGGGGTGCGATGCTCGAAGTGGGTGAAATCTTCCAACTTCGCCCCTCATCCACCCTTGGGGCACCTTCTCCCACAAGGGGAGAAGGAAAAGCCCTCAAAGCCCCCGCACCCGCGGATGCATCTCGTTCAACATCAATTCCGTCACCGCCCAGACCAGCGCATCGACGCGATCGGGCGAGTGACCCTCACTCTTTCCATCCGACCCAAAGGCACACATCTCGTCCTCCAGCGCCGTCAGCCCCTCGACATGGCTCACCAGCCCGCGCCCATATAGCGCCGCGACCGGTTCCGCCCGCAGCCACTTGCCGCGATTGGCCCGCACCGCGCGCACCGGCACCGTTGCGTCCACCTGCGTAATCACCTGCTGCACCAGATCGCCGCCCTGGTTGACCTCCACCACGATGGCATCGGCCCCATGCGCCTGATACGCCGCCACCGCACGATAGGCCCAGGTCAGCGGCGCCGCCGGCTTGATCGTGCGATCCTCCAGCACCACCACGCCATCTCCCACCCGCCCGGCCACCACAATGCCACACGCGTCTGACTTCGCCGTGCCCGTCACCGGAGGATCGACCGCGACAATGATCCGGTCGATCTCACCGCCCTCGAACCGACGGAACATGCTGCGTTGCCACAGCGCATCGGGCATGTCCTCGATCAGTTCGCCATCCAGTTCTTGCCGCCCCAGCACCGATCCGCGATAGCGCGCCACCACGGCTTCAAGAAATCCCGGCGCCAATTGCGCTCGATTTTCGTCGGTGCGGATATGGGTCACTGCCGTTTGCGGATCGCTCAGCAGCCGCTTGATCAACCGAGACGGCCGGGGCGTTGTCGTCGCCAATTGCTGTGGCCGATCACCCAGCCGCAGGCCAAACTGCAGCATGTCCCACGCCTCTTCGCCGTGCGGCCATTTCGCCACCTCGTCACACCAGGCGGCAGCAAACTGTGGCCCGCGAAACCGCTCGGGATCGGACGCGGACATGATCGCCGCTTCGACACCATTGGGCCAGATCAGCCGATTGCCTTTGAGCACCGGGCGATCCACGTCGGGGTGAACGCTCAATATTCCGCTTTCGCCCCGCACCATGATCGAGATGGCCTCGGTCATGGTCTCGCCGACCAGCGCGATCGGCCCGATCCGCCGGGCCGCCAGCGTGCGCACCCATTCGGCCCCGGCCCTGGTCTTGCCCGAGCCGCGCCCGCCCAGCAAAAGCCAGGTGGTCCAGTCCGAGACCGGCGGCAATTGCTTGGGAAAGGCCCATCGGTTCCAGTCGTAATATTCGGCCTCGACCTCGTCATTGGATTTGGCCGCGACCTCGGCCCGCGTCTCAGCGGTTCTTGAACTGGTCAATGCGCTTGGCCAGCTTGTCTCGGAGGTCGCTCATGTCCTTCTTGCTGGCCGGCTCCACATTGGGCTGGCTCGCGCCCAGCTCGATAAGCTTGTCGAGCGTCTTGACGTGAATGCCCAACACATTGGCCTGTTTGTCGATCGGTTCGGTCACCGCCATCTCCAGTCGTCTTACCTGCTTGTCCAAAACCTTCATCATGCGCGCCACCAGTTCGTCCTGGCGCACGACGCGCGCCCGGGCGCTCAGCCAGCCCTCGCTTTCCCTGCGATAGCGCAGTTGGGCAGTCGAAATGCCGTAGCGCTTGCAGATGACCGCAGGCAGAAACTGGCGGCTTTCATATTCCTGGCGCACGGCATCCCAGCGGATCGTCCGGTCATCGGGCGCCCCAGTTAGATCAACCATGTCAATGTTTCCACTATCGCGTGGGGGCCGTCCGCCTCACCCACTTTTCCGACCATGCCTGAACTATAGCCCAGCACCGTGACGCGGGGAGAAGATGGATAACTTGAGGTCGTCGCTACGCGCAAAATCGCTCCAGTGGAGCGATTTTAGACCTCAAGGCCATGAGAGCTACGCTCGAATGGCAAGAAGTGGCCCACGCACTGTCCCCTACCGTGTCACGCCCTCACCCAAACTTGCGCTTGGCATCCATGGCCAGCCCCAGACCCACGCTGCCGAGCACGTCGGTGCGCACCAGGTCCGCGTCCGGAAACAGCGCACGCAGCCGCCCGGCAATCGCTGGCACCTGGGTCGAACCGCCCGTCAGGATCAAGCTGTCGATGTCGCCGGCCCCGATCCCGGCCCGCTTCAGCGTTTCGGCGATGGTGTCCTCGATGCGGCTGACCGAGCTGTGTAGCGCCGCCGTCAGGTGCTCGATGGTCAGTTCGGTTTCGATCTGCTGATCGCGCACTGGAAAAACGAAGTTGGTGGTGTCGGCATCCGACAGCGCAATTTTGGCCGTTTCCACCGCGCCCACCAGTCGATGCCCCAGCCGATCCTCGATCAGCTCGATCATCATATCCACCCGCTCAGGCGCCTGCGCCTCGCGGCTGGTGCCGCGCAGGTCGCGCAAAGTCTGCGCATTATAGAGCCGGTTGATGCGGTGCCAGGTCGAGAGATCATAGTATGGCGCCACCGGCAGGTGCCGCTTGCCGTCGCGCGTCTTGGTGCCCAGCCCCAGTTCGGGCATCACCCGCGTCATCGAGAGCAGCCGGTCAAAGTCCGTGCCGCCGACATGCACACCGGCCGTCGCCAGAATGTCGCCGCCCCGGTCCATCGATTTGGCCCGCTCGGGCGATACGCGCACCACCGAAAAGTCCGAAGTACCGCCGCCAAGGTCGACGATCAGCGCCAGCCGCTCGGCCGTCACCTGGCGCTCATAGTCGAGCGCCGCCGCAATCGGCTCAAACTGGAAATCGACATGACGGAAGCCCTGCCCGCGCACAGCGCTTTCAAGCTGATCCTGCGCCGCCCGGTCGGCCACCGGGTCCTCATCGACAAAGTGCACCGGACGGCCGCAGACCACGCTATCGACCTGCCCGTCGAGTTCGCTTTCAGCGCGCCGCTTCAGTTCGCCGATGAAAATGCCAAGAATGTCGAGAAAGCCATAGCTGCGCGCCTTGACCCGCGTGCTGTCGCCGATCAGCGCCGTGCCCAGCACGCTCTTGAGCGAGCGCATCAGGCGGCCATCGGCGCCGGTCACATATTCAGCCACAGCCTTGCGGCCAAAGTGGATGGTGTCATCCTCGAAGCCGAAAAAGATCACGCTGGGAATGGTTTGCCGCCCATCCTCCAGCTTGAGCAGCTGGGGAACGCCGTTGGTATCGAGCCGGGCAATGGTTGAATTGGACGTGCCAAAGTCGAGGCCGCAGACGAGAGACATTGAGGGGAGCATCCGTGAGACAGGCGCGACATGGCGCGCGAAGGGACGGCTCTCTTAATGTCTCAATGGGCGGCTGGCAACCTCAAGCCGCCTTGCGCTTGCGCTCCACGGCGGGGCGGAGATCCTTGGTCTCGATCCGGCAAAAGCCCTTGCGCTGGGCCTTTCTGAGCACGGCAGCACCGGCCTCGAAGAACTTCTTGTCAACCGAACCATGCGGATTTGTCACGGCCAGCCCAACGCTGATCGTCACGATCCCGGCGTGGCTTTCCTTGTGGGCGAGGCCGAGATCCTTGATGGCTTCCACCATCTTGCTGGCCAGCGCCCGCGCCATCAGGCCCGGCATGTCGGCCAGAACCACCACAAAAGTCGAACGCCCCAGCCGCAGGCAAACGTCGCCGTCGCGCGGCAAAGTGTCGGCAATGGTCTGCATCACATCGGCCAAGCAGTGGTCGGTGGAGGTCTTGCCATAGGCCGTAAAATAATCTGAAAAACGGTCCATCTCGATCACGAGAAGGCTCAGCGACACATGGCGCGCCGCCGCATTGGCCCAGCCGGTCGCCAGTTCTTCTTCGATGCGCGCGCCGAGGCGCGGCTTCATGCCGATTGATCGCGCAATTGCGGCCTGCCCATAGGCCGGCTCCCGCTCCTGCCGCACAGGTCGCATCGCGCCCAGCGCAGTCCGAACGCGCAGCCAGAAAGACTCGTCGGACGCTTTTACAGTTGCGGTATCAGTCATGGATGGTGCCTATCCTGGGCTCGCAGTCCCTTAATCTGGCCCCGCCATGGTTAATACCGTGTAAATACTTAAAGCTTCTCAGGCGGTTCCCACTCCGGCCAGTCGACCGCGTGTTCTTCCCATTCGTCTGGGGCGACGTCCTGTTCAGCAAAAGTGCGGCCGCGGGCCGAGACGCCGACATCGACGACGGTCTGCGGATCGCCTGAAATCAGCGGGTGCCACCAGGCCAGGCCTTTGCCTTCGGCGATGCGACGATAGGCGCAGGTGGTGGGGATCCACTTGATCTCGCGCACATTCTGCGGCGTCAGCTTGATGCAGTCGGGCACCTTGGCTTGCCGCCCCGGATAGTCAGTGCAGGCGCAGGTATCGCCGTCCAGCAGCTGGCAGCGCACATCCGAAGTGATCAGGATGCCGGTATCTTCGTCCTCGAGCTTGATCAGGCAACAGCGCCCGCAGCCATCACAGAGGGCTTCCCACTCCGTGCTGGTCATTTCTTCGAGAGTTTTTTCTTCCCAGAAGGCCATCTTAACTCGTTACTGCTATCCGTCTTGTCGGTTTGCTCTTGTCCGTCACAGAGCGCAATCATATTCCAGCGATCATGTTGCGTTGGGGAACGCGAGCGGACAAAAGTTCGTGACACCAAGCCGGGGACCGTGGTGCAGGATCCGTTCTATACCAAAGAAAAACGCAAGACGAACTCCAGCATGTTGGCGGCAGACGCCTGGCTGGATTCTTCGCTTTACGAATTCTGGCAGTGGCTCGGGCGCGGCTATACGCGCTTTCAGGACTTCATGTCCATTTTCCACGTCGCCGGCTTCAAGCGCTTCTTCGTTGAAATCCTGAGCGACGGCTTTTCGTTTTTCGCCATTGGCTGCGTGCTGATGGTGGCGCTGGCTATGCCAGCCTTTGATGCCACGGCGTCGGGCGAGTTTAACAAGGCGGAGAATTACTCCGTCGTGTTCCTTGATCGTTACGGCACCGAAATCGGGCGTCGCGGCATTCGCTCGGACGATTCCGTCGCCCTTGCCGACATGCCCGACTATCTGATCAAGGCGACGCTTGCGACCGAAGACCGCCGCTTTTACGAGCATTTTGGCATCGACGTGGTTGGCACACTGCGCGCTATCGTGACCAATGCCTCGGGCGATCGCAGCACCCAGGGCGGCTCCTCGATCACCCAGCAGCTGGCCAAAAACCTGTTCCTCAGTTCCGAGCGCACCATCGAGCGCAAGGTCATCGAGGCCTTCCTCGCCGTCTGGCTGGAATGGCACTATTCCAAGGACGAAATCCTCAAGCTCTATTTTGACCGCGCCTACATGGGCGGCGGCAATTTCGGCGTCGTGGCTGCCGCCGACTACTATTTCGGCAAGAAGGTGCAGGATATTTCCCTCGCCGAGGCCGCGATGATGGCCGGCCTCTTCAAGGCGCCCAGCAATTACGCACCCCATGTCGATCTGGCCGCCGCGCGT
Organism: Devosia sp. 2618; assembly: GCF_040546815.1. Classification (NCBI taxonomy): domain Bacteria; kingdom Pseudomonadati; phylum Pseudomonadota; class Alphaproteobacteria; order Hyphomicrobiales; family Devosiaceae; genus Devosia; species Devosia sp. 2618. The sequence goes on from NZ_JBEPOO010000001.1 coordinate 2,284,615, forward strand.
GGCCGCGCCAATCTGGTGCTGTCCAACATGGTCGCGTCGGGTTTCCTCACCGAAGGCCAGGTCACCGCTGCCCGCCGCCACCCCGCCTCGGCCATCGACCGGGTGCAGGATACCAATTCGCCCAACTATTTCCTCGACTGGGCCTTCGAGCAGTCCAAGCGCATCATCGAAACCACGCAGCACGCCTCGAACAATTTCGTGGTGCGTACCACTGTCGACACGACCCTGCAAAAGTACGCCGAAGAAGCCGTGGTCTCGACCGTGCGCGAAAACAGCGCGCAATATGATGTCGAGCAGGCCGCCATGGTCGTCACCGACACGCAGGGCGCCATCCGCGCCATGGTCGGCGGCATGGACTATGCCAAAAGCCAGTTCAACCGCGCCATCGTCTCCACGCGCCAGCCGGGTTCGGCCTACAAGATCTTCGTTTATTCAGAAGCCTTCGAGCAGCTTGGCCTCAAGCCCACCGACATGATCACCGACCGCCCGGTCTGCATCGGCGACTGGTGCCCGCAGAATTACGGCCGCAGCTACAAGGGCTCGGTGACGCTGGCCAGCGCCTTTGCGCAGTCGCTCAATACCGTTCCAGTCACGCTGTCGATCAAGACCGGCCGCGACACCATTGCCGAACTCAGCCACCGCATGGGCCTGACCGCTGACTATCCGGTCACCCGTTCGCTGGCGCTGGGCGTGGCGTCCGTCTCGGTCATCGACATGACCTCGTCCTATGCAGTGCTGGCCAATCACGGCCTCAAGACCCCGGCCTATGGCATTACGCGCATGACGACGCTCAATGGCGAGCAGGTGTTCGAGGTCGATCCAGACGCGCCGCGCGAACGCGTGCTCAGCGAAACCACCGTCGCCAACATGAACTCCATGCTGCGCGGTGTGGTCACCGGCGGCACCGGTCGGCGCGCCGATATTCCGGGGGTGCCATCGGTCGGCAAATCGGGCACCACATCGTCCTATCGTGACGCGTGGTATTGCGGTTTCACCGGCAATTATGTGGCCGCCGTCTGGTTCGGCAATGACGACTACCACCCGACCAAGAACCTGACGGGCGGCACCCTGCCGGCCATCGCCTGGCAGAAATTCATGGCCTATGCCCACACCAATGTCGAAATCAAACCGGTGTTCGGCGTCGACTTCGTGCCCAAGCAGACCATCATCGCCGCTGCCGATCCAGCACAGGTCGAAGAGGTCGTGCAGCGTCCACCAAGTCTGACGGCTGGCGCCGCGCGCAAGCTGGTCGATCTGGCCGACCGCATCCAGGCAACCATGGATGGCATCTCCCCGCCGATCAACCAGGCCAGCGTTCCGATGGCCAGTGACACGCAGGGTCTATGACCGCGCGACGCTCCCGCCTCTTCATGAGGGCTACCGGGCGTTCGGCATCCAAACCAACCCTCATGGTGAGGTGCGAGGCACATGCCGCGTCTCGAACCACGATGGCGTGCCCCAACACGCGCCACTTCGCCCTTCCGAACACCGCCCCCCCTTGCTATAGCCTTAGCCAGCCACTCCGCGCGCAGGTTTCGCCGTCCATGCCACTCACTGCATCCATGAGCCGCTGACCGTGCGCTTCGTTTTCTACCTGCTGATGATGATCGCCGTGGCGCTGAGCGTGGGCATGGGCCTGAGCTATTATGCGCTCACAGATGGCCGGCTGTTCGGCGTGGCCCAGGTCGGGCCATGGCAGGCCTGGACCGGCGCCGGCTCATCCGCCCCCGATCCCTATACCCGCGGCCACCTTGCCCGCATGGCATCGCTCGAACTCGGTCAGTCCGAGGGCCTCAAGTTTGTGGCGACTGTCGATAGCGACGGCGAGCCCCTGACGCGCCGCTGCACCTACAATGTGCATGGCAAGACGCCACTCGCCACGTTCTGGACGCTGGTCGCCACCGATAGCGATGGCGTCAATCTCGCCGTTCCGGGCGGTGATCTCGCCATGCGCAGCAGCTCCATCGTGCGCACCGAGGATGGTTCCATCTCCATCAATGTCGGCACGCGCCTGCAGCCCGGCAACTGGATGGAGCTGGCCGGCAGCGGTCCGTTCCAACTGGTGCTCAACCTTTACGACACCGCCGTTTTCTCGGGCTTTTCGAGCGATGAATCCATGCCCGCCATCATCCGAGGGCGCTGCGCATGACCCGCTTCCTGCTCTGGCTGCTGAGTGGTCTGGTGCTGGGTGGCATCATCCACATCATCGTCATCCTCACCCTGCCCGCCCTTGCCGATCAGTCGGTGTGGAACCGCGTCGCCGAATACGAGGCCGATAACCGCATGGTGGTCTTGCCGCCCGTCGTGGCCGGAGAGCCCAACCCCTTGGCCCTCGATCCAGAGTTGACCTACGGTCTCTGCCGCGTCGATCTTTCGCAGGGCCCCGCCTATCTCAGCGGCACCCTGCCCGATGCGTTCTGGTCGGTGGCGCTGTTTAACGAAACCGGCATCATCAATTACTCAACCACCAATCGCGACGGCATTGGCCAGACCGTCGAACTCGGCATTTTCAACGCCGCCCAGACGCGCCTGCTCGCCCAGCAGCAGCTCGATATCGCCGAGGGCCTGCTGGTCGTTGAATCCCCCACCGACAAACTGCTGATCCTGATCCGCCTCGCTCCGCCGCATCAGGCCATGCGCGCCCGCTTCGAAAACGCCCTCAAATCCATCCGCTGCGGCACTCGCAGCTAACAACCGACTAACGCGCCATTCTCCGCCCACGCACCGTCACGCTTGACAAACCTAATGGCATTAGGCAATAAGCTACTATCTTTATGTTATTGGCTTATGAACGATGGTACGCGCAGGACTGACAGTGGACCGGCTGGTGGAAGCTGGCGCGAACTTGGCTGACGAAGCCGGGTTCGATGCAGTAACGCCGTCGGCCCTCGCCAAGATTTTTGACGTACAGGTCGCGAGCCTTTATTCGCATGTGAAAAATGCGCATGAGCTCAAGACGCTGATCGCCCTCTTTGCGCTCAACCAGTTGGCCGATCAGGCGGCGGAGGCCGTGGCGGGTCGCTCCGGCAAGGACGCGCTGATCGCTTTGGCCAATGTCCATCGCGACTTTGCCAGAACCCATCCGGGCCTCTTCGCGGCGACGCGATTTCCGCTCGATGGCCCAACCGCGGCCAAAAGCGGCGGCGTGCGGCTGGCGCAGATGATGCGGGCCGTTTTGCGCGGCTATGCCCTGTCGGACGCCGACCAGACCCACGCCGTGCGCCTGCTCGGCAGCGTCTTTTTGGGCTTCACCATGCTCGAACTGGGGGGCGGCTTCAGCCACAGCGCCCCTGACTCCGAACACTCCTGGCTACGCACGCTGGACGCAATGGATGCCGTCCTCCGCAGCTGGCCGCAAACCACATAATCGACGGAACACTTCATGACCAACTGGATCGCCACGCCGATCACCCAAGCGCTATTGCGCGGCGTGATCGACCTCGAACACACGCCAACCGGCCTCGTGCCCCACCGCCTGCCCGCCTGGGCACGCGCGCAGTGGCCTGATCCGCAATTGCTGATGGCCGAGGGCCAGCCCTCCGGCATTCGCCTCGCCTTCCCCACCGACGCGACCGCAATCGAGCTCGACACCATCCCGACCAAGCGCGTTTATACCGGCTTGCCGCCCCGCCCCGATGGCATTTACGATCTGCTGATCGACGGCCAGCTGACCCAGCAAGCCAGCGTTGCCGGCGGCAAGGTCATGGAAATCAACATGACCAATGGCTCGGTCACGGTGAACTCCGGCCCTCCCGGCACGCTGAAGTTCAACGACCTGCCGCAAGGCCCAAAGGACGTCGAAATCTGGCTGCCGCACAACGAGACCACCGAACTGGTCGCGCTGCGCACCAATGCGCCGATCACCCCAGCTCCCTATACGGACCGCCGCGTCTGGCTCCATCACGGCAGCTCGATCAGCCACGGCTCCAATGCTGAGCACCCGACCGGCATCTGGCCCGCTATCGCAGCACGTGCATCCGGCGTCGATCTGGTCAGCTTGGGCTTTGGCGGCAGCGCGGTCGTCGATCCGTTCACGGCGCGCACCATCCGCGATGCGTCGGCCGATCTCATCAGCCTCAAGCTGGGCATCAATGTCGTCAACACCGACGCCATGCGGCTGCGCGCCTTCGGCCCTGCCGTGCACGGTTTCCTAGACACGATCCGCGAAGGCCACAAGACGACGCCGATCCTGGTCTTGTCGCCGATCCTCTGCCCCATTCACGAGGACACGCCCGGCCCCAGCGCGCCGGACTTTTCGACCGGTCAGATGCAGTTCCGCGCCACCGGCAATCCAGCCGAAGTCGCGGCCGGCAAACTGACGCTCAACGTCATCCGCACCACACTGGAGCGGACCGTCGAGCAACGCCGGGCCAGCGATCCCAACATCCACTATCTCGATGGTCGCGCACTCTATGGCGAGGCCGACGCGGCCACCCTGCCGCTGCCCGACGGCCTCCACCCCGATGCCGCCACCCATCGCCTGATGGGAGAACGCTTCGCGGAACTGGCTTTCGGGTCAGGTTGGAGCGCCTAGCCCTCACCGGGCACAAACAGCTTGTCGCGATAGGCCGCAAGGTCAGGATTTGTGCCCATCGCGGCAAGCGCCACGTCCAGCATTGCCGCATCGGGGCTCTGCTCACGCGACAGAATATCCACGCCTGCCTCGGTAAACAGCGTCCGCTCGAACTTGATGGCGGCCCAGCCCGCCGCCGCGTCTGCGGTCACAAACGACCAGCGGCTGCGGGCGATCAGCGTCAGGGGCTCAACGCCCCGCCATTCCCAGCCGCCTTCCGGCAAGGCCCGGTCAATGCCCACCACCATGCCCGGGCCGTTCTTGCCCTGCCAGGTCACTACGTCGGCCACCTCGCCGGTCGGCAGCGGCAAATAGTTCAGCGCCGCCGCCCGCCGCTTGCGCCACAGGCCCAACGTCGTCCGCACAATGTGCCATGTTCCCACGATCAACTCCCGATCCTGCACAACTTTCGCCCTTCCATCGTCTAAGCGCAGGATGGTCACCCGCGAAAATAAGTCGGCTCGTGTGTCGAGGTTGGGCCCGCTGGCGCGTTATGTCTATGCCAACCGACACGGAGGATGTGATGAGCACACAGACAATGATCATTCAGGGCCTTTACGCCTCGGCGATTGTGGCCGATTTCGACACAGCGATTGAATGGTATTCCAAGCTGCTGGGCCGCGCCGTCGATGACAAGCCGATCCCCGGCATGGCGCAGTGGCGCGATCTCGGTGGCGCGGGACTGCAGATCTGGCACGATGCTGACCGCGCCGGCAAAGGCATCATTACCATCGTCGTGCCCGACCTCTCCAAGGAACAGGCAAGGCTGGCGGGCCTCGGCCTCAACACCGGGGAAGTTTCACGGGGCGCGTTCGGCGCGGTGACGCATATCCTTGATCCAGAAGGCAACCGGATCAATCTTGCCGAACCGCCCGCCGGGTTTTTCGACGCGCGCTAAAAAACGAGGCCGATGACCACTCCGGCAACAGCAAGGCTCGCCACCACGATCCATGGTGGCAGCTTGAGCACGACCAGTGCCCCAAAGCCGAGCAGCGCCAGCGCCAAGTCCAACGGACCCAGAATGGTGCTTGTCCAGACCGGGTCACAAAGCGCCGCCGCCAGGATGCCGACTACCGCCGCATTGGCGCCGCGCATCGCCGCCTGCGCCAATGGCCGCCCCCGAATGGCGTCCCAAAACGGCAGCACGCCAAGCAGCAGTAAAAATCCGGGCAGGAAGATCGCGACCAGCGCAATCGCCGCCCCGAGCACCCCATTGGGCGGCGTGCTGACCACGGCGCCCAGATAGGCGGCGAAGGTAAACAATGGTCCGGGAACAGCCTGCGCCGCGCCATATCCGGCCAGAAAGCTGTCCTTGCTGATCCAGCCCGACGCCACCGTCTCCGCATCGAGCAGCGGCAGGACCACATGGCCGCCGCCAAATACCAGCGCCCCTGCCCGATAGAATGCGTCGAACAGGTCGAGGCCTTGCGCGTTGGCGAGCGAGGCCAGCACGGGCAAGCCGAACAGCAACACGGCAAAAATCGTCAGGCACAGCAGCCCCACAGCGGGGCTGACCGGGAAGCGCATGGTTACGGCAGGAACGCTTGCACCGCTCCGGCACAGCACCAGCCCCGCCAATCCGCCCAGTACAATGGAGATCACCTGCCCGAACGAACCCGCCAGCATCAGCGCGATCACGACCGCCCCTACGCCAATCGCCAGCCGCTGCCAATCTGGCGTCAGCGTTCGCGCCATGCCCCAGACCGCCTGCGCCACCACGGCGACTGCAACGATCTTGAGGCCATGCAACAAACCCTGCGCCACCGGACCATCGAGGGCGACAGCGCCAAAGGCAAACAGCACGAGCACTATTGCCGATGGCAGGGTGAATGCGGCCCAGGCGGCCAAGGCGCCCAGCGGCCCCGCACGCCACAGGCCCAGCGCGAAGCCGACCTGGCTCGATGCAGGCCCCGGCAAAAACTGGCATAGCGCCACCAGCTCGGCATAGGCCGCCTCGCCCAGCCAGCGGCGGCGAACCACGATCTCGTCGCGGAAATAGCCGAGATGGGCAATGGGACCACCAAACGAGGTCAGCCCAAGCTTGAGAAATGTCCGAAAGACCTCGCCGACGGTTCCGCGTGTCGTCGTCTCGCTGTCCATTCGGCTCCCCAAGGCGGCGCGCTACTTTTGCAGCACGATTTCCTGGTCGGCCGTATGTTGGTAGCGTGACGGTATGACGACAGTGCCGCCAGCGGTCGTGGTGCCGCGTCCGCCGCAGAAATCGTAGCGATTGGCGCGCGGCACAAACGCCGCCATCCGGCGCAGCGCTTCGTCCACGGCCAGCGATTGCTCATGTGGGGTTTCGACCAGCAGGCTATCGAGCGCATAGTCATAGCTGCTGTAGCGATAGTTCAGCGCCCGCACGAACCAGGCGATGAATGCATCGTTCTCGGCCTTGCGTGCCGCCACTTCCTGCGCAAAGCGCGGCGGCAGCCCGCCCGCCAATCCGCGATAGGCCTCCGCCCGCTGCCGATCGATCTCGATGACGGTGCAGATGGACACAAATGTCGTGGGCAGCGTGTCGATATCGGCCGTGATGTGCCGACCGACAGTCGCGTAACGCGTGCGCGACGAATTATAAGGTGTGCTCTGCAGCCAGGCATAATAGCGCTCGACCGTGAACTGGCGGTCTTCGGGCGGCACGATCCGGGTGCGCTGCAATTCCACGGACTGGTCGAACTGCCAGTCTTTGGCATGCGCGGCAACGAGGAAACGCCACACACGGTCGTGCATGGTGTCTTCCTGATCGGTCTTGTTGAAGCTCGAAACTGGTTCGCCACGATTTTCGGCGAGCTTGCCGCCGACAAAGGGCATGGCAACGTCATGGGTGAAGCTTGGATCGGCGCGGCCAAAGTCGCCGACGGGACGCGCAGCCGAACAGGCCGTCAACAGCGCCGCCAGTGCCAGCGCGCCGGTCAGCCTAAACAATTTATCCACGCTTACGCTTCGGCCTCGTAGGATCAAGGCTCGCATTTGGCGGCTGCAACGTCCCGCGTTCATAACGCACCCCGGTAAAAATCAGTATCTGGGCGTTGCCGGGCAAAGGTGCCCCGCGTGTAGCGGTCTTTAACCGCGCATCGAATTTGACGAGCTTTCCCAAGCTGCCCTCCATTACGGCTCGCTCCCCCTTTCCTATGGAGGCCGCGGTTCGCATTGCACATCGGTTAGCGCGACGCCCCTCGCGCTGTTCCTTTGCCGCATTAAGAGATCGTCAAGGTTAACAGTCTGCTAACGAATTCGCTGCAAGAGTGAATGTGCATCAAATGTGATGCGATTCCGAATAGACGGTCCCCGAAACATGCTTGGTTTTCAGCCCTACGAGACATTCCAACTGCTCATCGAGACGGGCGGCGTGGACCGGACGAATACCTTGCTGATCGCTGCCTGCGATGCTTATGCCCGTCGCGGCAAGCCGACCGCTCCCGAAATGGAACAGTTTGAGGCGCTCGCCTCGCGCCTGTTCCCTATCGCCGGTCCACAGGCTCGCGCCAAGGGCGCAGCCATCCTGGGTCGTGCAGATACGCTGTCCGAAACCCTGGAGCAGTTGGTCGTGGAAAATATCGGCGAAGACCTGATTACCTTCCTGTCCGGCGCGGCCACGCTGTCCGACCAGACCATGCTCGACATCATCGCCCGCTACGATGTCCCCGCTGCTGCAACCATCGCGGCACGCGCCGACCTCTCCAATGTCGTGCTGGCCAAGCTGTTCCAGATGAACTCGCGCAAGGTCTATCGCTCCCTGGCCGCCAACGTCGCCATCGTGCCACGCGGCGCCTATCTCAGCGCTCTGGCGCGTTCGGCGCAGATGGATCACATGGTCGCCGAGTCCCTCGCCAAGCGCACCGACTTCGACGCGGCGCTGCTGGCGCCTGCCTTTTTTGACCTGTCCGACGATGACCGCCTCAAGGTTATCCACGCTTTCGCCCATCGCGAAACGCCACCGGCGCCGATCCGCAAGACGGTCGAGCAGCTCACCGTCGCCAATCAGGAACTCACCCGCGCCCTGATGAAACTGTTCTCGGAAAACCGTCGCCCCGAAGTTACGCGTCTGCTGAGCCAGATCACCGGGCTTGATGAAGTGCGCTGCGGCCAAATCGCCCACGACGTTTCGGGCGCTGCCCTGTTCGTCATCCTGCGCGCCTTTGGCTGCTCCGCCTATGATGGCCTCAAGGTGCTTATCCACGCCACCTCACACGACAGCGACCGCTCGCGGGCCCTGGCAGACTTCGCCACCCTGTTCGGCAACGTCACGCCGGAATCGATGGCCTATCTGATGAGCGCATGGCGCGGCGAAGTGAACCTGCTCGATCTCAACAAGGCCGAGTACAAGCCGTTCATCGAGCGCCGTCGCCCAGCCGCCGGCAACCTGGCTCCAGCGCATAATCCTGTTGTAGATCAAGCCATTGAGGCCTTGGCCCGCATCGGCGTCAAGCGCGCCAGCTAGACGACCTCGATACCCACATCATCGCTGCGCAGATCGACACTCAGCACCCAAAGATCGGGGTCAAAGTCGATCTCGCGCGCAATCCGCTCGCTGACTTTTGCCGCTTCGACCCGGCTGAAACGACGCTGAAAGATCAGGCTCGCGTCATCTCTGAGGCTGGCCATCGGCGCCGGGGTGTAGAGTGATCGCGTGCCATCGAGATGGTCGACTTCGATGAAGACCTGACCGGCAATCGGGTCGCCGCGGCGGACCACAACGCACATATTGCCCAGATCATTGTGGCGCCGCACGAAGACGCCACACCATATATCGCTGCGAAGCGCGCCCACCTAAACGTTCGCGCCGGCCTGCTTGAGCAGGCCAACCAGATCGGGGTTGATCTGCCCGGTCACGCGATAGCTATGGAAATTCTCGAACTCACGGATCGCCCGCGCGGTGCCGTCGCCGGGATGCCCGTCGATTGAGCCCATGTAAAAGCCCAGGCTCGCAAGGCCACGCTGGATCTGGCTGACCAGTTGCGTGTCGTTGGCTGGCGTCAGGACTGGCGCAGGAGCCGCTGCTGCCATCATCTGTTCGGGCACAGGCGCGGCCTGCACGGCCGTGACCGGCTGCGGCGGCGCAACGGCCGCAGGCAGCGGCTGCGCGGTGCTGGCCATCATCGGCATGGCTGGAATTGGGTTTGCGGCTGGCTGCGACCGGCTGCCATCAACGGCGGCGACAATCGAATCGAGCGTCTGTGCTGCGGCGTTGCCGACCGTATCGACAGCCTGATCAACCGGCGACAGCGTCGGCAATTGCGCAACGACGCGATCGGGCTGCGGCGCTGGCTGAACCGGCGCGACCTGAATCGGCGCGGGTGCTGGCTGCACGACGGCAACCGGACGCGACGGCGCCCTGCCCGCTCCGTCGGAGCGCAGGATGGCGTCGATGACGGTGCGGCTCAGCGCGCCCGTCGGGTTCATGTTGTTCCGCTGCTCGAACAGTCGAATGGCATTGGCGGTCATCGGGCCATAGAAGCCATCGACCGTGCCGTTGAACAGGCCAAGTTCGGAAAGCTTCTTCTGCACGGCGAACGCGTCGGCATTGCCAACGGGCTGCTCTGGAATCGCCCGCGAGGCGGTCGGCACGCTGCCGGTGGTATCCTGCAGCATTGGTACGGCGACAGCCTGCTCGCGCGTCATGGCGGGCATGGGCTCAGGCACCTGCGCTGGCAGACCGACGCCGACCGGCACATCACGCGCCGGCGTAAAGAACGGCGCCGGGTGGCGCGTGGTCTGGAAATACAGCGCATTGCTGGCGGCCAGCGCCGTCAGCGTCACCATGGCCATCAGCGCCGTCGAGGCCAAGGGCGCGCGCATGTAGCGTTCGAATGTCCAGTGACCGGCACGACCGAGTGTGGTCGCAACGGCACTGCCCGCCATCAAGGGCAGGCGCGTGAAGGTTGTTGCCGTCATTGCGCTTTTCTTTTTTCGTCTTGCCATGGATGGTTCGGTGCGGCGGCTGGTTCTTTGCGGAAGGGTGTTATGGACGCAGTCTCTTCGTTCTTTATTGCTGGACCGTTTATGGGAAGCAAAACAGTGACGGTTGTCCCCGCTCCGATTTCCGACATAGCCCGCAAAGTCCCATTATGGAGGTCTACGAGGCCCTTCACAATCGAGAGACCAAGTCCGGTTCCCTCGTAACGACGCGCCAGACCGTCCTGCACCTGGAAGAAGGCCTCGCCGATTCGGCTGAGCGATTCGGGCGCCATGCCGACGCCGTTGTCGCTGACCGAGAGATTGAGGCACTGGCCCTGACGTTTCAGGCTGACAGTGACCCGACCACCGGGATGGCTGAACTTGATGGCGTTCGACAACAGGTTCAGCAGGATCTGACGGAAGGCGCGCTCATCGGCGACCAGCATTGGCAGGTTTGGCGCAATGTCGGTCGCCAGCCTCACGTCCTGCTTCTGCGCCATGGCCTCGACCATTTTGTAGCAGGGCTGGATGGCGTCTTCGGCCACGAAGGGCTCGGTCTGGACTTCAAACTTGCCCGCTTCAATGCGCGACATATCGAGCAGCATGCGCACCACTTCGAGCAGGTGCTTGCCGCTCTGGTGGATGAGGCCCGCATATTCGCGATGGGTTGGCGACAGGTCACCGCCGATATTGCTGGTCATCATTTCGGAGAACCCGACCACCGCGTTGAGCGGGGTGCGCAGTTCATGACCGATCGTGGCGAGGAAGCGCGACTTGGCCGACGACGCGTCTTCAGCCGAGCGACGGGCCTCGAGCATGGCCAGCTCATTGTCCTTGCGGCTGGTGACGTCGCGGAACAGCGCTACAACTTCGTGGCGGGTCGCGGCGGCGTCGAGACCGACAACGGGCGACAGGCTGATTTCAACCCAGATGAACTTCGGCACGGCGCTGGAAGCGCGGGGATCGTCTTGACGCATGCGCACTTCGATGACGCGCGCCTTGCCGCCCTGGTTCGCATCGGCGAAGGCCGTCAGATAAACCGGACGATCGAGCACGTGCAGCCGCTCGCCGAGGTTTGCACCCGAGAGTTCGAAGCGGCGGCAGCCAAACAGCTGCTCGGACGAGCGCGAGGCCAAAAGGATTTCGCCATCGGCGGAGAAGCGGACAACGCCGTCCTGCACATGCTCAATCAGGTGCCGGTACATGGTTAGCTGGGCCTTGTCGTAAACTTCATAGGCCGTGTTCATGCGGTTGGAGCTGTGCGCAATCAGAGCAACGCCAGCCAGGAACGCGCCAGCGGCCGTCAGCATCAGCGTCGTGCCATCGACGGGGAAGACGGAGGTCGCAAAGGCGGCGCTCACGCCGGCTAGGCCAATCACGCCAGCCAGCATGATCCAGCTTTGGCGACGCAACGTGCCGTGGCCGAGCAGCGAGGCAAGGATTGGCGCCATGGTCGCAACGGCCAGGCCCGCGTCGGCGAACTGGGCATCGGCCAGCGTCAGAATGCAGCCCATGGCCAGCAGCAGGTAGACCTGCCCGGCGGCGGATTCGTCAAACAGATTGCGCTGGTGCAGCGTCAGGGTGGTCATGCCGCCAGCCAGGGCCATGGCGGCAATCGCGAAGGGAACGGCACTGCCGACGATCAGGCCATAGATGGCGAACGGCATCGCGAGCGAGCTGAGCAGAATAAGAATGCGCGAATTGTTAGCAAGCGTCTTGCGGCGCAGCATTTCCGGCCGATGGCCGCTGCCGGCCACGGTCAGGGGCATCTCTTTGCTTGCGCCAAAAGAGAACACGCTACGCATACACAATACTCACTATCACGACGCCAACAGTCATGGGCCCTGGGCTCCACACTTGCGACGACGTAGCCGCAAACTGCCTGAATGGGATCAGGTCTTGTTGCCCCTACACTGATGCCCAAGACCTGAAGGCGAGCTTAAATCCAGCGCCCCCTGCCAGCCCCAAAATGGGCAAACGGGGTCCTTTCTCGGGTTAGCGTAAACAAGGTGTTTCCCTCGCCAACAACACCGATCGCATTTGCATAAAATTTTATCGAAATGTCCCAGCGCAGTTTAACGAGCTGTCTCTAGTGTCGTTCATGCAGGCCCACTCAGTGCCGGCTTTAGATCTGGATGAGACCGATGTTTTTCGTAGCGCGTTCCGTATTTTGGCTGACCGTCGCCTATATGGTGATCCGGCCCGGCGTCGACTTTGTCGATGCGCAAGCGCTGTCGAACCAGGCCATGGCTGCAGGCAGCCAGATGGTCGCCGAGCAGATCCAGAATATCGAATGTGACAGTTTCCAGTGCATCGGCGGCAAGGCCGTTATCGCTGCTGCGCTGCAGTCTTCCCCGTCCGCCGATGCGACCATGCATGTCGCGCCGGTGATCGATCCAATGCCACTTCCACGACCACGGCCGGATCGGGCGGGCTAGCGGGCGCTTCTCCTCCAAAGCACCCAAATCAGACCCCAGGGTTTGCGTCCCTTGCCCAGGTGATGCACTCCAAAACCCTGGCCCCTGGCCGCAAGCACACTGCCCTGTGCTTGCGGCCTTTTTCTTGCGCAATGACCGGTTATGGAAACAAAAAAGCCGCCGTGTCGGGGCGGCTTTGCATATTCATTTGGTCGGCTGATCGAGGGGCTTGCCTGACGGATCATTCACCGGCCTGCCAAGATCGTCGATATTGTCGTCCTGCTGCTGTCCGGGCTTGGCCTCGGTAGGCCCACCCTTTTGCGGCTTTGGTTTTTGCGTAGGGCTTTTCACATCAAGCTCCTGTTGCAGAAAAAGGCCCGGCGCAAGGCCGGGCCGGGTCAGCCTAGTGATGATGCTCTGGCATCTTTTCGAGCTGATCTTTCGTCCATGTCGTTACGGCGTGAACGTCGCCCTTGTCGTCGCGCATGAACTCGAGGTCGCGGATCGGCACGGCCACTGGCTTGGCGCCGAGACCAAGGAAACCGCCGACATCGACGATCACCTGAGCAGTCGCGCCGAAACCGTGCAGATGGGATACCTTGCCGACCTTGTGGTCATCCGCGCCATAAATGGTGGCGCCTTCGAGAACTTCGCTGTTGAGTTCGGCGTCGTTCAGGCGGGTGTGGAGCGAGTGGTCCATATCAAAGCATCCTCGTGTTTCTTGGACTGACACAATCGCTGGGACGCCAATGCGTTCCCATTTGGCGACCGGTTTTTGGCCACTGCCCCCACTCACTTTGTCGTTAGCGTCCGCGTTGCTGGCTCTGGTAAAGCCGGCGCACTTTGACTAGATAGTGCCGCATGACCGAGCCCCAAGCCTTCCAGGATATCGCCGAAAACCTGTCTTTTCTCGACGACTGGGAAGACCGGCTGAATTACGTGATCGAGCTCGGACAGGCGCTGCCGCCGATGGACGACGCGGACAAGACCGACGAGAACAAGGTCAAGGGCTGCGTCTCCAATGTATGGCTGGTGTCCAGCGTCGACCGCTCCAGCGACCAGCCTGTCATGAGCTTTCGCGGCCAGTCCGACGCCATCATCACCAAAGGCCTGGTTGCCGTTCTGTTGGCCCTCTATTCGGGTCGGCCCGCCGCTGAGATCGCCGAAACCGACGCCATCGCCTGGTTCAACAAGGTCGGTCTCAGCGAACATCTGGGCATGCAGCGCTCCAACGGCCTCGTCGCCATGGTCAATCGCATGCGGTCCGAAGGCAAAGCGCTGAGCTGATCTCCTGGCACGCGCTACCGGCTAGGTTCGCGCAATCAGTGGTAGTCGCGCTTCCAGCCAGTTTTGCGCCGTCGCTCCATGAGCACCTGTCGCCTGCGATGTCAGGCCAAAATTCTGCGCCAGTTGTTCGAGTGCAATGCGCAGCACCAGCTTGGCGCTGCGGCGTGGCCAGCGGCGTTCCAGTTCAATCATCTGCAGGCCCTTGCCCAGCCCACAATGATCAAACACCACCCCCCAGCAATCCACCGGTAGAATAGCCGCCAGTTTGTTGAGCCGCTGACGCGCCTCGGCCGCGCTTTCCGTGGCGATTTCGACGCCATTGCCAGCCTCTCCGCCGACTGCCGCCGGATTGTAGGACATGGTCACGCGCTGGGCGATTTGGGCGCGCTGCACCAGCCGCTCGAACCGTTCGGCCGCCGCCACGTGATGTGGCGCTAGAAACGCGGCCTTGTCTGCCGGCTGCTTCTTAAGCGGCATCGCTGAGGCTCCCATAAGCGGCGACCAATCCGGCTTCGAGTTGGCGTTCGAGTTCGCAGACCTCTTCGTCAAAGCGGAGGTCATCACGCATGTCTTCAACCAAGGCGCAGGCATAGGACACCGTCGTCCGGTCCCTGCCGAAGGCTTCGCCGACTTCCTTGAGGCTGCGGCCGAGCACGACGTGGGAGAGATACATTGCCAACTGGCGGGCGCGGGCCGTGGGCAATCGGCTGCGGGATTTGTGCATTAATAGGCGGATCGGCACTTTCCTATGCCGCGCCACCAAAGCGATGGCATCGTCGCAAGTACTGCGCCGCGCACTGCGCTGAACTGTGTCAGCATACCGCTCGGGACTGGAAAGTGAGTCGTACATAGGAGTGCCTCAACGCGTATAAGGAATTTATTCCTATATACTGCGTGAGGCAATGGGAGACGGGGATAAGTGTCGTCAAATATTCAAACGGCCGCCCACGAGGGACGGCCGTTTGAAGCTTCTTTACCGCCGGGGCCCAGATCGGGCGCGACGTCTCGTGGCGTAGAGTTGGCGTTAGGCTGCCTTGCGACCCAGACCGTTGTCCTTGGCCAATTTCGAGCGGGTTGCAGAGTAGTTTGGAGCAACCATCGGGTAATCAGCAGGCAGGCCCCACTTCTCGCGGTATTCTTCTGGCGAGAGATTGTAATGGGTACGCAGGTGACGCTTCAAAGATTTGAACTTCTTACCGTCTTCAAGGCAGATAATGAAGTCAGCAGCAACGGACTTACGGACCGGAACAGCAGGCTTTAGTTCTTCAACAGGAACCTGGACTTCGTTGGTCTGCAAGGCGCGCAGCGCACCATGAACCTCGGCGATCAGCTTGGGCAGATCGGTCGTGCTCACAGAGTTGTGGCTGACATAGGCTGAGACGATCTCGGTGCTGAGCTCGATTAGTTCGTGCTCATAACCTGTCGCCGCGCCGGCGGTGTCATTCATAATTCAACCTTTCATTATTCTTATTGGGTGGCGACAAAATCAGCCGCTTCCATAGTACATTACTAGGACTCTTTACTGGTACCCGCAAGCGGAAGGCACCAATTTACATGTTACCAATAGGACTAATGATGGCCATCTTTAGGCGAGGCTTTAGACTGTAGATCGTCGATAACTAGGTTTTTAGAAGAATAATCAATGTTTCGATAACTTACACGCGCCAGGAGGTGCGCGGAGACAGGCGTGGTGATTAATAGGAATAGGAACCCCATCACCGCTCTGAATGTAACACTGAGGTCAAGACTCACCAGTGCAATGGCGATGAAAATGAGACCGCCACCAACCGCGCCAGCTTTGGAAGCCGCGTGCATTCTAGTGTAGAGGTCGGGCAGTCTGAGGATGCCTATTGCGGCCGACAGGCTGAAGGCTGCACCCAGCAGCAACACTATACAGCCAGCATAGATGGCGATGGCGCTGATCATTGTGCATCCCCCACGGCAAGTCTTTGCCGAGACAGCAGATAGCGGGCCAGCGCAATCGTCGCGAGAAACCCGAGCAGTGCAAGGGCGATGGCCAAATCCAGATACAGCGTTAGACCGGTGCGAATGGCGATGGCGCCAATAAAGCCCATGGCCGTCACTGCCATCAGGTCCAGCGCCAGTATTCGGTCGGACAGCGTTGGCCCCACAATAATGCGAACAACCGAAATCAGCAGCGCCAGGCCAAGCATGCACAGTGCAATGGTCGTCGTGAGCGCAATGGCGTCTGCAGGTGTCATGAGTATATCTCCTTCACCGTCGCCTCGAAGCCTTGCGCGATCTCGGCGATCAGTGCCTCGCGCGATGTCAGATTGAGCGTGTGGATATAGAGCACACTGCGGTCGTCGCTGACGTCGATGCTGAGGGTACCCGGCGTCAGCGTGATCAGATTGGCCAGCAGGGTAATTTCGCGGTCCGAGGTGACGGTGAGGGGATAGGCGATGATCGCCGGGCGAATCGCAGCGCTTAGTCTGGGCGTCCACACCACGATGGCGACGCGGACGGCGCTGGCCATCAGCTCATAGAGAAACAGTAGGCAGAGCGAAGCGATCCGGCGCAGCCGCAACAGGCTGCGCGATGACTTGAAGACGTCGCGGAGGATAACCGCCGTTACCAGGGCAATGGCGAGCCCCAGCAGCAGGTTTGCCCCCGAGAAATTGCCGGTAATGGCCGCCCACAGGACCGATAGAGCGATGACGATGGCTGCTAGGCTCATGGCGTCTCTCCGGCGAGCCCAACAGCGGCGACGTAGCGCGCCGGGTTCAGCAGATCAGGCGCGCCAAGCCGAACCGCCTCAAACAACGGATTGGGCCACAGCCCTGCGACCACGATCAGCGCGACCAGCCCACCGGCCGCACCATAGGCGACACGTTTGCCGGCACGCGGGGCCGTTGCTCCAGTCTCCGGCGCAGGACGCCAGAATATATGGGCCCATAGCCGCGATCCGGCGATCAGCGTCAACACAGCGTTGACCAACAGCGCAACCGCGATCACCCCGCCAGACCAGCCGCCCTCGCCCACCGCCGCCTGCACCAGCAGCAGCTTTGGCCAGAACCCCAGCAGTGGCGGCACACCGGCCGTGGCCAGCACAAGTATGAAGAACAGAACCGAGAGTGGCGTGTTGTCGGCATAGATGCCGCCCATGCGCCGCGTGTCGGTCTCGCCGGTCCACCGCTCGATCAGCCCGGCAACGAGATAGATCGCCGTCATGCTGATGATGGCGTGGACGATATAGAGCCCTGCCCCGCTCACCCCGGCCAACGTTGGAATGGCGATACCTGCCAGCACTGCGCCGACGCCGCCGATGACCAGAAAGCCGATGGCGCGGCGTAGGTTGGTTTCGGCAATCGCTCCGAGCGGTGCCACCAGCAGCGTGCCGACAGCAATTGCCACGAGCACCGGCTCCAGCAGATCGCGGCTTGCTGGCAGGATCACCACCAGAGATTTGAACAGCGCGTAGATGCCAACCTTGGTCAATAGCCCCGCGAACAGCGCCGACACGACGACCGAAGGCGCATGATAGGACGCTGGCAACCAGGCATTGAGCGGGAATGCGGCAGCTTTGATACCAAACGCCAGCAACAGCAACGCCGCAATACCCGCCATTGCGGCAGGGTTGGCTGATGGCGCCACGCGCATGATGTCGGCCATGTTGAGCGTGCCGAGCAGGCCATAGGTCAGCCCCAGCGACAGCAGGAAGAACGTCGTCGCGAGGAAATTGAGGAAGCCGTATTTGACGGCCGCATCGAGCTGGATCGGTCGGCCGCCGAGCACGATCAGCCCGAACGAGGCAATCAGCGTCACTTCAAACCACACATAGAGGTTGAACATGTCGCCGGTCAGGAACGAGCCCGTGACGCCTGCCAGCAAGAGCAGAACCAGTGACGGGAAATTGTCGCGCTCGGCCTCGGGGTCGCGCTCGCTTTCGGCATAGACCAGCACCACGAGCGTCACGACCGCTGATGTCAGCGCGAAGGCCGCGCCGAATATATCGGCGGCAAAACTAATACCGAAGGGCGGCAGCCAGCGACCCATGGTCATGCTCAGCGGCCCGCCATCGAGCACGCGCAGCAGCAGACTGATATCGCAGGCAATGACGCCGCACAGCACGATCACCGACAGCACGAAGGACAGGCCACCGGACTTGCGCAGCATGAGCAACAGCGCGGCGCCCATCAGCGACAGCACCAGCGGCAGCACCAGCACCCAGTCTGCAGCGGCAGTCGCGGTTTCGATCATGGCGGGCGGGAGGGCGAGATCTTCCATGCTAGTAGCTCAACGGTGGGTTGGGCTCATCGACCGGTTCGGTCAGCCGCATGGTGTCGGTATTGTCGGCATCGAGGCTTTGATAGGCACGGAAGGCCAGCACCAGCAAGAAGCTGAACATGGCAAAGCCAATGACGATGGCTGTCAGGATCAGCGCCTGCGGCAGCGGATTGGCGATGGGGCCATCGGGCTGCGCCAATCCGGGCGGAATGATCGGAGCAATGTCGCGGGTCAGGCGACCGGCAGTGAAGATTAGCAGGTTCACGCCATTGCCGAAGATGACCATGCCCAACAGCATGCGGATCACCGAGCGCGACAGGAGCAGGTAGATACCGAGGGCGATAAAGCAGCCGACCAGCGCAGCGAGCACATAATCCATCAGCTTTCCTCCCCGCCATCGCCTTCGAGCCCCAGAGCGATTGCCGCAATGGTGCCGAAGACGACGAGATAGACCCCGAGGTCAAAGACCAGCGGGGTTGAGAGCGGCACCACATCGTCGCCCAGTGGCAGGTAAAGCCAGATGCTGGTCATGAAGGGCGCTTCGATGAACAGCGACATCAAGCCGGACAGACCAGCGATGAAAACGCCGAAACCGGCAATGGCCAATGGGTCGACCCGCAGCGCTCGGCGCGCCTCACCGGCACCGCTCGACATGCCGAGCACGGCGATGGCTGCTGCGCCAATAAGCCCCCCGATGAAACCGCCGCCGGGCTCGTTGTGGCCGCGCAGGCAGATGTAGAGCGAAAACACCAGCATGATGCCGACGATCAGCGGCGCAAGTGTGCGGAAGATGATGGTGTTCATGCCGCCACCTTCTTGCGCCGACGCGACGTTGGCTTGGGTGGCGTCGCGGTTGGCTGCTTCCTGCGGCGCAGCAGCGCCATTATGGCGATGCCTGCGCCCATCACTACGGAGATTTCGCCCAGCGTATCAAAGCCGCGATAGTCGACGAGGATGACGTTGACGATGTTGGAACCATGCGCGATCGGCACGCTGGTGGCGGTGAAGAAATCCGACAGACGCGTATTAAGCGTCCCGGACAGCACGACCATCAGGAACAAGCTCACGCCCGCCCCGCAGACCACGGCAATCGTGCCGTCGCGCGCCCAGTCCTCGAACGGGCGGGGGTCGCGTTCGTCGAGCCGCAATCGGGTCATCACCAGAGCGAGGATCACCACCGACAGGATTTCGACCATCAACTGGGTAAAAGCCAAATCAGGCGCGGCGTACAGCAGGAAGATCAGCGCCACCGCCATGCCCTGAATGCCCAGCGCGATGATGGCAAACAACCGGGTCGGCGCAGCCAGCACCGCGCCAAGTCCGATCAGCGCCAACAGCACGACGCCCCATTCATAGAGATTGAGGTCGGGCCAACGCAGCCATGCAGACCAGTCGCCGAAATCGGCAGTCGGCAGCAGCACATTGTAGCCGCCGAGCAGCAGGAGCGGTGCAATCAGGGCGACAGCCAGTCCGATGAAGACAGCAACAAGATAAAGCTCCAGCCGTCCGTGATGCAGCAACCGCGTTATCGCGCCCGAAAAGCGGATCAGCCCGAACATCACGACGTCGAACAAGCTATCGGCGCTCCAACCGAGCCCGGACTCCAGTCGCCGCAGCAGTGTGCGCAGCACAGCGGCCTG
This sequence comes from Devosia sp. 2618, assembly GCF_040546815.1. Lineage (NCBI taxonomy): Bacteria > Pseudomonadati > Pseudomonadota > Alphaproteobacteria > Hyphomicrobiales > Devosiaceae > Devosia > Devosia sp. 2618. The sequence continues at coordinate 2,304,681 of NZ_JBEPOO010000001.1, forward strand.
CCGATAGACCAGCCAGCCCAGAACCCAGGTTGCGACCGACAGCCACAGCAGCGGGCTCATTGGATTGAGCGCCAGTGTCAGATGGCTTTCGACGGGTTGGCGCAGCACAGCCGATGCGCCCGGCACCAGTACCGTATGACCCAGCCAGTCGGTCATTACCGCAGCGGCGATTGCGCCGGCACCAAGCAGGACGGGCCCGGCGAGCATGGCCAGCGGCGCTTCGTGCGCGGACTTCGGTGTCGGCAGAACCGGCCCGAGGAAGGGCTTGACGAGGATCAGCATCGCCACCCCAGCCAGCAGCGCATTGCCGGCAACCAGAACCAGCAGCACGGCCATATCAGGCCAGTGCCAGCTCAGCAGGCCCAGATACATTTCTTCCTTGGCGAAATAACCCAGCGTCAGCGGCAGGCCGATCATGGCCAGACACGCCATGGCTGCGCCGATAAAGGTCACGGGCATCTTGTCGGCCAGTCCGCCCAATACGGTGATGTCGCGCGTGCCCGCCTCGTGATCGATGGCGCCGACGGCCATAAACAGGCCAGCTTTGTAGGCTGCGTGGGCGACGAAATAGATGATGAATGCCGAGATCGCGGCAGGTGTGCCCAGCCCGATCAGCAGTACCGAAAGGCCGAGCGAGGCAATCGTGGTCTGCGCCAGCATCTGCTTGAGATCGATCTGGCGCAGCGCACCGAGCGCCCCCCACAGCAGGGTCGCGCCCCCGAAGCAGACCAGAATGGCAGTCCACACTTCAGTTCCGCCAAGCCAAGGCGTCGTGCGCGCCAGCAGATAAACGCCGGCCTGCACCATTGTGGCGGAGTGGAGGAATGCCGAAACCGGCGTTGGCGCCTCCATGGCATTGGGCAGCCAGAAGTGAAACGGCACCTGCGCCGATTTGGTGAAAGCCGCTGCGATGAACAACAGCAGTACCAGCCCATAGAGCCCGCTGCCGCGCACCTCGTCGCCCAGCGCGCTCATGTCCCACTGTCCTGTCAGCTGATGCACCAGCACCGCGCCAGCCAGCAGCGCCATGCCACCGATATTGGTGATGACCAGCGCCTGGATTGCGCCACGGCGGGATGCCTGCCGCGTATGGTCAAAGCCGATCAGCAGGAATGAAGTGACCGAGGTCAGCTCCCAGAAGATGAACAGCGCCAGCAGATTATCGGCCAGCACCAGCCCCAGCATGGCACCCATGAAGGCGAGCAAAAACGCCAGGAACCGCCCTAGATGGGGATGACCTTTAAGATAGGCGCCGGAATAGAGCACGATCAGCGCGCCGATGGCCGAGACAGTCAGCGCGAAAGTCAGGCTGAGCCCATCGATGTAAAATGAGAGAACGAGATCAAACGCGGGCACCCATTCAATGCGCGCGGCCACACTCCCGTTCGCAATAACGGGGTCGATCAACGTCAGTAAAAAGGCAAAAATCCCAGCCGGAACCAGCGCCAGTATCCAGCCGGCAAAGGGCTTGGCGATGTGCTGCAGCAATGGCGCCAACAGGGCGGCAATGAATGGCGCGATGGCCACCAGCGCGATGTTTGCGTCCGTCCCGAATGCCAACCGCCGATTCCCCTCTTGGCTGATTGTCTGGTCGTTTCGGGCGGGACCTTAACGGATGAGACCTGTGTCACAAGCCTAATCGGAGCGCCCGCCGACTTTTCCAAAGATTGTCGCCCCCTTTCTTTGCTGGCGCGAGAGTCCTATGTCTGTGCTCCCGCCTATCGGAAGCTCTCATGACCAAAATCACTCCGCCTGTCGCTGCCCGGAAGCCTCACGCCGCCACGTTCCACAATGTGACGCGACAAGACCCCTATCACTGGCTGCGCGCGGACAATTGGCAGGAGGTGATGCAAAAGCCCGAGACGCTGGACCCGGAGATCCGTGCCTATCTCGAAGCCGAAAACGCCTTTTTCGATGAGGAGTTCGGCGCGCCGACCGAGGCGCTGCAGGACACGATCTACAAGGAAATTCGCGGTCGCATCAAAGAAGACGATAGCGGCATCGCCTCGCCGGACGGCCCATTCGCCTATAATTCGCGCATGCTTGAGGGCAAGCAGTATCCCCAGATCGTGCGCACCGCGCGCGATGGCGGTCCCGAGACCGTTTTGCTCGATTGCAATATCGAAGCGGGCGACGAGTATTTCGGCTTCGCCGGCGCCGAGCACGATCGCTCGCACCGCTATCTCGCTTGGGCCGCCGACCGCGCGGGCTCGGAATACTATGACATCGTGATCCGCGATCTCGACACCGGCACGGACAGCGCCGAAGTCATCAAGGACACGGCAGGCTCCTATGTCTGGACCAACGATTCCAGCGCAATCTATTACACCGAATACGACGACAACCACCGCCCCTATCGGGTCAAGCTGCACACCATCGGCACCGATCAGACCAATGATCCGATCATCTTCGAGGAAAAGGACCCCGGCTTCTTCGTCGGCGTCGGCCGCACTCTGAGCGACAAGTTCATCGTCATCGACGCGCATGATCACCAGACGTCCGAATGCTGGCTGATCGACGCGGAAAAGGGCGGCGAGCCGCGCCTTGTCGCGCCGCGCGTCACCGACCGCGAATACGACATTGAAGAGCGCAATGACGTGCTGTTTATCCGCACCAATGCCGATGGCGCCGAGGACTTCAAAGTCGTCACTGCGCCGGTGAGCGATCCGGCCGCCGACAACTGGACCGACCTCATCCCGCACCAGCAGGGCGTGCTGATCCTCGACACCATCGTGATCAAGAACCACCTGCTTCGCCTTGAGCGCCATGAAGGCCTGCCGCGCATCATCGTGCGCGACCTGCGCACCGACAAGGAAGAGACCGTCAACTTCGCTGAGGAAGCCTATTCGCTTGGTATGTCGGTCGGTTACGAGTTCGACACGTCGGTGTTCCGCCTGACCTATTCGTCGCCAACGACGCCTTCGCGCACCTATGACGTCGATCTCGACACCGGCACGCGTACCCTGCTCAAGGAGCAGGAAGTTCCGTCCGGCCACAATCCGGACGACTATGAAACGCGCCGCCTGTTCGCGACCGCGTCGGATGGCGAGCTCGTCCCGGTCACGGTGCTCTATCGCAAGGGCCTCAAGCTCGACGGCACCGCGCCAACCCTGCTCTACGGCTATGGCGCCTATGGCATGTCGATGCCGGCCGCCTTTTCTATCTCGGCGCTGTCGCTGGTCGACCGTGGCTTTGTACATGCCACCGCCCACATTCGGGGAGGCATGGAAAAGGGCTATCGCTGGTATGTCGGCGGTCGTCGCGAGAACAAGACCAACACTTTTAGCGATTTCATCGCCTCGGCCGAAATGCTGATCGAGCAGGGTTACACCTCCAGCGGTCGCATCGTGGCGCAGGGCGGTTCGGCCGGCGGCATGTTGATGGGCGCTATCGCCAATCTGCGGCCAGATCTGTGGGGCGGCATTCTCGCACAGGTGCCGTTCGTCGATGTGCTCAACACCATGCTCGACGAAACCCTGCCGCTCACCCCACCCGAATGGCCCGAATGGGGCAATCCACTAGCCTCGGCCGAAGACTATGCGCGTATCGCCGCTTACGCGCCCTATGAACAGGTCGCGGCCATCGACTATCCGCCGATCTTCGCGCTGGCAGGCCTCACCGATCCGCGCGTGACTTATTGGGAGCCCGCCAAGTGGGTGGCCAAGCTGCGCGCCACCAAGACTGGCACTGCACCGCTCTATCTCAAGACCAATATGGGCGCTGGCCATGGCGGCGCTTCGGGGCGGTTCGACCGGCTCAAGGAGACGGCGCAGTGCTACGCCTTCGCACTGCAGGTATGCGGCGTGACCGCCTGATCCATCTTGCCCGGCGGACGAATGGTCATTAGATTATCCTGATGACCAACAATTCGTCCGCCGCTCATTTGCCCGCTGGCGCATCCCAGGATGCGCTGAGCGAGGTCCTGCAGGATTTCCGGCTGAGCGGCGTCAATTATGGCCGCCTCGAGCTGCACCATCCGTGGAGCATCGCGTTCCCGGAACAGCCGCTGCTCCGCTTCCATTTTGTCAGCCAGGGCCCATGCTGGGTTCATACCGAAGCCGAAGGCTGGCAGGAACTGCAGGAGGGCGATCTCGTGCTCCTGCCACAGGGTGTCGAACATCGCCTGTCGAGCGCGCCTGAACTGACCTGCAATTCCATCCCCAGCTGCCAGATCAAGAAGCTGGGCGGCAATGTGTGCGAAGTGATCCAACAGGGCGATGGCGCGGCCAGCATGTTGTTTTCCGGCTCGATGGCGCTCGGCGCCTATGCGCTGCACCCGCTGATCAGCCTGATGCCAGCCATCATCAAAGGCTGCGATGTCGCGACCCATGACCCAATGGTCAATCCGCTGATCGAAGCGATGGCCGTCGAAGCCTCTGAACCCCGGATGGGCAGCGCGACCATCCTCTCGCGCATGGCCGACCTGCTCACAGCCCGCTTGATCCGCTGCTGGGTGAAAAGCCATGATAGTGCGACGACCGGTTGGCTTGCGGCGATCCGCGATCCCCATATCGGTCGCGCCCTCGTTGCCATGCATCGCGAGCCCGGCAAGAGCTGGAATCTCGAGACGCTGGCCGGTTTGGCCGGACAATCGCGGTCGGTGTTTGCCGAGCGATTCAGTGCCGTTCTCGGCGAAGGGGCTGCGCGCTATCTCGCCCGGTTGCGGATGCAACTGGCGCAGGAATTGCTGGCGCAGAATGGCATGGCGACCGCGGAAGTGGCTTCGCGGCTGGGCTATGAGTCCGAGGCGAGCTTTGCCCGGGCCTTCAAGCGCATCACCAATGCCTCGCCCGGCGCGGTACGGAGGGCCACCTCCGGACGAATGGACATGGAATTCGGATTATAAGACACAGATCGTCCGCCTGAACAGGACTATCAAGCTCCTCCAGATTTTGGAGTTAGCTTCGTGACCGATACCCCCCTCCCCCTCGATGGCGCCGCCATCAACTTTGGTGCCTCGACATCCTCACGGGAGTCGTGGAGTGCCAAGACATGGCTTGCCATGCTCGCCATGTTGGCGACCAGCTTCGCGCTGGTCTCAGCCGAATTCCTGCCCGCAGGCCTTCTCACCCCCATGGCCGCCGACCTTGGCATCAGCGAAGGCACGGCCGGTCAGGTGGTTACCGCCACCGCACTGGTCGGCGCCGTCACCGCGCTGTTGAGCAATGTGCTGATCGGCACGCTCAATCGCAAGTTGGTGCTGCTGGGATTGAGCGCCCTGGCCATCGTCTCCAACCTGCTCTCCGCCTATGCGACCGAGTTCTGGCTGCTGCTGCTTGGTCGTGCCGGGCTGGGCATTGCGCTCAGTGCCTTCTGGGCATTGTCGATGGCCGTGGTCGTTCGCCTCGTCGGCACGAAGTCCATGGGCCGCGGCGTCGCCATGGTCAGCCTTGGCGTGTCGCTGGCCACCATTGCGGCGCCATCGATGGGCGCATTGATCAGCGATTGGATCGGCTGGCGTCATGCTACCGCCATCACCGCCGGTCTGGCAGGATTTGCCCTTCTGCTGCAGTTGATCAGCCTGCCAAGCCTGCCCGCTTCGGCTGGCAATAGCCTTGGCGATGTGCTTGGCCTGATGCGTCGTCGCGGCGTTCAGCTCGGCATGCTGGCCATTCTCATGCTGATGGCGGGCCACATGACCGGTTCGGTCTATGTGCGTCCGTTCCTCGAACAGGTCACATCCCTGTCGACTGGCATGATCGCGCTGGTTCTGGGTGGCTTCGGCATTGCGGCAGTCGTCGGCACTGTTCTCGCCGGCCGTCTGGCCGATATCGACGCCCGCAAGACGCTGGCACTGACTGGCGGCATCATGGCGCTGGCCGCTCTTGCCCTCGTGCTGTGGGGCGCAAGCCTTGCCGCAGCCTTCGTTTTCGTCGCGCTTTGGGGTCTGGCTTTCGGCATGGCGCCGGTTGCGCTGCAGGCCAACCTGTCCCGTTCGGCACCGGATGCGCTTGAAAGCGCCGGCAGCCTGATGGTTGTGTCCTTCCAGGTCGCCATTACGCTGGGCGCACTGGTCGGTGGCTATATCGTCGACACCTATTCGGCCACCGCAAACATGACGCTCACGGCCATTTTGGCGGCCCTGACGCTGCTTCTTGCCCTGTCGCAGCGCAAGGCCTGATCGCCATCCATGCAGTCGTGCCAATACATTTCGTTAGGCACGACTGCTTTGGAAGGAACATTCAAGCCCAACTGATTGTTGTATCGGGATAATCGGCCTATAGCTTTGGTCGGATTTTTTCCTCAGCGTTACACAAAATGGAGGCTACTCATGTCCACCAAGTTCACTCTGCCACCCCTGCCCTACGCCTACGATGCTCTGGGCCCCTACATGTCGGCGGAGACGCTTGAGTATCACCACGACAAGCACCATCAGGCTTATGTCACCAATGGTGAAAAGCTTCTGGAAGGCTCGGGCCTTGAGATTCTGGCCCTCGAAGACATCGTCAAGGAAGCCTATGGCAAGAATGCCGGCCTCTTCAACAATGCCGGCCAGCACTACAACCACGTGCACTTCTGGAACTGGATGAAGCCAAACGGCGGCGGCAACAAGCTGCCCGGCGCTCTGGCCAAGAAGATCGACGAAGACCTCGGCGGCTTCGACAAGTTCCGCTCTGACTTCATCGCAGCCGGCACCACGCAGTTCGGTTCGGGCTGGGCCTGGCTGTCGCTCAAGGACGGCAAGCTGGAGGTCTCCAAGACCGCCAATGGCGAGTCGCCACTGATCCACAACGCGCATCCACTGCTCGGCGTCGACGTCTGGGAACATTCCTATTACATCGACTACCGCAATGCCCGTCCGAAGTACCTCGAAGCCTGGTTCGACAACCTGGTGAACTGGGAACACGTTGAGCTGCTGTACGAAGAAGCCAAGTAAGTCTTCTTACTCGACCGGAAAGCCCGCCGCGCCTCGCGCCGGCGGGCTTTTCTTTGCGCAGTAGGACGTCAGACTGACGTCCCAAGCAGCCTTTCCCCAGCAATTAGCTATTTCTGGAACGCGACACTTCTACCATTCGTTAACCCGTGGTAACGATCTATTTACTATTAGGGGAAATGCGTGTCCGAGCCTGCCAAGGTCGTTGCCATCATTGCGGCGAATCCTGCCCTGTCGTCCCTCTTGGCGATGGTGGTAGCAGGCGACTCACATCTCAAGGTCCGCCAGTTCGAGAGCGAGATCGAGCTCATCGCCTATATGCGGATCGCGCCCGTCGACATGCTGGTCTGCGATTTCGACCGCGAAGGTCGCCCCGCCTATGAAATGGTCGAGGGCATTCGCCTCAATGGCGATCTGATCAGCCAGGACGTGCCGGTGATCGCGTTGACGCGCACCATCACCCCGCCAATGCGGCATCAGGCGATCAGCGCCGGGATCGATGAAGTCATCATCAAGCCGATGTCGCCGCGCCATTTGCTGCAGCGTATTCAGGCCCGCCTGCGCGGTCGCAGCGTTGTAGGTGTGTTAGGCGGCTACCGCGGCCCGGACCGTCGCAACCGCGTTGCCGTGCCACCACCGCAGCCATTTCCATCGCGCCGTTTCAGCGACAATGTCGTCCAGTTGTTCCCCGACCGGCGCAAGCCGCGCCATCCGGGTCTTGAAGGCTAGGTCGTCCGCCAGGCATAGCCGGTTCGCGGCCCCAGCTGGGCCCGCACATACGACGCCATAAACACTCTCGTCGCTTCGATGGTCACCGCCTGCAACTGCACGTCGGTTGGCAGTGCCGCATTGCCCAGCAGCATGACCCGGTTGACCGGTTCCGCCATCACCAGCCAGTTGAACGTTGTCGCCGCAACGACGGGATCATCGCAGGCCAGCAGCCCCTGCTCCGTCAAACGCCCAAAAGCCTCGGCCAGCACATTGATGGCGCGCTGCGGTCCCCGCTCGTGCAGCACGCGCGCCAGATCGGGGAAGCGGGGGACCTCGCCGATCACCAGCCGCCGCAACTGCATCAACTCGGGCGTCATCGCCACCTTGAGCTGGCGGTAGCCATAGTCGAGCAGGTAGCGCTGCAACTCTTCGCGCGTCTTGGGGTCGGGCGGCGCGGTATGCACCAGACTGTCGGTAGCGCCCATCATGGCGCTGACGATCTCGATGAACAGCGCTTCCTTGCTGCCGAAATGCTTGTAGACCGTCTGCTTGGACACACTCGACCGCGCTGCGATCTCGTCCATATTGGTGCCGAGAAAGCCGGTACGCAGAAACATCTCGGTGGCGGCCTCAAGGATGGCGGCCCGCTTGCGCGCCGAACGCCCCGGAGTCTCGTCACCGTCTGTCTCGATCACCACTGCCATCACGCGCCCCAGATTGCATTGCTTGACAATCATACTGACCAGTCTAGTTTAAATCAAATCTGGACTGAGTAGTCCAGTTTGACAACGCGGGTCTTGGTGCGTCCGCGCACGTGCACCGAACAGGAGGTTGAACATGGCCAAGAAGGATGACGGCGAAAAGTACGTGATGGAGAATGTCGTCTCGCCCGGTCACACGACGCGGGTCGACGCCGCCAAGTTCATGGCGATGAAGGCCGCTGTGCTGGCGGTACTACCCAGTGAAGCGCCCGGCATCACGCCTGCCGAATTGCGCGAACGCATCACGCCGATCCTGTCGCAGGAGCATTTCCCCGGAGGCGAAAAAGCCGGATGGTGGATGAAGGGCGTCCAGCTCGACCTTGAGGCCAAGGGTACAATCGCCCGTGGCAGCCCTAAACCGGTCAAGCTCTACAAGCTCTAGCGCGCTTCGCTGACCAGTCGGCTCAACCGCGCCCACAGATCTTCTATCGTGTCGGCGAACTGCACGACCCGATCGTAACCCGCAAGGCCGGGCGACAGCACGTCGGCTGCATAGCCGCGCACCACTTCATAGGCCCGATGGCGGTTGAGCATGACGACTGGTGGCTTGCGGCCCTGTGCCTTGGCCAAGGTCCAGGTGCCAAACAGCGCCGTGGTCGATGCCAGCGAGCCCGGCAGCGCGACATAGGCTTCGGCAAGTTCAGCGATACGCGCCATCCGCTCGTCGCGAGTTTCGAGCACTTCGGTATTGATCCCGGCGAGTGCTGGCGGAAGAGCGAGGCTATTGTCGGCGATGATCTGCACCGTGCCACCAGCCGCGCGGGCCGCGGTGATCAGTGGCGTCGGGATCAGGCCGCGCTCGGCGAGACACACGATACGCCCACCACGCTTGGCGATATAGGTGCCGGCCTGGCTCATCAGCGAAGCGCGTTCCGGATCGCCCGGACCGCGATCCGAGGCAAAGATGGCGATGACCGGCGCTGGGTTCAGATGATCGACCATGCTCAACGACCGCGCTTCAGGCCGCCGAGGATACCGCGCACCAGCGCGTTCCCTAGACGATTGGCGACGGTGCGGGCCAGCGAGTTCATCGCAGCTTCCGCTGGAGTCTGGCGCGTCGACGCACGGGGCGCGCTTGGGGCGCGCGTCGTGGTCGGGGCACTGCGCTCCTGCTTGGCGCGTTCGTCGTCAATGCGCTTCTGCTCGGCGGCGTCCTGCTGTGTCTTGGCCTTGCGGGCCAGCACTTCAAAAGCCGAGTCGCGGTCGATCATGGTGTCGTAGAGCCCAGCCACTGGCGAATTGGCCATGATGGCGCGGCGTTCTTCCGGTAGTAGCGGCCCCACCTGTGCGGAGGGCGGACGGATCAGTGTGCGGCCAACCATGGACGGAATGCCCTTGGCTTCGAGCACCGAGACCAGCGCCTCGCCGATCCCCAACTGGGTGATGACTTCGGCGGTTGAGAAATCTGGATTGGGGCGGAACGTGTCGGCGGCGACCTTCACTGCCTTCTGCTCGCGCGGCGTATAGGCGCGCAGCGCGTGCTGCACCCGGTTGGACAGCTGCGCTAGCACGGCCTCTGGAATATCAACCGGGTTCTGCGTCACGAAATAGACGCCGACGCCCTTGGAGCGCACCAGCTTGACCACCTGCTCGACCTTGTCGATCAGCACCTTTGGCGCGCCGTCAAACAGCAGGTGCGCTTCGTCAAAGAAGAACACCAGCTTTGGCTTGTCCGGGTCGCCGACTTCCGGCAGCGCCTCGAATAGCTCACTCAGCATCCAGAGCAGGAAGGTCGCGTAGAGACGCGGCGCGCGCATCAACTCGTCGGCTGCGAGAATCGAAATGAATCCGCGACCATCGCGATCGGTGCGCATCAGGTCGGCAATTTCGAGCGCCCGCTCGCCAAAGAAGTTCTCGGCGCCCTGCTGTTCCAGCACGAGCAATGCGCGCTGCACGGCGCCAATCGAAGCGGTGGTGACATTGCCGTACTTGACCGAAATGTCCTTGGCTCGCTGCTGAATGTCGATCAGCAGCGCCCGCAGATCCTTCATGTCGAGCAGCAGCAGACCTTCGTCATCGGCTACCTTGAAGGCGATGTTGAGCACGCCTTCCTGTGTATCGTTGAGTTCGAGCATCCGGCTCAGCAGCAGCGCGCCCATCTCGGAAATGGTCGCACGGATCGGATGGCCCTGACGGCCGAACAGGTCCCAGAAGATCACCGGGAACACGTCGTCCTTGTAATCGTCGAAGCCGATTTCCTTGGCGCGCTCGGTCTGCCAGCCTTGCGCCTTGCCCATTTTGGCAACGCCGGACAGGTCACCCTTGATGTCGGCGGCAAACACCGGAACGCCCGCAGCGGAAAAGCCCTCGGCCAACACCTGAAGCGTCACCGTCTTGCCGGTACCCGTCGCGCCCGTCACCAGGCCATGCCGGTTGCCGTATTTCAGCGCCAGATATTCGGGATGCGTGCTGTTTCCGAGGTAGATCTTGTCGTCAGCGAGCATTGGGGCACCCATCATTCGTGTTGCGTTCTTATAGACGTCCCCACTGCATTGGGACAACTCGTAACTCTGTTTTCCATTGTTGATAGCGAGTGCGTCGCTGCCAAGGCATGATACGGCATGACCCAGACGATGCTCTCAAATCGCCGTCGCGTCCTCGCTGGAATTGCGACTTTCGCCCTTGTGACCCCGGTCGCCGCGCAATCGGTGCTCGACGCCACGACTGTTGGCCTCGTCGGCAATAGCGATGCGGACCAGAGTCCAGCGTTGCAACGCGCGCTGGATACGGCGGCGGCAGCGGGCCAGACCTTGCGCCTGCCCGGAGGCAGGATCGTCGCCGGCAATATCCAGTTTCCAAGCAATCTCATTGTCGAAGGCGTCCCCGGCAGCACACAACTGGTGTCAGCCTTTGGCAATCCCGTCGGCGGAATCACCGGCCGCACCGCCGTCATCCTGCGCGACATTGCCTTCGTCGCCGCGCCAGCCGGCAACAAGGAAGCCCCTGCTCTGTTCGGCATTGAGGCCAGCGAGGCCATCACGCTCGAGCGCTGTAGCTTCAGCGGCGCATCGACCGGGCTGATGATCACCGACGCCGCCGTCACCATCCGCGATTGCCGGTTCACCGATCTTGGCGACGCGGCCATTCATTCAATGAACAGCCGCGGTCTGCTGATCGCCGGCAATCGCATCACAGGCTGCGGCAATGCCGGCATCCGCATCTGGCGCTCGGACAATGGCTCTGACGGCTCGATCGTCACCGACAACCACATCGCCAAGATCGGCTGGGTCGGCGGCGGCAATGGTCAGAACGGCAATGGCATCAACGTGTTCAAGGCCGACGAGGTCATCGTCGCCAACAATCACATCGCCGATTGCGCCTTCACTGCCGTGCGCCTCAATTCGACGAACAACACCCAGATCAGCGGCAATACCTGCCTGCGCTCGGGGGAAGTCGCGATCTTTTCCGAGTTCGCCTTTTCCGGCTCTGTCATCGCCAACAATATCGTCGATGGCGCTGCAAGCGGCATTTCGATGACCAATCTCGACAGCAATGGCCAGTTGGCCGTCTGTACCGGCAATATCGTGCGCAACATCACGCCGCTGTCACTGGTCAATCCCGACACGACCCCAATCGGCATTTTCGCCGAGGCCGATGCCGCCATAACCGGCAACACGGTTCAGAAAGTGCCGGGCGTAGGCATCGTCGCCGGGTTCGGTCCGTTCCTGCGCAATGTGATGATCTCGGGCAATGTCGTCACCGCCAGCAATATCGGCATCGGCGTCAGCGTCGTCGACGGCGCCGGCAAGGTCAAAATCGCCGGCAACCTCGTCGACGCCCGCGACCATGCCGTGGTCGGGCTGGCCTGGGACCAGATCATGGAACCGGACCTGCTTAGCAACGCCAGCCGCTATGGCAACGTCACGGTCAGCCCGTAGCGAACAAGTCGGTCACGCAACCGCCGAACGGAGTTCACCCACCTCGGCGCCGCGTACGCTCTTGATGGTCTGGTGGGCCAGGCTTTCCAGCACGGCGCGCTGCTCGTCGTTAGGGTCGGCCAGCTTGAGCAGCATGCCCGCGAGCATTGCCTGCGACGCGGCGATATTGCCATCGTCGCATTTAAGGGCATAGCCCCAGCCCTTGTCGCGAATGGCGCCGCATTGCACGCCTTCCGCGCCGACCTTTTGCATCAGGCGGCCGCCAAACACGTCCATCAGCCGCGTGTCGGCATGGCCGGTTCCAGCAACAAGATGGGGATGGCTGGTGGCGGCATCGAACAGGCGTGTGGCCGCTGTCGCCAGTTCTGGCGAAATACCCTTGCCTGTGGCCATGCGGGCAAAGCCAAAAGCAAAGGCGCGCAGCGGCGCGGCGAACGTTGGGATGGAGCAGCCATCGGTGCCGCATTTGCCTTCGGTCAGTTGCTCGCCGATCACTGCTTCGACGGCAGCGCGGACTGCCTTTTGCACCTCGTGTTCGCGCCCGACATAACCTGCCGTTGGTACGCCCATCGCCAGCGCAACGCTCAGCATGCCCGAATGCTTGCCGGAGCAGTTGTTGTGCAACGGGCTCGCTTCAAGGCCGCTGGCGCGCAACGCATCGCGCGCCGCTGCGTTGGTCGGCGCGTGGGCACCACATTCAAGATCGGCTGCCGACAGGCCGATGCGGGTCAGCAGCCCATTGGCCGTGGCCACGTGGTCGGCCTCGCCGTGATGGGAGGCGCAGGCCAGCGCGAGTTCTTCGGAGGTGTGGTGGAACTGGTCTTCAGCATGCCGGGCAAAAATCGGCAGAGCCTGCATGGACTTGATGGCGGAGCGCGGAAAAATCGCGCGGTCGATGTCACCGGCGGACGCGATGATCGTGCCATCGGCATCGACCACGACATAGGCGCCGCGATGGCGGTTCTCGATCCAGTTGCCGCGAATGGTTTCGGCAAGAATGGGATTGGCATCCATCAAAAAAACTCCGGTCCAGACTGTCTTGAGAACAGTGCAGGACCGGAAAAGTCAACATGCATGGTCAGGAGGCAGGCACGGCGTTCAGAAAGGGAGAGGAATTCGCAGAGCGCAGCGGCGGCGCTAAACTCAGTTGGATACCGCGCTCAGATAGCGCGAGTTGACCCAGCCCTGGGTGTATTTGGTGTGGACCAGGCACCAGTCGGCGCCGGTATTGGCTTCAATGCAGCGCTCGACCCAGACCTGGCTGCCGGTATTCAGAGCGCCGACCTGCTGCGAATAGGCGGCTGGCCATTTGCGCACGTTGAGCTTGTCCCAGTGCGCGACGCCGGTCACCTGGGCGACCTGGGCCACATTGTATCCGGCGGCCATGGCTGGCTGCACGGCAAATGCGCCGGCGGCGACCATCACCATGCCGCACAAAGCGGCGACCAAAACTTTTTCCTGTTGCTTGTTCATTGTGTCTCTCCCTCAAGAGCATCTGTCATTTCTTGATTGTGAGCTTGCCACCAAAGCCTTGAACCCATCCTGAGGCTGGCGTTCAGAATCGGTTCATCTTGGAGGTAAAGCCCGTGGCGTGCGGTCATCGCATGTCGCGCTGGTGGACATAGAGGATGATGGTGCCGCCGCTGCCGAAGCGGACCGAGACAACATCATGCTGGTCATAGTTCTGGGACCGCAGCGCGCCGATCAGGCCGGGATTGCGGGCGATGGGATTGCGCAGCAGTTCGGCATTGCCGTTGACGAACAGGGAGCCATAGTCGTTCTTGCGAGCAACAGTGCGATCTTCGCAAACGGGAATGATGGCAATCCGCTGCGCTACGAGGCCGAGAATTTCTGCGGCCTTGGGCGTGCGCATGAAGCCCATCAGTTCGCTACAGTCGGGATCGCTGCTGGGTGATTCAGGCCGTTGATCATCGCGCGGGCCGTTCCAGACGGAGGCATGGCTGGCGGTGCTGGCGAAGGCCGTAACGAGGCCGAGGATGACTGCGACAGTGGTCAGCTTGTACATTTCAACTCTCCAGTAATTCGGTTCACCGGAGCGGCCCTGCGCCGTTCCTGACGCCATAAGGCGCCGGGCCGCTTGAACTGGCCGTGATGGCCGCGTTCATCTGGCATTTACCGTGGTGGGGAGTTGGCGAGCCGCGGCCCGGTCAATCAAATGGCCGAGCAGGTGGTCCCCGCCCGGCCATTTGCCGAAGGTCAGTTGAAGCTGGCAGACGGGCCGTCAGTCGACGGCGATGTGGCCGATGCCTTTCTTTTCGATTTCGTCAAAGCTGGCTTGATAGCCCGCATCGGCGTAGCGCATCACGCCCAGTGCCGTGTCATTGGTCAGCGCATGGTCGAGCCGTTCGTCGCCCTCAGGCGTGCCGTCGGCCACCACGGTCACGCCTGCCGAGGTCATGTACCCCGCATAGCCGCCGCCACCGGAATGCACCACCACCAGATCAGCCATCGATGAGCACAGCAGCATGGCATCGAGCAGTGGCCAGTCAGCGATGGCGTCCGAGCCATCCTTCATGTTCTCGGTCATGATGTTGGGATGAGCCATGGCACCGGCATCTAGGTGGTCGCGGCTGAAAGCGACCGGCCCCTTGAGCGTGCCATCGGCAACCATGGCATTGACCGCGCGGGCAAGCGCCGTGCGCTCGCCATGGCCGAGCCAGGCGATACGCGCCGGCAGGCCCTCAAACGGCACATGTTTCCGCGCCAACGCGATCCAGTTGGTGACGATGTAGTTGTCCGGAAACATTTCGAGCAGCTTGTCGTCGATCTTGGCGATATCGGACGGATCGCCCGACAGCGCCATCCAGCGGAACGGCCCGATGGCCCGCGCAAATAGCGGCCGCAGATAGGCTTCGGTAAAAATCTTGATGTCGAAGGCGTTCTCCACGCCGCCAGCCTTGGCGTGGGTGCGGATCAGATTGCCATTGTCGAACACTTCCGAGCCCGCCGCCTGAAAGGCCAGCATGGCGCGGACATGGTCGACAATCGAGGCGCGGCTTGCTGCCATCAGCTGGCCGGGGCCTTCGACGCGCAAGCGTTTGACCTCGTCCAGCGACATGCCCTTGGGCACGTAGCCATAGACCAGATCATGCGCCGAGGTCTGGTCGGTGACGATGTCGGGCATGATGCCGCGACGGGCGATCTCGGGGTAGATTTCGGCCGCATTGCCGACCAGACCAATTGAGGTGGCGCGCTTTTCAGCGACCGCCTTGTCGATCATCGCCAGCGCCGTATCGAGGTCGGGCGCGATCTCTTCGAGATAGCCGATCTCCTTGCGCTTGCGGGCGCGCTCGGCGTCGATATCGACGCATAGGATCGCGGCCCCCGCCATGCGACCGGCCAGTGGCTGCGCCCCGCCCATGCCGCCAAGCCCCGCCGTCAGAATGAACCGCCCGGCCAGCGAACCACCGAAACGGTTCTCGGCAATACGCATGAAAATCTCGTAGGTGCCCTGAATGACGCCCTGGCTGCCGATATATTGCCAGGCCCCTGCCGTCAGCCCGCCCCAGCAGATCAGGCCCTTCTTTTCGAGCTCATAGAACACCTCGGCCTTGGCCCACTGCCCGACAATGTTGCAATTGGCCATGATGACCAGCGGCGCCTTGGAGTGGGTCTTGAGCAGACCAATCGGCTTGCCGGACTGGATGATGAGCGTCTGATCCTCGTCCATCTTGAGCAGGGTTTCGACAATCGCCTTGTGGCTCGCCCAATTGCGCGCTGCCTTGCCGAGCGCGGCATAGACGATCAGCTCGTCGGGGTTCTCGCCGACGCTGAGCACGTTTTCCAGCAGGCGCAGCAGCGCCTCCTGCCGCCACCCCTTGGCGCGCAGTTCCGGGCCGCCCGGAATGGGGAAATTGGGATGGCGTGGATTGGGTGTGGGCATAAAAACCTCGTTCTTTCTTCACCTCTCCCTCCGGGGGAGAGGTCGACCGCCTTCGGTCGGGTGAGGGGGCCTTTTCTTGGTGCGGTGCGAGGGATAGGCCCCCTCACCCGGCGCTTCGCGCCGACCTCTCCCCCAAGGGGAGAGGTGAAGTCGTGCTAGGTGTCGCTTCTCCGCCGCCCCTGATCCAGCGCATATTTCGCCAGTTCGATCCCCATGCGGTCCTCCACAAATGGATAAACCGCCGGATCGAGCACGCTGGAACTCAAGGGAATAATCGCTTTGGGCACATGCAGCACGAAGACATACATGCCGCGCCCCAGCTGCCCCACCGATAGCGCCTGCCCGGCAGCGTCGAGCGTCGTCAGCACATCGGGGAAGGTCGCGAGGCGATTGCCGCCCGCATCATCCACCGCCATATATTCGTTCATCACATGCAGTGTCGTGGCCTTGTCCCCCTCACCCACCGTGATGCGGCCGATGTCGAAGGCTTCCTTGGTGTAGACCACGTTTATATCGGTGATGTAGCCCTTGGTCAGGATCACCCCGCCCGTCGTATCGACGATGGCGTCGATCATCTTGCCCGGGCCCTTACCCTCAGCTGCGATCATCGCCTCGCCCAGCTTGAGCGCCAGCGAAATGCCGCCAAGCGCCGCGTGCTTTTGCACATAGCTTGCACGCAACGGGTTGCGGCACGAGGCGATGAAACCGCCCGACATATCTGCCGCCGTGCGCAGGATCGGCGAGACTTTCGCCGTCGCGCCGCGCGTTACCAGCTCGATATAGCGGTTCTCATCGCGATTGCCGCCGACTGCTGTCTGGATCATCTGTTCGGGCGAGCCAGCCATGCCGATGGAGCCCATATCGCCGGTCGGATGGGCGCGGATATCGCCCACCGCATCGACCACCTTGGTACCCAGAATGGCCGATGGCAGCCAACCGTTCAGCGTCGATGATTTGCCGTTCTGGCCAACCATCAGGCCAGTCAGCTTGTCGCCCAGTGCGTCCTGCAGCAATTGCACGGCTTTGACATAGTCCACGCCCTGCATTTCCCAGGGCGTCGTCGAGGCCGGCGCGCCGATGGCGGCGGCTGTCGCCACCCAATCGTTGGCGTCCAGTTCTTCGATACTGACCAGTTCAGGCTTACCGATGCTGACGGCGGCCTTACCGAGCATACGGCCATGATCGGCCCATCCGCCACCGCCCGCCGCATAGACGGAGCCGCCACGCACGGCGGCCTCGACGTCCTTTTCGGTGAGAATTCGGCCCATCAGTTCGTCTCCTGCAATTTGGTGTCGAGCGCGAGCACAGCGTCCAACAGGACCGCCGCGCCCAGCGCAATATCTTCAGTGGTGGCGAATTCATCCGGCGTGTGGCTACGGCCATCGACGCAAGGCACAAAGATCATCGCCGCCTTGGTAATCCGCGCCATCCAGGCCGTGTCGTGCCCTGCACCCGACGCCATGCGCCGATGCCGCGCGCCGACGGTGTCGCAAGCCGCATCGAGCACATCCAACAGGTCCGCATGGCCCGGCGTTGGCTGATTGTCCGAGACGATGCGCGGTTCGCTCACTGTGACGCCGGTCTTTTCCGCAATGGCGGCAACGCCCTTGCCCAATTCTTCGATAAACCGCTCCATGTCGGCGCGTAGCTCAGCGCGGGCGTCTATGAGCATACGGACGCGGGCGGGCACTACGTTTGCGGCGTTCGGGGTCATCTCGAACTCACCGACGGTCGCGGCGAAATGTTCTTCGCCACTGGCCAGCGCCTTGCCCAGTTCCTCGACGCCCAGCGTGATCCAGGCCGCGGTGGTCAACGCGTCCTTACGCGCGCCCATCGGGGTCGTGCCGGCGTGATCGGCGCGGCCATCGACGATGATCTCGATGCGGGTAATGCCGGCAATTGCCGTCACAACGCCGATATCGAGCTGCTCATTTTGCAGCACCGGGCCCTGTTCGATATGCAGTTCGAGGAAAGCCTTGATGTCGTCGCGCGGCGTGGTCTCGAACGGATCGCCGCCAACCGCGGCAATGGCGCGTTCGAGCGTGACATCATCGTTAGTGCGCTTGAGCCATTCGGCCGGACGGGTGCCGCTCATGCCGCGGCTGCCGATACAGGACACGCCGAAAATGGACACTTCCTCGGCGAGGAAATCGACCACTTCGAGCGTATGGTCCAGCGTCAGGCCCTGATCCTTTAGCGCCCGCGCCACTTCGAGCCCTGCGACCACGCCCGCAATGCCGTCAAATCGGCCTCCGTCCGGCACAGTGTCGGAGTGCGAGCCGAGCATGATGGTGCCCAGTTCGGGCCGCCTGCCAGCAATGGTGCCGATCAGGTTACCGGCTGCGTCAATGCGCGTTTCAGCGCCAAGCTGCTGGAGCGCTTGCTCCAGCCATTTGCGACCTTCGAGGAATTTGGGCGTGAAGGCGCGACGGGTCCAGGGACGACCAGGTTCGGTGATGGCCGCAAGGGCGTCGATATCGGCAGCGATCCGGTCGGCGCGGATGGGGGAATTTGGGATCATTGGAACACGTCTTTCGGGGTATCCGCCAAAAACCTCACGCCCGAACCTCCGGCCGAACGAACCGTCCTACCCCAGGCTCAGCAACTTTGACCCCATCAAACACCTGCTTGCCCCGCAGATAGGTCAGGCCCACCGTCCATGGCAGTTTGATGCCATTATACGGCGACCAACCCACCACATTGTGGCCGCTGGCGGCAGCGTCATAGACCTGCGGGCGCGGGAAAAGCACCGTAATATCGGCGTCCTTGCCCGAGGTTAGCGCGCCCTTCGTATGGTCGATGCGGAAATGCTTGGCCGGGTTCTGCGCCATCAGTTTTGCCGCCCAGCTCAGCGGAACATCGCGCTCCACCGCGCCCTTGATAAACAGCGGCACCATGACTTCGAGCCCCGGCACGCCAGACGAATTGGCCAGCATGTTTGGGTTGGTCTTGCGGTTTTCCGACCAGCTGACGTGGTCGGTCGAGACCATGGTCACATTGCCCTTGCGCACATGCTCCCAGAGCTTTTCGACTTCTGCGCGTGGGCGGATCGGTGGGTTGATCTTGGCCTTGCCGCCAAGCCGGGCCACGTCGTGTTCTTCATCCAGCGTCAGATAGTGGATGCAGCACTCTATGGTCGCGTCAAAACCCTGATCGCGATAGCTGCGGGCGATGTCATAGCCACGGCCGAGCGAGCAGTGAACGACATGGGCGCGGCACCCAGTTTCGGCGCCGGTTTCGTAAATCTGCAGCGACGCCAGCAGCTCGGTCAGCGGCGGACGGCTGAGGCCATGGGCGCGGCAATCGGTGATGCCGGCTGCCTCGACCTTGGCCATGGCCGCGCGGACCATTTCGTCGTCTTCGTTGTGGACGCCTGCGGCCAGACCGGTCTTGGCGACTTCGGCAAAGCACTCTTCGAGCAGCGCCGGGGGAATGCGCGGGAAGCGGATTGGGTCGGTGCCGAAGGTCGAGAACTTGAACGCTGCAACGCCGGCTTCGGCCTGCTCAGCGATGCGGCTAGCGCGTTCCTCGGGATTGATCGTGCCATAAAGCGCAAAATCGACCCGCGCCTGCGGTTGCGCATGGGCGACCTTGATGCGGACGGCTTCAGCCGAGCACACCAGATTGCCCTCGTCATAAGGCATATCGACGATGGTCGTGACGCCACCAGCGGCGGCAGAGCGGGTCGACCAGATGAAATCTTCCTGGTTCTTCTGGCTCAGCGAATGGGTCTGCGCATCGATGGCGCCGGGCAGGATAAGCACGTTGCCAAGTTCATGCCGCTCATGGGCATGGGGGGCAACGCCTTCGCCGACATGCACGACCTTACCATCGCGCACGGCAACATAGCCGTTTTCGACGATGAGATCGGGCAGCACGACCGTGCCGGACAGAACGAGATCAAAATCGGACATCTAGTGCTTCCACAAACTCGGACCGGGCTTCCCTCCCCCTTGTGGGGAGGGAGTGAGGGTGGGGGTAAAGACTGGGTGCCGAGCATGTGGCTCACCCCCACCCTTGATCCCTCCCCACAAGGGGGAGGGAGACGAAAGAGCCGATGGCTTCATCACGCCGCAGCCCTCCCCAATTGCCCGGTGCGCGCCATCAAAAACCGCTCCAGCGCCGAAAGCGCGTCATAGATCAGCACGGCCAGCACGCCGACGATGAGGCCACCTTGCAGCACGAAGGCCGTGTTGCTCGACAGCAGCCCCGCGATGATGACTTCGCCCAGCGTGCGGGCGGCGACGGTCGAGCCAATGGTGGCGGTGGCCAGCGAAATGACGACAGATAGACGAATACCGGCCAGGATCACCGGCAGCGCTAGCGGCAGTTCCACCTTGATCAGACGCTGCCAGCCAGTCATGCCGACGCCTTTGGCGGCATCGGTGACGGCGGGCGGCAAGTTGGTCAACCCCGTCAGTGTGTTCTCAAAAATCGGCAGCAGACCGTAGAGAAACAGCGCCACCAGCGTTGGGGCCGTACCGAAGCCCAGCATGGGAACAGCCAGCGCCAGCACAGCCACCGGTGGAAAGGTCTGGCCGATATTGGCGAGCGACCGCGACAGCGGCAGGAATTCGGCGCCGAACGGGCGGGTGACGATAATCGCCAGACCGACCGCGATAATGGTCGAGGCGACCGCCGCCGCCAGCACGATACCCAGATGGTTGAGCGTGATATCGAGCAGGCTGCCCTGATTGTAGATGGCGGGCTGGTTGTTCTTGGTGAACAGGCCGAAGAACCCGCTGAACAGGTCGGGGTTCACCAGAAACAGGATGAGCAGCGCAAAGACCGCGATGCGGATCAGATTGCCGATCTTCATTGCGGCCTCGCGGCGAGGCGGGCGAGTGCGCCCAGCGTCACCTGCCCCACGATCTGCCCATCGCGGCGCACCGGCAATGCCGGGCGCCCCGACCACAGCAGTTCGGCATAGGCATCGCGCAGCGAGGCGCTGGCCTCGATGGGCTCACCGCTGACCTCACCGGCCTCGATATGATCGGAGACCTTGGCCAGCGACAGCAGGCGGAATGGCCGCTCGCTGGTGCCGATCAGTTCGGCGACGAATGGCGTGGCTGGATTGGCGATGATCTCGGCGGGCTTGGCGCATTGCAGCAGCTTGCCCTTGTCCATCACGGCAATGGTATCGCCGAGATGGATGGCCTCTTCCATGTCATGGGTCACCAGCACGACGGTGGTGCCGAACTTGCGCTGGATGGCGAGCAGGTCTTCCTGTGCCTTGGCGCGGATGACCGGATCGAGCGCGCCATAAGGCTCGTCCATCAGCAGGATATTGGGGGACGCAGCGAGCGCCCGCGCCACACCGACACGTTGCTGCTGGCCGCCGGACAGTTCATGCGGCAGGCGGTTTTTGAACTGGGCTGGATCGAGCTGGAACAGGCTCAGCAGTTCATCGACGCGGGCCGAAATCTTGGCCTTGTCCCAGCCAAGCAGCTTGGGCACGGTCGCCACGTTCTGGCCCACCGTGCGATGCGGAAAAAGACCGTGGCCCTGAATGGCGTAGCCAATGCGGCGGCGCAGCTCATACGCCGGAATGCCGGAAATATCCTCACCATCGATGCGGATATGGCCCGAGGTGGGCGTCACCAGCTTGTTGATCATGCGCATCAGCGTGGTCTTGCCCGAGCCGGACGTGCCCACGATGACGCAGATGCTGCGTGGCTGAATGGTCAGGGTCACATGATCGACAACCGTGGTCTGGTCGTAGGTCTTGGTGATGTCGTCGATTTCGATCATGGACGGCGTCCCCCGCGTGAAGTCATTTCAACAATTGCGTCGAGCACCACGGCGGCAGCGAAGGCCAGCGCCACGGTCGGCACGGCGCCAAGCAGCACCAGATCCATCGCCGTCTGGCCGATGCCCTGAAACACGAAAACGCCAAAGCCGCCGCCCCCGATCAGCGCAGCGATGGTGGCAAGGCCGATGTTCTGCACCAAGACGATGCGCAGGCCAGTGAGGATCACTGGAAATGCCAATGGCAGTTCAATGGCCGACAGGCGCTGTGCGCCGGTCATGCCCATGCCCTTGGCCGCATCGATGGCGGCAGGTGACACGCTTTGCAGGCCAACGACCGTATTGGAAACGATGGGCAGCAGCGAATAGGCAAACAGCGCGACCAAAGCGGGGGCTGCGCCGATGCCGGAAATGCCGATGGCCGATGCGCCGGGAATGTTGGCAGCGACCCATGCCAGCGGCGCGATGAGCAGGCCGAACAGAGCAATGGACGGAATGGTCTGAACGATGTTGAGGACGTTCAGCACGCCCGCGCGCAGTGGACGGACCTTGTAGCAGAGGATGCCAATGGGCACGCCAACTACGGTGGCAATCGCCACCGAGCCAAAGGCCAGCGCCAGATGGGTGCGCGCTTCAGCCCAGAAGGCAGGGGCGCGGGTACTGTATTCCTTGAGGATCGACAGCGAATTCCAGCTACCGCTCCACAGCAGCAGGCCGATGGCGGCGGAAACGGCTACGAGAATGGCTATGCGTACCCACGGGCCGAAACGCAGCCGGGTGAGGGCATCAGTCACCAGCAGCGCGAAGGCGAAAACCAGCAGCCAGAACCCGGCGCCGGGTGAGACGCGAGCAAAGGTGTCGCCCTCTGGGGTGAGATAGGTGGCCGAGATGCCGATCATCACAAACAGCGCTGCCAGGGCAACAAAGCCAGCGACGAGTTTGGCCGTGATCGGAAAGCGCAGCAGCGCGATGATGTAGGCGACGAGCAGTATGGCGATCAGGACGACCATCGGCAGCGTCGGCAATGCCTCGAGGATCGACCGAGATTCGCCCGGCACGATGCGGTTGGCGCGGAACAGCGCGAAGGGCAGCAGCGCCCCCGCGATGGCGATCAATGCAATCAACACGCCGAGCTTGTCGAAGGCGAGCCAGTTGGGTCGGGATGGGGCATGCGATATTTCTGCGATGCTCATGCTGGCTCAGTGCTCCGTCAATGGCGTCGCGGCGGGAGGCTTTCCCGGATCAGTCCCCTCTCCCCTGAGGGGAGAGGGTTAGGGTGAGGGTTCAGCCTCCCGGCATGGCCGAGATCGTGCCCTCTCCCGGTCGAGCTACTTCAGAAAACCACCCTTGGTCAGGTAGTCGGTAGCGACGGTTGCGGCAGCTTCGCCACCGACCTGCACGCGACCATTGAGATCCTGCAGCACTTCGAGCGTCAGGCCTTCGAAGACGGGCTTGAGCAGCTCTTCGATCTGGGGATACTTGGTCAGCACAACTTCGCGGATGATTGGCGCTGGCTGGTAAACGGGCTGCACGCCCTTGTCGTCCTGCAGAACCTTGAGACCCGATGGAGCGATGCCGCCGTCGGTGCCGTAAACCATGGCGGCGTTGACGCCGTTGGTCTGCTGCGCAGCTGCCGCGATGGTTGCGGCGGTGTCGCCACCCGAAAGCGTCACCAGCTGATCCGGCGTCAGCTTGAAGCCATAGACTTCTTCAAACTTTGGCAGCGCGGCAGGCGAGTTCACGAACTCGGCAGACGCAGCCAGCTTGACCTCGCCACCACCGGCAACCCAGGCACCAAATTCGGAGAATGTGTTGAGATTGTTGGCTTCGGCAACATCGTTGCGGATGGCGACGGCCCAGGTGTTGTTGGCTGGCGATGGGGTCAGCCAGACGATCTTGTTGGCGTCGAAATCGAGCTTTGCGGCTTCGGCATAAGCGGAAGCTGCGTCATTCCAGATCGGATCATCTGCCTTGTCGAAGAAGAAGGCGGCGTTGCCGGTATATTCTGGATAGATGTCGATTTCGCCCGCCGTGATGGCTTCGCGCACGATGGGCGTGCCGCCCAGCTGAATACGGTCGGTGACGGGAATGTCGTTGGACTCGAGCACCTGCTTGATGATGTTACCCAAAACGCCACCCTCGGTGTCGATCTTGGACGACACGACGACCTGGGCATTGGCAGCGGTCACCGAAATGGCGAGCGCGGCGACGGCGCTAAGAAGCGTGGATTTGAGGCGCATTGGTTTCTCCGTTTTCTCCGAACCCCGTGGGTCCGGCTGTCCCTAAACTAACCTGTTATCGGAATAGGGCGAGGACGCTGATGCTAACCAACGGGGCCCAGAGCGAAAAACTCGTCCAACTCCATAATCGTTGAGTGAGAAATTAGTTCGTTCATCAGTTCGTCAGAGGCCAAAGCCTGTTCTATGGCCTCCACCTCGGCCGATAGGGGGCGGTCCTGCCAATAGGTGTCAGCATGCTTGCGCACGAGGGCATAAATGATGCCCGGAACGTTGCCGGGACGGTCGCCGGAAATGTCCATCGCCTGCGCGGCCAGCATAGCTTCCAGAGCCGCGAGACGACGCAGTGCCAGCACCTGGCGCTCGAAACGCTCGACCACCAGCGGCAGGAAGGTTGCTTCGTCCTCAATGCCGCCTGCCACGACCATGGAATTGGCTGAAATCGGATTGGTCATGGTCAGCACGCGGGCAAACAGTTCGCCGGCCAGCTTGATGATCGGGCCAAAGCCGGTGGCGATGGCGCCAGGCTGCACCAGATTGACCGGCAGGCCACGCCGATTGCCGTTGCCGAGCAGCACGCAGCGATTGAACGAATTGCGCGCGATATGGGCGAGACCGAGCTGCGCGGTCTGCAGGAACACCGTGACATCGAGCGGCAACGAACCACCCGAGGTCAGCACCTGCCCGCCCGCGACCACCGGATTATCATCGGTGCGGCCGGTTGCGGCCAGGAGGGTCTTGCCAGCGGCGACGAGCGTTTCAAAGCCGGTGGCAAACACCTGGCTCATCATGCGAAGCGATAGCGGGTCCTGAATGTGGGTGGCGTCGGGCCAGTCCCAGCCCTTGGCGTTGAAATAGAGCCAGGCGCCAACGCCCGCTTCGCGCTCGGTGCCGACATGGGCCACGGCTTTCCACGGGTCGCGCGAGGCGCCGAGGGCACCGGCTGTGGTGAGACCGGTAGCCAGCATGACGCGAACGGTGCCCGCGGCTTCGCGAATGGCGGTCGCGGCGGCGGCGTAACCGACGGCATTGGTTGAAATTGAGGCGAGGCTATCGCGCGGCGCCAACCGGAATGGTTTGAGCCCCGCTGCGCTCAGCGCTTCGCTGGCGGGTTGCCGATGGCCATCGAACACCGCTTCGCCCGAGCCGGTGAGCACGGCGCCGATCTGGCCCATCAAGCCAATGTCGGCACACCCGATCGAGCCGGTGCGGCGGACGACCGGCACCACATCAGCCGACAGCAGTGCCAGATAGGCATTGACCAGATCGGTGGTGCAGCCGACGCGGCCGGTGAGCGCCATGTTGACCCGGATCGCCATGGCGGTGCGGACAATATCGCCGGAAAACGCCTCGCCGGTCCCGAAGTGGTGGGCGCGGACCAGACCCATGTTGAAATCATCGAGCTGGTCGGGCGTCCACTCGACATCCTTCATCGCGCCAACGCCGGTGGTCGATCCGTATACCGGCTGGCCATTGGCGATGGCCTGTTCGACCACGATGCGGGCCTGGGCGACGCGCTGCATGGCGGCATCGTCGGCCACCAGATGCGCCCGGCGGGCACCAATGCGGGCAATGTCGGAAAAGCTCAGCGGCTTACCGCTGAGGGTGATCGAACCGCCTTGGACCATTCTTGCCAGCTCATTCATAGGGACACGCTATTGGATAGTTCGGAAACATGGGATATCCCAAATATTGAACAGGCTATGCGGTTTCTGTGTGCAGAGACCACCCCTGCATCAATGGTGAGCAAATGGACACATTTACCCTCATTGCCACGGAGAGCGTTTTGCGGCTCGGCAGCATTCGCGCGGCCGCCCGCGAACTGGCCCGCCCCGCCTCGACCATTGCCGCATCCATATCCCGCTTCGAGGCGGAAATCTCGGTTCGTCTGGTGGAGCGGGCGGGCTCGGGACTGGTGACAACACTGGAGGCCGTACGCCTCGAGGCCGAGATTTCCGCCGCCTCCGACATGGCCCGCGCCATCACACCGACGCACACGATCAAGCTGGAAGCGCTGGACCGATTTGTGCAGGTGACCAGTCAGGGCAGCATCCGCAAAGCGGCGCGCGGCATGGGTCTGGGACAACCGCAATTGACCCGCCAGATCGCTCAACTTGAAACCATTGTCGGCTCGCCTCTGCTGGAGCGCGGCGCCGACGGCTCGACCGTGACGCCTGCAGGAGCACGGCTGGTGACCATCTGCGAGCGACTGCTGGCCGCGTGGCAGAAACTCTCCCGCGCATCGGACGAACGCTTCCGCAAAACCGCAACGACCTCGCGCCTCGGATCGGTGATCCCGCTCGGCTACGAGAGCGAAATCGCGCGCATGCTGGCCAACCTTGCGGCGCGGTGGCTGGCAGCCCGCCCCCGCGCCCCACTATTCGTCAGCTCCACAACCGCCGACGATCTGCTGGCAGGGCTAAAATCGGGCCTGTTCGACGTGGCCTTCCTCGATACAGAACGCCTGCCTGCCGAGTTTGATGGCCAGGTGGTGGCGCAGACCTCGCTCGCCGTGGTCGGCGTGCCCGATGGCTGCGCCAACATCGCCGATGCCCTGCTCTCAGCGCCGCTGGCCGTGCCCAGCGCCCGCAGCGGCCTGCGTCAGCGGATCAATCGCATCCTCGATCACCACCTCACCGATATCGAGCGCAATGCCGTCCGGCTGATCGAGATCGACTCCATTCCGGTCATTCTCAATCTGGTGCTGCACCACGGCTTTGTCTCGGTCCTGCCCAAGGCCTCGGTCACCCGCATCCGCAGCGATCTCCGGCAATTGCCGCTCGGACCACAATACGACATGAGCTTCTGGCTGTGCTGGCCACACGGCAATGCCACCATCGCTCGCGCGATCATTGAACTACTCGACGAAAGTAGCGCGCCTTAACGTCTCATTGCCAAATCTGCGCGCCGCGCGCCTCAATGGCATAATGGGCTCATGGAGGGCTCTCATCCTTGATCAATACTATGCCCGCAGACCATCCCTATCGCGCCGCCGTCATGGCGGAGGTACACGCACGTCCGGTCGAAATCATTCCAGATGTATGCCGCCTGCGTCGGCTGGTCTTTGTCATGCCCGCCCGTCCCGGCGCGATGATGGATGTGTTTCGCCGCTTTGAAACCATCTGCACCGACCGTGGCGTTGCGCCCCCTTCCCCGACCAGCCGCCAGCACAGCTTTGACAGCGGCTCACGCCACGTCACCTGGGAATTTCACACCGAGTTCGTCACCGTCACCTGGCGCACAGATCTGGGCGACAAGAAAAACTGGCCGGACGATCTGGGACTTGAGGCGCTTGGCGACGGCCTGCTGATCGGCGCCATGCGCATCGACATCATCGCCGACAGCACCATTCCCGACCGGCTGGTGCCGGGCTTTAATCTGGCCAGCCTGTGCCTCGCCGACATCGAAAACGGCAAAGGCCAGGTCGCGACCGACTTTGTGCCCGACGCCGACAAGTTCACCCGCTTCGAACTGGCCGCCGGCAACCTCTCCGGCCTGCGCCGCTCGATCATTGCCCGGCGCCTGCTGGAAGTCGAAACCTACCGCACCATGGCCCTGCTCGGCCTGCCTTTGGCGCGTGAGGCGTCGCCCGAACTGCGCGTCATCGAGAACGAACTGACTGAACTGCTTGAGGGCCTGTCGGAAGCCGTAACGCTATCGGCCGTGCAGGAGGCGCTGACGGCGCTGCACACCCTTTCCGTGCGCTCCGGCCAGCTCGCCGAACGGCTCGACTATCGTTTCGCCGCCGGCCACGCCTATGGCGACATTCTGCGGACCCGCCTCGGCGGCCTGCGTGAAAGCGGCACCACGCGCGGCTCGACGTTGACGCACTACATCGGCAATCGCGTCGATCCGGGTCTTGCCACCTGCCGCGCCATGGAAAAGCGCATCAACGTGCTCGCCGGCAAGACCGAGCGCGCCATCAGCCTGCTCAATGTCCGCATCGGCGTTGATATGCAGGTCCAGAACTCTGCCGTACTCGACCGCATCGCTGCCACCGCCCGCAGCCAGTTCCTGCTGCAGCGCACCGTCGAGGGCCTCTCGACCATCGCCATCAGCTACTACCTGCTCGGCATCCTCAGCTACGCCTTCGCCGGCCCGCTCGAAGAACTGCACTGGCCCAAGACCATGACGCTGTCGATCGCCGCGCCATTCGTGGTGCTGGCCGTGTGGTTGATGGCAAGGGCGGTGCGGAAAGCGCACGAGCCGAAGGACTGAGATCTTGCCACGCCCTCGTGGTTCGAGGGTCGCTGCGCTCCCACCTCACCATGAGGTCTACTGAAATACTGACCCCAAAGTAGTCCTCGTGGTGAGGTGCTTTGCTCTCGCAAAGCCTCGAACCACGAGGGCGTGTCCCGGGGCTATCGCGCCCCCTTACTTCATCCAAAACATCGGCACCAAATCCACCGACACCGGCTCGTTCTTCTCATTGGTCGCCATCACATCGGCCATGTGCGCCCACCACCGCTGCATCACCGCGGTCGCGGGCAGCCCAGCCATGGTATGATCGCGCCGCCGCCACAGCACGCCAAACAAGACGCCAGTCTCTTCGTCCAGATGGATCGAATAGTCCCTCACCCCCGCCTCATGCAGCAGGTCGACAAGCTCCGGAAAAATCTCGTCATGGCGCTTCTTGTACTCAGCCGCCATCCCCGGATTAAGCAGCATCTTGAATGCGTGCTTCTCGTAATCCCCATCCTCAATCACGCCCGCTGCCTCCACATCTTGAAGAGGATTGGTGGATGCACAGCGCCGGTCATCACGCGACCGTTGCCTGACGCTCGCTGAAGGCACTTGTCTCCGCTACGATGAGCCGCACGCCTACTGTTTCCAGCATTTGGCGGTCTTCGTCGCGGATACCGCTGTCGGTGATGACAGCGGAAATTCGGTCGAGCCCGCACAGGATGAGGCTCGATCTCCCCGAAAACTTTGATGAGTCAGCCAGAACGATCAGCTCGTCGGCCTGCCCGATCAAGCCCAGCTCGGACTGGACGATCATGGGGTCGGCCTCCATCAGTCCGTGCTCGCCGATGCCCTGGCAGCCGATGAACATGCGCTTGGCATAAAAGTGGCTCGCGACCACGCCGCCGAACGGCGACAGGATGACGTTTTGCTCGCGATAGATCGTGCCGCCCGGAATGACGACTGAGTTGCGCGAGTTGTGGATGAGGAATTCGGCGATGGCGAAGCTATTGGTGAACACGCTCAGCCGGCGCCCGGTCAGGTGGTGCACCATCTGATAGGTGGTGGTGCCGCCATTGATGATGATCGGCTCGCCATCGCGGCACAGTTCGGCCGCCGTGCGGGCAATCGCGCGCTTCTGAGCGATGTTGATTGTTTCGTTGACGGAAAATGGCCGCCCCATGAGTGCGGCCTGTTCGGGCGGATTGACCGCCTCGGCCCCACCACGCACCCGGCGCAGTTCGCCCCGCACATGCAGGGCCGCAATGTCCCGGCGAATGGTGGCTTCTGACGAACCCGTCATATCGCAAAGCTCGGCAACGGTCACCACTGGCCGGGTCTGTACGGCGGCGACGATCACTCTTTGGCGTTCAGTTTCGTGCAAGGCAGCTATCTCCGTGGCGCAATGCTTCACAGCAAATTCAATCACTGTCAATCACACATCAGTCACATTCGACAACCGATGACGATATATGCGTGGTCGTGATTGTTTGTGATTGACAGTGATGGATGGCCGTGGCCATCTCCCATCAATCATCCAATCTCACTACCTCCGGGAGGAGTCTATATGTCGACCACCGCGCCCAAGCGCCTCGCGAACCTCTGGGACGACGCCAAGGCCGCCGCCATGAGCGAGCCGGAACGCCTCGTCTATCGGTCAAATCTGCTTGGCTCGGACAAGCGCGTGACCAATTATGGTGGCGGCAATACATCCTCCAAAATCATCCAGAAGGACCCGCTGACCGGTCAGGATGTTGAAGTCCTCTGGGTAAAGGGTTCGGGCGGTGACAGCGCATCAATCAAGCTCGATGGTTTCGCCACCCTCTATATGGACAAGCTGCGAGCGCTCAAGGGCCTCTATCGCGGCCTCGAATTTGAAGATGAAATGGTGGGCTACCTTCCCCATGCGACCTTCAACCTGAACCCGCGCGCCGCTTCGATCGACACCCCGCTCCATGCCTATGTGAACCACGCCTTTGTCGATCACATGCACCCCGACGCGATCATCGCGATCGCCGCGTCGAAGAACTCCAAGGAACTCACAAGCCAAATCTTCGGCGACACCATCGGCTGGCTGCCCTGGAAAAAGCCGGGCTTTGAACTGGGCCTGTGGCTGGGCAAATATTGCGAGGAGAACCCCAATTCCAAGGGCCTGATCCTTGAAAGCCACGGCCTCTTCACCTGGGGTGATACGCCGAAGGACTGCTACGAAACCACCATCGGCATCATCAATCAGGCCATCGAGTGGTTTGAGGGTCAGACCGAAGGCAAGACCATTTTTGGTGGGGCAGCGGTGCAGTCGCTGCCCGCCGAGCAGCGCCGCGCCATTGCGGCCAAGCTGATGCCAAAAATCCGAGGCCTGATCTCGGAAGACAGCCATAAGCCGGGCCATTTCGACGACAGCGAGGCCGTGCTGGAATTCGTCAATTCCAAGGACTTGCGGCCGCTGGCGGCGCTGGGCACCTCCTGCCCCGACCATTTCCTGCGCACCAAGATCCGCCCGCTGGTGATCGAATTCGATCCGGCAAATCCCGATGTGGATGCGGTGGTCGCAAAGATCCCCGCGGATATCGCTGCCTATCGGGTCGACTACCAAGCTTATTACGACCGCTGCAAACACGACAATTCGCCCGCCGTTCGCGATCCGAATGCCGTCGTGTATCTGATGCCGGGCGTCGGCATGTTTACCTTCGCCAAGGACAAGGCTACCGCCCGCATTTCCGGCGAGTTCTATGTCAATGCCATCAACGTGATGCGTGGCGCCTCGACGGTCTCGACTTATGTCGGCCTGCCCGAGCAGGAAGCCTTCGACATCGAGTATTGGTTGCTTGAAGAGGCCAAGCTGGCCCGCATGCCCAAGCCAAAATCGCTTGCTGGCAAGATCGCACTCGTCACCGGGGGCGCTGGCGGCATTGGCAAGGCCACCGCCGTGCGCCTCCTGCGTGAAGGCGCCTGCGTCGTCCTCGCCGATATCGATGATAGCGCGCTGGCCAATGCCAATGAGGAACTCTCCAAGGCCTTCGGCGCCGACTTCGTCCGCCCAATTAAGATCAACGTGACGCAGGAAGAGCAGGTTATCGCGGGCTTTGCCCATGCGGTGGTCGAATTCGGCGGCATCGACATTCTGGTTTCCAATGCCGGCCTCGCCTCCTCGGCGCCGATCGAAGAAACGACGCTCGAACTGTGGAACAAGAATATGGACATCCTGTCCACGGGCTATTTCCTCGTCTCCCGCGAGGCCTTCCGCCTGTTCCGCGCGCAAAAGATCGGCGGCAATGTCGTCTTCGTTGCCTCCAAGAATGGCCTTGCCGCTTCGCCAAACGCTTCGGCCTATTGCACCGCCAAGGCCGCCGAAATCCACCTCGCCCGCTGTCTGGCCCTTGAAGGCGCCAGCGAGCAAATCCGCGTCAACACCGTCAATCCAGACGCCGTGCTGCGTGGCTCCAAGATCTGGGCCGGCGAATGGCTTGAGCAGCGCGCCTCGACCTACAAGACCGACAAGGATGGCCTTGAGGAAATGTATCGCGAACGCTCGATGCTCAAGCGATCGGTGTTCCCCGAAGACATCGCCGAAGCGATCTATTTCTTCGCCTCGGACGCTTCAGCGAAATCCACCGGCAACATCATCAACGTAGACGCGGGCAACGCCCAGTCGTTCACGCGGTAGTCAGCATCGGGGAGGTTCTCTCGCCGAAAAAAATAACAAGGCCCCTCACCGCCGCTATGCGGCGACCTCTCCCCCAAAGGGAGAGGTGGGCATCGAGCGCCTCTTCACCTCTCCCTTTGGGGGAGAGGTCGGCCCTCTTGGGCCGGTGAGGGGGCCTTTTCGGTGGAGAGGCCATTCGGGAGGAGCCCCAACATGACCGACAAAATCATCGATCCAGCTGTCGTCGAAGCCGAAAACGCCAAGCATCTGGCGGACCTGAATGTCGACTATGATACCCTCGGCGAGCGCCTGGACCGGCGCGGCATTTCGATTGACGCCATCAAGGCCAAGGTCGCTGCGTTCAACATCGCCGTCCCCTCCTGGGGCGTCGGCACCGGCGGCACACGCTTTGCCCGTTTTCCAGGCAAGGGCGAACCGCGCGACATCTTCGACAAGATCGAAGACTGCGCCGTCATCGCTCAGCTCACCCAGGCCACCAACACCGTTTCCATGCACATCCCATGGGACAAGGCCGACCCCAATCGTCTCCAGCAGGCAGCATCGCGCTTCGGCCTTGGCTTTGACGCGATGAATTCCAACACTTTCTCGGACGCCAAGGGGCAGCTTCAGTCCTACAAGTTCGGCTCGCTTTCGGCGGCCGACGCGGCGACCCGCCAGCAGGCCATCGAGCACAATCTGGAATGCATCGAGATCGGCAAGACCCTCGGCTCCAAGGCCCTGACGATCTGGCTTGGCGACGGCTCCAATTTCCCCGGTCAGGTCAATTTCGCCAACCAGTTCGAGCACTATCTGGACTCAGCCAAGGAAATTTACGCCGCCCTGCCCGATGACTGGCGCGTCTATACCGAACACAAGATGTACGAACCGGCCTTTTACTCCACGGTCGTGCAGGACTGGGGCACCAATTACATCATCGCCAAGGAACTGGGCGACAAGGCCTATTGCCTCGTCGATCTCGGCCACCATGCGCCCAACGTCAATATCGAGATGATCGTCTCCCGCCTGGCCCAGTTCGGCAAGCTTGGCGGTTTTCATTTCAACGACAGCAAATATGGCGACGACGACCTCGACGCTGGCGCCATCGACCCCTACCGCCTGTTCCTCGTCTTCAATGAACTGGTCGATATCGAGACCAATGATGCCGACTTCCATCCGGCCCATATGCTGGACCAATCCCACAACGTCACCGACCCCATCGAGTCGCTGATGCTGTCGGCCAGCGACGTGCAGCGGGCCTATGCGCAGGCTTTGCTGGTAGATCGCGAAGCCCTCAAAGCGGCGCAGGAAAGCAACGACGCATTGGCCGCAACCCAGGCTCTTCGCGTCGCCTACCGCACCGATGTCGAACCAATCCTGGCCATGTCGCGCCTCGACAAAGGCGGCGCCATCGACCTGCTCGGCACCTACCGCGCCGCCGGCTACCGCGCCAAGGTCGCAGATATCCGCCCGGCCGTAGAAGGCGGTTCGGGCGGGATTATCTGAGGACATCTCTTTCTCACCTCTCCCTCCAGGGGGAGAGGTAGACTGTCTTCAGTCGGGTGAGGGGGTCTTCGTCTCGCACCCAGCCCAGAAAAGGCCCCCTCACCCGTCGCTACGCGCCGACCTCTCCCCCAAGGGGAGAGGTGAAGGCCGCTCTACTTCATCGTCGGCATCTGAAACTCGGCCCCGTCCTTGATCCCGCTCGGCCAGCGCGCGGTGACCGTCTTGGTCTTGGTCCAGAACTTGATCCCGTCCGTGCCGTGCTGGTTCAGATCGCCGAACGAGCTCGCCTTCCAGCCGCCGAAGCTGTGATAGGCCAGTGGCACCGGCACCGGCACGTTGATGCCGACCATGCCAACATTGACCCGCGCCGCAAAGTCGCGCGCCGCGTCGCCGTCGCGGGTGAAGATGGCCGTGCCATTGCCATAGGGGTTATCCATGGTCAGCTTCAGCGCCTCCTCATAGGTGGTGGTCCGCACCACGCTGAGCACCGGCCCGAAGATTTCTTCCTGATAGATGTCCATGTCGGCGGTGACATGGTCGAACAGCGTCGGCCCGACGAAATAGCCATTTTCATAGCCCTGCAGGCTAAAGCCGCGCCCATCGACGGCAAGCGTTGCGCCCTGCTCCACGCCCTTTTCGACCAACGCATTGATCCGCTCCTTGGCCGCCTTGGTTATCACAGGACCCATTTCGCTGGCCTTGTCACTCGCTGGACCAACCTTGAGCGCGTCGATACGGGGCTTGAGCGCAGCAACGATCCGATCAGCCGTTTCCGCGCCCACCGGCACAGCCACCGAAACCGCCATGCAGCGCTCGCCAGCCGAGCCGAAGCCTGCGCCCATCAAGGCGTCGGCAGCCTTGTCCATGTCTGCGTCGGGCATGATGATCATGTGGTTCTTGGCGCCGCCAAAGGCCTGCACGCGCTTGCCCTCGCCTGCCGCCGTTGCATAGACGTAGCGGGCAATCGGGGTCGAGCCGACAAAGCTGATCGCCTCGATCTTAGGGTGATGCAGAATGCCATCCACCACCGACTTGCCGCCATGCACGACGTTGAGGATGCCCTTGGGCAGTCCCGCCTCAATAGCCAGCTGCGCCAGCTTGACCGGCACGGATGGGTCGCGTTCGGATGGCTTGAGGATAAACGCATTGCCCGCCGCAATCGCCGGCGACAGCATCCACAGCGGGATCATGGCCGGGAAGTTGAACGGGGTAATCCCCGCGCCGATACCGACCGGTTGGCGCATGGAATACATGTCGATCCCCGGCCCTGCCCCGTCGGTGAATTCGCCCTTGAGCAGATGCGGCGCACCAGCAACAAATTCGGCCACTTCCAGCCCGCGCAGAATGTCGCCCTTGGAGTCTTCCACCGTCTTGCCGTGCTCGGCGCTGAGCAGTTCGGCGAGTTGCTGCATGTCGCGATTGATCAGCGCCACGAAGTTGAAGAACACCCGCGCCCGACGCTGTGGGTTGGTCGCGGCCCAGCCGGGCTGTGCTGCGGCGGCAGAATCCACGGCGGCATCGAGATCGGCCTCGGTCGCCAGCGCCACCCGCGCCTGCACTTCGCCGGTCGCCGGATTGAACACGTCTTGAAACGCGGCGCTATTGCCCGATGTTTCGACGCCGTCGATGAAATGTCCAATGGTGCGCATGGTTCTCTCTCCTTGTTTGACGGCATCATGCGCGCTACGAAGGATGACGTTCAACGCGATAGATTTTGCATCTGTTGTGCGTAGATTATAGTGCGAAGGGTACTCCGATGCCTCAGAGGACCACACATGAACTGGGACGACGCCCGCATTTTCCTCGCCGTAGCCCGTAGCGGCCAGATTCTCGGCGCGGCCAAAACGCTTAATCTCAACCACGCCACCGTCGCCCGCCGCCTCACCGCACTGGAAGTCGCACTCGGCAGCAAGCTGTTCACCCGCAAAACCAACGGCTCCGAACTCTCTGGCGAGGGCGAGCGCTTCCTCGTCCATGCCGAACGCATGGAAAGCGCCATGCTGGCCGCAAGTGAATCTGCCGGCGCCGATAGCGCCATTGAAGGCACCGTGCGCGTCGGCGCGCCGGACGGGTTCGGCGTTGCCTTCCTCGCCCCGCGACTGGGTGAACTCACCGAGCGCCACAAGGGCCTCCGCGTTGAACTGGTCCCGGTTCCCCGCGCCTTTTCGCTATCGCGCCGGGAGGCCGACATCGCCGTCACGTTGGAGCGACCGCGCGAAGGGCGACTGGTCGCCCGCAAGCTGACCGACTACCGGCTGGGCCTCTACGCCGCGCAAAGCTATCTCGACCGCAAGGGCGTCCCTGCCTCGGCCAGCGATCTCGCGCATCATAGCCTCGTCGGCTATGTCGAAGACCTGCTCTATACCGCCTCGCTCGATTACACCGCCGAATTCCTCAAGGGCTGGCGCTCCACCCTAGCCGTGTCCTCGGCCATGGGGCAGACCGAGGCGGTGCGGGCCGGTGCGGGCATCGGCATCCTCCATGCCTTCATGGCTAGCCGCGACGCCGGGCTGGTGCCGATTTTGCCCCAGCACATTGTCACCCGCAGCTATTGGACCGTCGTGCATGAAGACCTGCGCTCCATTCGCCGCGTGGCGCTGGTGGCGGAGTTTCTTGCCGAAATCGTCGGCCGCGACCGCACGATCTTCTAGCTCTCGCCGCGCAGGGGCTTGGTCGCCTCGAGCATCCAGTCGCGAAAGCGCTTGATCTTGGGCGCATTGCGGCGGCTTTCGGGATAGACGAGATAATAGCCCCAGCCCGCCGACGCCAGCAGTGGAAACGGCTGGATCAGTCGCCCCGAGGCAATCTCGTCGCGGAAGAAGGCCGGCGTCAGCATGGCCACGCCACGGCCCGCCATGGCCGCCGCACCCAACAGGCTTTGCAGTCCCAGCATGCTCAATGGCCGTCCCTCGGTCGTGTAGCCCGGCACGCCCGCCGTCGCGAACCACAGATCGAGCCACTCATCCTCCGGATCGAGAACGGGCAGTTTCAGCAAGTCCTCGGGCTTTTTGACGCCCCCGATCGTCTCGGCCAGTTTTGGGCTGAGCAGCGGCGAAAAATCGGCTTTCAGTAGTAAATGCGAGACAATGCCCACCGATTGCGGCGAGGGCAGCGTGCGGATACCGATGTCAAATTGGTCATGCACCAGGTCCACCAGGCCGCTGGAGCTATCCAGCCGCACGGCAATATCGGGATGGGCGATCTGGAACAGGCCAAGGTTCTGCGCCAACCACTGACTGGCAAAGGTCGGCACGGACGTGATGGACAGCAGATTGCTCACCTCGCCGCGCGTGTCGGCGAAAGCGGTGCGCATCAGCTCGAACGCCTGTTCCACCTGCGGCGCCAGTTTGGCTCCGACCTCGCTCAACGCAATCTGGCGAGGCTTGCGCAGGAATAGCGGCGTGCCGACGCGCTCCTCCAAAATCTTGATCTGATAGCTGACCGCTGCCTGGCTCATGCCCAGTTCCTCGGCCGCCCTGGTAAAGCTCAGATGCCGCGCAACGGCCTCGAAGGCCCGCACGGCCGTCAGAGGCGGGAGAGCGCTCATGCATCAAACCTCCTTATGCGTACCCACTGAGCATTAGTTGGATATGGCGCGTAATTCCAGTCATTTTGGCCGCACGAACAATGATGCAGGAGCCATCCTCTATAAGGGTGGTCATAGCCATGACAGCCCTCACCAAGTCCCTCACCACGCCATTTCGCCTCCCGGTGCTGCACTGGCCACGCTTTAACAATTCCGAGCGCAAGCGCCGGCAAACCACGATTGACCTGATCCATTCCTCGCCGCATCTGCTGCGCGATATCGGGGCGACCGAAGGGCGCATGGTGCAGCGGGGGCGGTAGTGCAACGCGCGGCGTCTGGCTGGATTATCGCTTCCACCGTAAGGACGCTGTGCTAGGATTTGTCCTCACGTCCTAAGCATTGTTCAGACCATTCCATGTCCAAAACCACGCCCGCCACTCTCGCCCTCACCAAGGCCGGTGTCGCCTTCGCAACCGCCACCTATGACTACGACCCGGACGCGGACCGCGTTGGGCTGCAGGCGGCTGACGCCATGGGCGTGTCGCCCTCGATCGTCCTCAAGACCTTGATGGCCGAAGTCGATGGCAGGCCGGTTTGCGTCGTCGTGCCGTCGGACGAGGAAGTGAACATGAAAAAGCTGGCGGCCGCGTTCGGCGGCAAGTCGGCCCATATGATGAAGCCGGCCGATGCGGAACGACTGACGGGCTACAAGGTGGGCGGGATCAGCCCGTTTGGGCAGAAGAAGCCGGTGCCTACGGCCGTCGAAGAACTGGCAACGCTGGAGGAGGAGGTCTTCCTCAATGGCGGCCAGCGTGGATTGCAGATCCGGATGAAGCCGGACGATCTGGTAGCGGTGCTTGGTGGGCTGGCGGCGGACTTGATCCGGTAGCGCTTCACCTCTCCCTTGGGGGAGAGGTCGACCCTCTTTGGGGTCGGGTGAGGGGGCCTTTACTGGGTGAGGCGCATGCCAAAGGCCCCCTCACCCGGCGCTACGCGCCGACCTCTCCCCCGAAGGGAGAGGTGAAGAATACCCTCAACAAAAACAGACCCCAGAAAAGACAAAAGGCGCCCAAGTGGACGCCTTCATCTCAAGTCTGATACGGCAGGCTAGTTTCAGTTAGTATAGGTGCCGCGAGCGATGTTCTTGATGTCGCCCTTGGTGATGCCGAGATCATTGAGCTGACGAGCGTCGAGAGCGTTAAGCTCGCGGATCGTGCGCTGATACTGAGCAAACTGTGCGATTTTCTGGCGGATGTTCATTTCGGTTCCCCTTCGTTTGATGACCTCTATGTAGACCCGGCCCGTCGTGATTAGAAGGTGGACTCTGTGCACATCCGTTATGCACTACGTGCAAACAAAAGAGGCAGACCGTTCATATTCGCTTCATGTGACGGGTAATGCCGGGTGCACAATTGGCAGGCATGACCCGGCTCAAGCCATTGCACTTAAAAGAGAAAACGGGCGCCGATTGCTCGGCACCCGCGTTAATCAATTCTTGACCATCTGGTAAAGAGCCATGCGCTAGCGCTGGGTCGGTTCGCGCCCTTCTTCATGCGCGATTCGCCGATCCTCGCGCATTTCAAACCACATGGCGTTCAGAATGGCGAAGCTGCAGGCCAGGCCAACGCCCAAAATCCAGGAAAAATACCACATGAGCGTCTCCTAATAAGCGTTGGGGTTCTTTTCGAGCGACTGCGTCGTCACCGGGCCACGCATCACGCGGAACACCCAGGCGGTGTAGGCGATGATGATGGGTAGGAAGAAGCAGGTCACCAGAAGCATGATGAACAGCGTGAGGTGGCTCGACGAGGCATCCCACAGCGTCAGGCTCGATACTGGCACCGTCGACGACGGCAGCAAAAATGGGAACAACGACAGGCCCGCCGTCGAGACAATGCCGAAGATGGCAGTGCTCGATGCCAGCAGGGTCATCAGGCGCCACCGGGCCTGGAAGCCAATCACCGCCACGAGCAGTCCGACAAAGCCGATTACCGGTGCCGCGATCATCCAGGGATAGATGCCGTAATTGGCCATCCAACCGCCACGCGTCAGTTCCACCGTCTTGGCCAGCGGGTTGATCGCCGCATTGCCGTCGACGACGCTGGTGATGGTGTAGCCATCAATGCCCAGCGCGATCCAAACGCCCGCCAGTGCGAACAGCACGATGGTCGAGATGCCCGCTATGATGCCGTATTGGCGACCGCGAACTGCGAGATCACCCACGGCCCGGCCGGCGATGACGGCAGCACCCTGTGTCACGATCATGCCAAGGCTCACCAGTCCGCACAGCAAGGCGAATGGCGTCAGCAGACCGAAGAAGTTGCCGACATAGAAGGCACGCATGGTGTTATCGAGATGGAATGGTGCACCGAGCAGCACGTTACCGACCGCCACGCCAAAGATCAGCGCCGGCACGAAGCCGCCGACGAACAGGGCCCAGTCCCACACGGCGCGCCAGCGATCATCCTTGATCTTGCCGCGGAACTTGAAGCCGACAGGCCGCAGGATCAGCGCCAGCAGGATCACGATCATCGCCAGATAAAAGCCGGAGAAGCTGACGGCATAGAGTGGCGGGAAGGCCGCAAAGATGGCGCCGCCGCCCAGGATC
Source organism: Devosia sp. 2618 (assembly GCF_040546815.1). Lineage (NCBI taxonomy): Bacteria > Pseudomonadati > Pseudomonadota > Alphaproteobacteria > Hyphomicrobiales > Devosiaceae > Devosia > Devosia sp. 2618. The sequence continues at coordinate 2,344,259 of NZ_JBEPOO010000001.1, forward strand.
AGCCACACCTGATTGCCTTCCCAGGTCGGTCCGACCATGTTGAGCAGCACGCGGCGTTCTTCATCGGTGCGGGCGGCGAAAGGCAGCAGCGCGCCGACGCCCATATCGCGGCCACCCATGATGGCAAAGCCGATCAGCAGAACGCCGAGCAGAAGCCACCAGATCAGGCGCAGGGTTTCGTAGTCGAGTGGAATAGTGTTCACGATCCGAGCTCCTTGTTGGCGGGTGTGGCGGGAAGGGCCGCGACGACAAAGTCTTCGTCATCGCCTTCATCGGCAGCGGTAAACAGCTTGTCCTGTGGCCCCGCCTTGATGATCTTGACCATCAGCATGATCATGATGATCAGCAGCACGGAATAGAGCGCCACAAAGAAGCTCAGCGAGATCACGAGGTCCCAGAAATGGAGACCCGACGCGGCATAGAAGGTCGGCAACACGCCCTCTACCACCCAAGGCTGTCGCCCGTATTCGGCGATGAACCAGCCGGATTCGATGGCCACCCATGGCAGCGGCAGCGTCGCAAAGCCGATCCACAGCATGGTCCGGTTGGTGTCCAGCCAGCCGCGTGTGGCGCGGTAGAACCAGACGATGAAGAAGGCGATGAAGAAGAAGCCTAGCCCCATCATGATGCGGAAGGTCCAGAACAGCGGCCATACGTCTGGCACGGTGTCGGCTGCCGCCATCGCGATCTGTTCGTCGGTCGCGTTGCCGACGTCTTCACGATACATCTTGAGCAGCAGGCCATAGCCAAGGTCCGCCCAATGCTCGTCGAACACCTGGCGCGCGGCGGCATTGCTGCCATCGGCCCGGATTTCCTGCAGCGCGTCATAGGCAACCATGCCGGAGCGGATGCGGGTCTGGGCGTGTTCGACGAGTTCGTCGATGCCGGGCAATTGCTGGTCGAGCGAACGCGTGGTGATCAGGCCACCAACCCACGGGATCTGGATCGACCAGGTCGGGGCGCCGCCATCAGGTCCGGGCAGTGCGAAAATGGTCCACGGCGCCGGAGCCGGCTCGGTGTGATAGCTGGCCTCCATGGCCGCGATCTTCATCTTCTGGTGTTCAGTCGCGACATAGCCGCTTTCGTCACCCAGCACGACAACGGACAGCGCCGAAGCCAGACCAAAGCTGGCCGCAACCACCATCGAGCGCTTGGCCAGTTCGACATGCTTGCCGCGCAGCAGGAAGAAGCACGAAACCGCAAAAACGAATACCGCGCCGCAGACATAGCCGGCGCTGACGGTGTGCACGAACTTGGCCTGCGCCACCTGATTGAAGATCACCGCGATAAAGTCGGTCACTTCCATGCGCATGGTGTCGGGGTTGAACTTGGCGCCGACCGGGTTCTGCATCCAGCCATTGGCCACCAGAATCCATAGTGCCGAAAAGTTCGCACCCAGCGCCATCAGCCAAGTCACGACCAGGTGGCCCACCTTGCTCAGGCGTTCCCAGCCAAAGAAAAACAGGCCGATAAAGGTCGCTTCCATGAAGAAGGCCATCAGCCCTTCAATGGCCAGCGGCGCGCCGAACACGTCGCCCACATAATGGCTGTAATAGCTCCAGTTCATGCCGAACTGGAATTCCATCACGATGCCGGTGGCCACGCCCATGGCGAAATTGACGCCGAACAGCGTGCCCCAGAACAGGGTCGCCTTGCGCCAGACCTCACGGCCCGTCATCACATAAACGCTCTCCATGATGGCGATCATCACGGACAGGCCGATAGTCAGCGGTACGAAAATAAAATGATACATGGCGGTGGCGGCGAATTGCCACCGCGAGAGTTCGACAACGGTCATGTCGATCATGGCGCTACTGCCCCTATGGTTGGCAGCGCCCGAGTCGGCGCCGTCACTGGCTACCCTATGCTCTTTGAGCTTCGATCATGCCTTGATTCAGATCAAGGGCATGTCGAGTACGGTGAGATAAAGAACGCGTATGTGCATTTCAGTTGTCGCCGCATACGCCCACCGGCTCCCTTCCCCCTGCGGGGAGGGTACAGTCCGGCACATGCGGAACCCATCATGACCACCACCGACCGCCAGAACGGCAAGACCCTCAGCGGCCTGAGCCGACGCGCCGGACCGTGGCTCCCCTTGGCCATCGGCGCGCCGCTGCTCGGCGGCGCCCTGCTCATCTGGCAAGCCTGGACCCTCGCCGACGTGCTGGGCCGCGCCATCGAATCCGGGGCAGCGCTCGACACGCTGACGCCCGCAATCCTCCTTATTCTCGGCCTGCTGATCACCCGCGCCGCCCTCGCCGCCATCGGTGATCGCGCCGGCACCGCCGCAGCCGAAACCATCAAGCAAAGCGTCCGCGCCGCCTTGTTTGCCAATCTGCTCGCCCGCTCGCCCCGCACCGCCGAGCAACCGCAATCGGGCGCGGCATCGTCCGCCCTCATCGATCAGGTCGAAGCGCTGGATGGATTCTTCGCGCGTTATCTGCCGGCGATGATCCAGGCCACCTTCCTGCCCATCGCCTTTGGAGTGGTCATCTTCCCGGTCGATTGGGTCGCGGGGATCCTGTTCCTCGTCACCGCGCCGCTCATTCCGGTGTTCATGGCGCTGGCCGGTTGGGGCGCACAAATCGCCACCCGCAAGCAGGCCCGTGCTTTGTCGCTGCTCACCGGCCGCTTTGCTGATCGGCTGCGCGGCCTAACCACGCTAAAACTGTTCGGACGTGCCGAGGCAGAAACGGCGGGCATTGTCGCCGCCAGCGACGAGCTGCGCCGCCGCACCCTGCGCGTGTTGCGGATCGCTTTCCTCTCTTCCGCCGTGCTGGAATTCTTCGCGGCGCTCGGCGTCGCCGGGATCGCGCTTTATGTCGGCCTGACCTTCATCGAGTTCCTGCATCTGCGCTCAACGCCGCTGACGCTGGAACTGGGCCTGTTCCTGCTGTTGATGGCGCCCGAGGTCTATAGTCCCCTGCGCCTGCTCGCCTCCCACTATCACGACCGCGCCTCGGCCAAAGCCGCCATCGGCGAAATCGAAGCCCAGCTTGGCCCGCTGTCTTCACCTCTCCCTTTGGGGGAGAGGTCGACCCTCTTGGGTCGGGTGAGGGGGCCTTCCCCAGCATCTAACCAGGAAAAGGCCCCTCTATCTCTCCCCCAAGGACGACGTGAAGCAAACGACGCGTTGGCGGTCACGCTCACCAACCTGACCCTGCGTACGCCCGATCATGCCCGCGTCATTCTAGCCAACACCGCCCTCACCGTCGCTCCCGGCGAGCACATCGCCATTCTCGGCCCCAGCGGCATTGGCAAATCGACCCTGCTCGAAGCCATTGCCCGCCTGCGCGATCATGGCGGCGACATTACCCTTGGCAATCGTCCGCTCGCGGATTTTCCGGAGGCGGAGCTGCGCAACAGCGTCACCATGCTCGGCCAGAAACCGCGCATTTTCGCGGGGTCGCTGGCCTACAATATCGGCCTCGCCCGCCCCGGTGCGTCGACCGAGGACATCCGCCGCGCCGCCGAGCATGCCCATGTCGCAAACTTTGCCGACGCCCTGCCCGACGGGCTCGACACAATGCTGGGCGAAGGTGGCCTCGGCCTTTCCGGCGGTCAGGCGCAGCGCATTGCGCTGGCTCGCATCTACCTGCGCGATCCGGGGCTGATCCTCCTCGATGAACCAACCGCCCATCTCGATGCCGAACTGGAGCAGGATGTGCTCGACGAGCTCAAGCAGTTCGCGCGCGGCCGCACCCTGATCATCGTCACCCATTCGCTCGCCGTCGCGGCGCGGATGGACAAGGCCTGGCGCATTGCTGGCGAGGCGCTGCTGCCCACGCCCCTGCCCGCCCGCAAACGGAGTAACGTCGGATGAAGTCCCTACTGACCTTCCGCGCCCTGTTTGCCAGCCAGTCCAAGGGCTTCCTGCTGGCTTTGCTGCTGTCGCTGATCACGCTCGCGGCAGGCGTCGCGCTGCTCGGCACCTCTGGCTGGTTCATCACCTCCGCCGCGCTCACCACTGCAGGCCTCGCCTTCAATCTCTTCGTGCCTTCGTCGCTGGTGCGCGCTTTCTCGTTCATCCGCATTCTTGCGCGCTATGGCGAACGCCTCGTCGGTCATGACGCCACGTTGCGCCTATTGGCCGATCTGCGCGGCTGGCTGTTTGCCCGCCTGTTCCCGCGCTTGCCCCTCTCCGACCGCAGCCTGCGCCACGGCGATCTCGTCAGCCGCCTCACCGCCGATGTCGATGCGCTCGACACCGCCTTCCTCGTCGCTATAGGCCCCGTCGCCGCTGCCGTCCTGATCGGCGGCTCGCTGACCGGCGTCCTTGCCTGGCTCCTGCCCAGCGCCGCCCTGCTTTATGGCCTCTGCTTTGCTGCCGCTGTCTTGATGGTCCCCGCCGGGCTGGTCCTGATCAGCCGCCGCGCCGGTCGCGATGTTGTTACCCGCGCCGCCGATGCCCGCGCCAGCGTGCTCGACGGTATCGAGGGCCATGCCGATCTCACGGTGTTCGGCGTGCTCGGCTTAGCGCAGGCCGGTTTCGTCGACACTTCCAAGCGTCTCAGCCAAGCCAAGGGCCGCCTCGCCACCCTCACCGGCATCGCCGCCTTCGGCGTGCAGGCTCTAGCCGCCATCGCCCTGGCCGGCTCCATCTATCTTGGCCTCGCGGCCTTCTCTGCCGGTAGTGTCGATGGCCCCGTCCTGGCCGGCCTCCTGCTCGCCATCATGGGCAGCTTCGAGGCCAGCAACGCCATCGTCCGCAGCGTCGGCAAGCTCACGACCTCAATGGCCGCCGCCGAGCGCCTCACCGATATCGCCGAAAGCCCGCTGCGCGTGGTCGATCCGGCCATGCCCGCCGAGTTGCCCGCCGATACCACCATCACTCTGACCGATGTGACCTTCGGCTATGGTGGCCCGCCGGTGCTGAGTAATCTGGACCTGACGGTCAAACCGGGCGAACATGTCGCCATCATCGGCCCCAGCGGTATCGGCAAGTCGAGCCTGCTCACACTGCTCCTGCGGCTGGCCGATCCGCAATTGGGCACGATTTCGCTCGGCGGCGCGCCGCTGGCGACGCTGCAGCAGTCCGATATTCACGCCAGCATGGCGCTCCTCAGCCAGGACAGCCCCCTGTTCAACGACACCATCCGCGCCAATCTGCTGATCGCGCGCGAGGACGCCGATGACGACGCCCTCTGGTCGGCTCTCACTGCCGCTGGCATTGCCGACTTCGTCCGCGCCCTGCCCGGCGGCCTCGATACGCTCATCGGCGAAGGTGGCCGCACGGTCTCAACCGGCCAGGCCCGTCGTCTCTGCCTCGCGCGGGTGTTGCTATCGAACGCAAGCATCCTGCTGCTCGACGAGCCCACAACCGGGCTCGACCGCACCGCCGAACTGGCCTTTTTCGAAACGCTGCGCGTAGCCGCGCGTGGGCGGACGGTAATCGTCGTTACCCACGCCGCGATCCCTGAGGGCACCATGGATCGGGTACTGACAATGCGGAACGGGATGTTGGGGTAGTGCCACGCCCTCGGGGTTCGAGGCTCGTAAGAACTCGCACCTCACCATGAGGGCTACTTTTAGCTCAAGGTTTCAACAGCCCTCATGGTGAGGTGCTTTGCCCTTCGCAAAGCCTCGAACCACGAGGGCGTGGCACAAAGCCTACCCGCAGCGCACCCTCAACCGCGCCACATCCGGCACGGACACATGCCGGTAATTCTCGATCTCGATCACCCCATCCGCCTTGAGCTTGCTCATCTGGCGGCTGACGGTTTCGATGGTCAGGCCAAGGAAGTCGCCGATATCGGCGCGGCTAAGCGGCAGGTCGAAGGTGGTGACTTCCTCCTGCGTCGGATCGATGTGGCTGGCGATGAGATAGAGAAAGCTTGCGACCTTTTCGGCAGCGGTCTTGCGGCCCAGCGTCACCATCCAGTCGCGGGCTTCGTCGAGTTCGCGCAGGGTCTGCAGCATCACGCGATGCTCCAGCGCCGGGTTCTCGCGCACCAACGCTTCCATGGCCGATTTCGGCACCATGCAGAGATCGACGTCGGAGGCCGCTTCGGCCGTCACCCGGCTTTCATTGGCAAACAGCCGCCCCAGCAGATCAGGCGCAAACTGCAGCCCCACCACCTGCTGGCGGCCGTCTTCGAGCACTTTTGACAGCTTGACCACGCCGCGCAGCACATTGCCGTAGCTGGTGATCGGCTCGGCATCGGCGAGCAGTTCGTCGCCTGCTTCATGATGGGTTCGGCGGGTGTGGCGCGACAGCGCGAGCAATTGCTCGGGGGTCAACGCGCCGCAAATCCCCTGATGACGGGACTCGCAACTCTGGCAGAGCACGGGAAGTTCGGAATTGTGAATGTCGTTGCGGACGGGCTGCATGGCAATCGCCTCCTGACGCCCCCGATATAGGCCCGTCCGACCAACAGTTTAACCTGCAGAACTGTCGCAGTGCCATCCTGCCGCACTTGCGACCGGCGCCCGCGCGAAATCGCTCCAGTGAAGCGATTTCAGGTCGCAGGGCCATGAGGGCTAGGCCCGAATGGCCCAGACGCCCAGCAAACTCGATCCGCCTGCCATGCCCTCCTTCGACGAGCCTCGAACCGTCCTGAGTCCGTCGAAGGAGGGCGCGTCGCAAATCCCTCAGTCGTCCACCCTCCCCCTTGAGGGGAGGGAAGCGAGATAGGACTTAGCGTTTGCTAAGTCAGTCAATCGAGCAGGAAGGGGGGTGTCCCTCCGAGAGTGCGGTGCCCGTGACTCACCCCCTCCCTTGATCCCTCCCCTCAAGGGGGAGGGTGTCGACTACGCTTTCTGAACCAAAGCCGCGGTGAGACGATTTCTCGAAATCCCCCCTTGACCTTCCCATCATGGGAACCCTTATATGCTTGAGGACGAGGTAAAACCCATGAACGAACACGTCCATAACAAGCCGATTTCCATCGATATCGAAGGCATGACCTGCGCATCCTGCGTGGCGCGTGTCGAGAAGTCCTTGCTCAAGGTGCCGGGGGTGACGTCGGCTTCGGTCAATCTGGCCACCGAGCGCGCCACCGTGCAACTGAGCGACGCGACCGATACCGACGCGCTGCTCAAGGCCATCGACAAGGCCGGCTATAAGGGCACCGAACGCTCCGACGAGCACCAGCATCACCATGCTGGTCACACCCATCACGATGAAGACGCTGCCGTTCTGCGGCGCGACGTCGCCATCGCGGCGGCCTTTACCCTGCCGGTTTTCGTGCTCGAGATGGGCAGCCATCTCTATATGCCGATGCATCACTGGCTGCTCGGCATGGTGCCCCAGCAGGCGCTCTATATTTTTTACTTCGTGCTGACCAGCATCGTGCTGTTCGTGCCCGGCTGGCGCTTCTTCAAGATCGGCTTCCCCGCCTTGTTCCGCGGTGCGCCGGAAATGAATTCGCTGGTGGCGCTCGGCGCCGGGGCGGCCTGGGCCTATTCCACGGTCGTGACCTTTGCGCCGCAACTGGTGCCGTCCGAAACGCAATTTGTCTATTTCGAAGCCGCCGCCGTCATCGTCACGCTGATACTGGTAGGCCGCTGGCTTGAGGCCCTGTCCAAGGGCCGCACCGGCGAAGCCATTCAGCGACTGGTGCGCGAACAGGCCAAGACGGCCCGCGTCGAGCGCGATGGCAAGCTGATCGAGCTGCCCATCGAGCAGGTCGTGGTCGGCGACGTGATTGCCGTGCGTCCCGGCGAGAAGGTCGCGGTCGATGGCGAAATCACGGATGGTTCCAGCCATGTCGATGAATCCATGATCTCAGGCGAGCCCCTGCCCGTCTCCAAGACCATTGGCTCCAGCGTCGTCGGCGGCACGCTCAACACGTCGGGCAGCTTCAGCTTCCGCGCCACCAAGGTGGGCGGCGACACCATGCTGGCGCAGATCATCCGCATGGTCGAAGAAGCCCAGGGCGGCAAGCTGCCGATCCAGCAGGTGGTCGATCAGATCACCATGTGGTTCGTGCCTGCCGTTATCGGGCTGGCCATCATCACCGCCATCGTCTGGGCCATTTTCGGGCCAGAGCCAGCCTATGTGTTTGGTCTGGTCAACGCCGTCGCCGTGCTGATCATCGCCTGCCCATGTGCCATGGGTCTGGCCACGCCAACCTCGATCATGGTCGGCACCGGCCGCGCGGCCGAGCTGGGTGTGCTGTTCCGCAAGAGCGAGTCCCTGCAGCAGCTGCGTGATGTCGCCGTGGTCGCCTTCGACAAGACCGGCACGCTGACGCAAGGCAAGCCAGCCCTCACCGATCTCATCCTCGATGATGATTTCACCCACGACGAGGTGCTGGCGCTGGTTGCCGCTGTCGAAGCCAAGTCTGAACACCCCATCGCCACGGCCATTGTCGCGGCGGCGGAAAAGGCCGGACTTGCTCTGGGCAAGGTCACCGACTTTGCCTCCCATGCCGGCAATGGCGTCACCGCCCGCGTCGATGGGCGGCTGGTGTCCATCGGCTCGCAGCGCCATCTCAAGCACCTCGATTTCTCGGACTTCAACGCGGCAATCGACAAGCTGGCCAATGAGGGCAAGACGCCCGTGTTTGCCGCCATCGACGACAAGCTGGCCGCCGCCATCGTCGTGGCCGACAGCATCAAGCCATCCAGCAAGGCCGTTATCGCCGCGCTGCACGCAATGGGGCTCAAGACCGCGATGATCTCGGGCGACAATCGTCGCACCGCCGAAGCCATTGCCCGCCAGTTGGGCATCGACGAGGTGCGCGCCGAAGTGCTGCCCGCAGACAAGGTGGCCGCCATCAAGTCGCTGCGTGGCCTGGGCAAGGTCGCCTATGTCGGCGATGGCATCAACGACGCCCCTGCCCTTGCCGAAGCCGATGTCGGCATCGCCGTCGGTACAGGCACCGATGCAGCCATCGAAAGCGCCGACGTGGTGCTGCTCGGTGGCGATCTCAAGGGCGTGCTCAATGCCCTCACCATCAGCCGCGCTACGATGAAAAACATCTGGGAAAACTTGTTCTGGGCGTTCGGCTACAACGTGCTGCTGATCCCGGTTGCTGCCGGCGTCCTCTATCCCGCCTTCGGCATCCTGCTCAATCCAATGATCGGCGCCGGCGCCATGGCGCTCAGCTCGGTCTTTGTGGTGGGCAATGCACAACGCCTGCGGGCGGTGAAAGGAGTGACCCTATGAATATCGGCGAAGCGTCAAACGCCTCGGGCGTCTCGGCCAAGATGATCCGCTATTACGAATCCATCGGCCTTATCCAGGCGCCTCTCCGCACCGGCAGCAACTACCGGGTTTATGGCGCCGACGAGGTGCACGTCCTGCGCTTTGTCAAACGCGCCCGGACCCTGGGCTTTTCGGTGGAAGAAACCTCAACCCTTCTCGGGCTCTGGCAGGACAAGACCCGCGCCAGCGCCGAAGTGAAGGACATTGCAACCGGCCATATCCAGGCGCTCGAAACCAAGATCGACGAACTGCAGGGCATGGTCAAAACCCTCAAGCACCTCGCCCATTGCTGCGGCGGCGACAACCGACCCGACTGCCCGATCCTTGATGATCTGGCCGGCGAATTCCCAATTTCGAAAGGACACTGAAATGAGCGACCAAACCGTTTTCACCGTCAACGACATGACCTGCGGCCACTGCGTCGGCACCGTGCGCAAGGCGCTCGAAGAAGCGCTGCCCGGCGCCGAGATTTCGGTCAACCTGGCAACGCACAAGGTGAGCTTCACCGGCGATCGGGCGGTTGGTGAAGAGGCGATCAAGGAAGCTGGGTATACCCCGGAAGCGGCCTAAGAACAGGATACCCCCACCCCACCTCCCCCTGAAAAGGGGGAGGAGTTCGCCAAGTGGATGAACTAGATCCAGCCACACACCGGCCGGATTCCTCCCCCTTTTCAGGGGGAGGCTAGGTGGGGGTATTCTATTCTTCTTCCCCCATCCCCCTCACACGTCCAACAACGGCACAAACCCACCAAACACCCGCCGCTTCTCATCGCCCGGTGAATTGTCTTCCATCATGCGCGGGTCGTTCATCAGCTTCTCCCAGGCCGCGTCGCGCACCGTCTTGGATGGCCATTCCAGAAACGAGAACACCACCGTTTCGTCGGCCGCCGCGTTCACCGCCTTTTTGAAATCGGTCAGCTTGCCATCGGGCACCATGTCGCCCCACGCATCGACAAACCGGGTCGCGCCCAGCTCGTCAAAGATTGCCGCCTGTCGTTTCAACTGCGCCAGATAGTCGGCCTTGCGCGCGGTTTTCACCGGCAGCAGCGATCCATCGAAATAGCCGGCCTTGCCGCCCGTACCATGGTCGTACAGCGCGTCGAAACTGCCATAGATCATCCGCGCACCGTCAAACGGCATCTTGGCGCCCATGTCCTTCATGCGCGGATCGGCGTTCATCTTGGTATTGGCCGCGTCGGCGGCCGCCTTGTCGGTAAATTCCTGCCAGGAAAAGACGATCTTCTCATCCGGCTTGGCCTGCACGGCGCGGCGGAAATCGGTCACCGTGCCGCTATTGACATCATCTTCCCAGGTATCCACCAACCGGGTGGCGCCGTATGACTTGAACATCTCCACCGAGTCGTCGGCGAAGCCTTTGTAGGCCTGCTTGTTGGCGGCCGGAACCGCCGATACGAAACCAGCAAAATAGGTCATGACAGTCTCCCTTGGCTCCTCCGCCGCCGGACCAGTCCAGCACCAGAAAAGCTCCGCTGGCACTCTGACAGCTAAACGCGTCAGCCCAATGGCAGCGGGATAAAAAGGGAGATTGGTGAGCCTCAACGGCACCAATAGTCCGGCGTCATCAAAGGCTCAGATCGGAAATGCGAGCGATGGCAATTGGTTCCGCGGATTTTTGTCGGCAAGCCCCCCCAAAAAAACAAAGGGCGCCTCGCGGCGCCCTTTGCATAGTCAGCTATTCAGAACAGATCAGAATGGGCTGTCTGGGAAGTAGAACTGGGCAGCGTTTTCCTGGGTGATCAGTGGCGAACCCAGGATATAGGTGCCGCCGACCGGGCCATTGGAGGTGAAGTGCGCCACGGTCACGTCCATTGCGGTCGCGATCTGTGCAGGTGGATACAGCACGTCGACTGGAACCAGCGCATTGCCGTCCATCACGCCCTTGACGATTTCCTTCATGCCGGCGCCGCCAACCACGAACATTTCGCTTTCGCGACCTGCCTGCTTGATGGCTTCGACAACGCCGAGGGTGATGTCGTCGTCCTGTGCCCATACGCCCTTGATGTCGGGGAAGCGCGACAGGAAGTCCTGCATCACTTCAAAGCCGTCATCGCGGTTCCAGTTGGCGAACTTGTTGTCCAGCACGTTGATGCCGGTGCCTTCGATGGCGCCCATGAAGGCGTCGAAGCGTTCGGTGTCGAGCACAGTCGGAATGCCGCGCAGGATGACGATGTTGTCGCCGTCGCCGAGACGGGTCTTCATGTACTCAGCCGAGTTCACGCCCATTTCGGTGTTGTTGCCCGAAACATAGACGTCCTGGATGGTTTCGTCGGTCAGGCCGCGGTCAACCACGGTGATGAACGCGCCGGTCTGCTTGACGGCACGGACTGGCTCGGTCAGTGGCTCGGATTCAAATGGCAGCACGACGAGTGCCTGGATCTGGTGCACCGAAACGAGGTCTTCCAGATCGCTGGCCTGATCGGCTGGGCCGTCGGCGGTCACGATGATGATGTCGATATTTGGATGGGCAGCTTCCAGGCGCTTTTCAGCTTCAGCGGCATGCCAGTTCAGGCCACCCATGAAGCCGTGCGTAGCCGCAGGAATGGAAACGCCAATCTTGATCTTGTCCTGCGCAACGGCTGCGCCGGCTAGAGCGCTCGTGACCAACAGGCCCAGTGCAATTGCCTTCAAAGACATATTTAGTCCTCCCTACCAATGTTTGGCGTCTGACGCGACGCCGGTGATCCCGCCCCTTTCGAGGGACGTGGAATTTCTGTGTTTGATTAGTCAGCCTTCTTGCGACGGCCGCGGAGCGAACCGCGCTGCAGGTAGACTGCTGCGATGATGATCACGCCCTGCACTGCCCCGTTGAGGTAGTTCGAGATGATCTCGGTCAGGTTCAGAATATTGCCGATCGAGGTGAGGATCAGGGCGCCAATCACCGTGCCGCCGATGCGACCGAAGCCGCCCTTGAGCATGGTGCCGCCGATGATCACGGCCGCAATGGCTTCGAGTTCCCACAGCACGCCGGTGGCCGACGAGGCCGAACCCAGACGCGGCACATAGATGATGGTGGCCAGCGATACGCACAGACCCTGCAGAATGTAGGTGGCGGTGCGGACGCGGTCGACCTTGATCGCCGAATAGCGGGCCACGTGTTCGTTGGAGCCGATGGCCATACAGTAGCGGCCGAAGGCGGTGCGGTTCATCAGCACCCAGCCAAGGATGGCGACGAAAATGAACACCCAGACCGGGAACGGAATGCGCAGGAAGCTGTCGTAATAGACCGGGCGATAGATTTCGCGGGCGGCGTTGTTGAGCGACAGCGTGCCGCCATCGGCAAAGTAGGTCACGAGCGAGCGATAAATGCCCATGGTGCCCAGCGTCACGATGAAGGCTTCGATCTTGGCCTTGGTGGTGAGGAACCCGTTGATGAAACCGGCACCAATGCCCAGGATCAGCGAACAGCCGATGCCCAGCAGCACCGTCCACACAGAGGCGCCCATCGCCCCGACAGCGCCGTTCATGATGATGATCATCACGCCGGCGATGAAGGCTGCCATCGAGCCAACCGACAGATCGATGCCGCCGGCGGTGATGACGAAGGTGGCGCCCACCGCGATGATGCCGATAAAGGCCGAGCGGGTCAGGATGTTGGTGATATTGCCTTCATTGAGGAAGGCGGGATTGAGCGAATAGCCCAGAACCACCAGCAAGATCAGAGCGAGCAGCGGGCCCGCAGTCTTGAGGTCGATCCGAAACCCCTTGGAAGGCTTTGCAGCCTCATGCGCTGATACGCTCATTGTCCCCACCCTGCTTGATGCCTGCGGCGTACCGCATAATTTCTGATTCAGTGATTTCGGCGCCTTCGAGCTTTCCAGCCAGGCGTCCGTTGCGCATCACCAGCACGCGATGGCTCAGCCCGATCACTTCCTGCATCTCCGATGAGATCAGAATGATCGACTTACCCTCGGCGGCCAGCGCCGCGATGATGTGATAAATCTGCTGCTTGGTGCCGACATCGATGCCGCGCGTCGGCTCATCCATGATGATGATGTCCGGTTCGGCTTCCATGGTCTTGCCCAGCATCAGCTTTTGCTGATTGCCGCCTGACAGTTGGCCAACGCGCACCGAGGTGTCGCGGGCCCGAATGTCGAAGCGGCGCGTCGCGCGCTCCATCGCATCGGCTTCGCTCTTGCTGTCGAGGAAAATGCCGCGCAGATGCTTCTTGATGGTCAACAGAGTGAGGTTTGGCTGCAGGCCAATATTGAGCAGCAGCCCCCGGCCCTTGCGGTCCTTGGTCATATAGGCCAGGCCCGCATCGACCGACTTGCCGACATCGGTGAAGTTGACCGGCTTGCCCTCGACTTCGATATCGCCTTCGGTCTTGAGGTTCAGCCCGACAATGGCCTCGGCCACCGCCGTCCGGCCCGAACCGATCAGACCGGCAAAACCCAGGATTTCGCCCCGGCGCAGGTCAAACGACATGTCCTGCACGCCCGGCGCCTTGAGGCCACGCACCGACAGCACCACTGGCGCGTCGACATCGGGTTCATGCTTGGGCGGATAGAGATTGGAGAGTTCGCGGCCCACCATCATCTGCGCGATGGAGTCGGGCGTCAGTGCTTCTGTGCTGACCGTGGCGATCAGCTGGCCGTCGCGCAGTACGGTGACGCGCTGGGCCAGTTCCATGATTTCATCGAGCTTGTGGCTGATGAAGATCACTGCCACCCCACGCGCGGTGAGGCGGCGGATTTGCTCGAACAGGGTCGCCGTTTCGCCGACAGACAAGACCGCAGTCGGCTCGTCCATGATCAGCACGCGCGCATCGCGGCTGATGGCCTTGGCGATTTCCACCATCTGCTTGTCGGCGACCGACAGCGTATTGATGCGTGCCTCCGGATCGACATGCACATGCAGCGTTTCCATCACATCGACGGCGCGCTTGCGCATTTCCTTGAGGTCGAGAAAGCCATATTTCTTGATCTCGCGACCAAGGAAGATCGAGTCCGCCACGGTCAGGTGCTCGGCCAGGTTCAGTTCCTGATGAATAAGCACAATGCCCATAGCCTCGGCTTCGCCATTGGGCGGCAGCACGACATTTTGGCCATCATAGGTGATCGTCCCGGAGGTCGGCTGTTCGATGCCGGAGAGGATCTTGATCAGGGTGGATTTGCCGGCACCGTTTTCACCGATGATGGCATGAACTTCGCCGGGCTTGATGTCGAAGTCGACACTGAAAAGAACCGGAATCTCGCCGAAAGATTTGGAAATCCTGTTTGCAGACAGGATGGACGGCGCAGGCGTGCCTTCGGCACTGGTCATCTTTGAAGCCCCTCCCCAAGACGCGGCCAGTTCCCCTGGCTCTGCGTCCGTTGATCCACGATGTAAAGGTTTTCATGATTGATGTAAAGGTTTACACAAACGGAAAAGGGTATAAGCCTATCGAGGGGGTCTGGCGCGGTTTGCGGCATCTGCTACAGGCAGGGACGCGGGCGCCAGAGGGCGTGCGGAGCTTAGGTTGCACCACCAGAAACTGGCCACTATTGAGGACGTCGCGGCGATTGCCGGCGTGTCGATTGCTACGGTCAGCCGGGCGATCAACGAGCCGACCAAGGTCGCCGATGAAACACGTCGGCGCGTCACCCAGGCCATAGCGCAGACCGGTTACACGACCAATGCGATGGCGCGTTCGCTGCGCATGCGCCGCTCCAATATGATTCTCATTCTGGCGCCGGATGTGGGCGACCCGAACTTCTCCAACATCCTTGTCGGGCTTGAAACCGAAGCCAGCAAACGCGGCTATGGCGTGCTGATCGGTAATACGCAGAACGATGCGACGCGCGAGACCGACTATCTGCGCTTCATCAGTTCCAACCAGGCCGATGGGCTGATCCTGTTCACTGGCCACCTGCCCTTTGGCTATGGCAGCGAAGGCGGCGAGTCCCGTCTGCCGCCCATGGTGGCGGTCAACGAGCCGGTCTCCAATAGCGACGTGCCGTTTGTCGGCGTCGACAATTTCGAGGGCGCGCGTGTTGCCACCGAGCACCTGATCTCGCAGGGCCACCGCCGCATCGCCTTTATCGGCCATTCGACCAGCAAGGCCGTCAATATCCTGCGCGAAAAGGGCTATCGCGCCGCGCTCGACGGCCACGGCATGCCGGTCGATCCGCGCCTCATTCTCGATGGCGACGGCACCACCGAAAGCGGCCGCGCCGCTGCCGAGCATATGTTCGTGCGCGACGTGCTGCCGACCGCCTTCTTCTGCGTCAACGACGCCACCGCGCTTGGCGTCATCATCGCCCTCACCGCCCGTCGCTACGACCTGCCGCGCGAGTTTTCGGTGATGGGCTTTGACGATATCTCCTTCGCCAGCTTCGTCAGCCCCTCGCTCACCACCATGAAGCAGCCTCGCCTCAAAATCGGCGAAGAGGCCATGGACCTGCTCCTGGCATTGCTGGAAGGAAAACCGCCCAAGCAAAACGAAGTCCTGCTGCGGGCGGAGCTGATCGTGCGCAATTCGGTGGGCCGATCAGGCCGGGATTAGAGGCCGGCTGTCTGCTTCGATCTCTCAGTCGTCCACCCTCCCCCTTGAGGGGAGGGAAGCGAGATAGGAGTTAGCTTGCTAACTCCGTGATCGAGCAGGAAGGGGGTATCGCCCCGAGAGTGCGGTGCCAGCCGCACCCCCACCCTTGATCCCTCTCCACAAGGGGGAGCGTGTCGACTTCGAGCACAGGTTAGACCTCATGGTGAGGTGCGAGCCCTTCGCGAGCCTCGAACCACGAGGTCGGGCACTGAACTGCGCTTAATACCCCTTCTTCGCCAACCAAGCCTTCATCCAAGCGATCTCGCCCTCCTGCGCCGCGATCACCTCTTCGGCGAGCTTCTTGACCTCCGGGTCGCTGCCATATTCCAGCAGGATCCGCGCCATGGCCACCGCGCCCTCGTGATGGGGGATCATGCCCCGCAGAAAATCCACGTCGGCGTCGCCGGTATAGTCCACCGCCATATCCGCATGCATTGCTGCATTGGCTTCTTCATAGGCTGCCGTCGCGCCATCAGCAGCGGGTGCGGCCATGCCGTGACCAGAATGGTCCTGCGCCAGAACGGGCGCAGACAGAGCAAGTGCAAAGACGGCGGCGAGCAATAGGGTTTTCATGGACGAACTCCTGATGGATTTGCCCCACCCTGCCGGCCTCCCCTATGGGAAGGTCAAGCGCGTTGACGGTGTTTGGTGCAGATTGTTACTTGGGCCCATGCTTTATCGGACGCCCGATCTCGACCTGCCGCATATGGCTCAGTGATCGCCGCATCAAATTCTTTCCGAGGACGAGACGTGACTAACAAGACTGTCAAAGCGGGCGATATCACCATCAACTACACCGAGCTTGGCGACGGCCCGCCGCTCCTACTGCTGCACGGCGGCCTCGCCACGGCCGAGACGAGTTGGGACAGTCGCTACCCCCAGCTCACCGAGCATTTTCACGTCTATGCGCCCGACACGCGCGGGCACGGCCTCACCGACAATCCGAGCGGTCGGCTCGGCTATGACCAGTTCGCCGACGACGCCGTGGCGTTCTGCCGGGCGCTTGGCATCGAGCAGCCGCTGATTGTCGGCTATAGCGATGGCGGTCAGGCTTGCATCGAACTCGGCCTGCGCCATCCCGGCTTTGCCCGCGCCATGGCGGTGGGCGGCACGATCAGCTATCTCAGCCAGAAATACGAGGACGATATGCGGTCCTTCGGTTTTACCGCGCCCGGCGAGGCCGACCACGACAAGATCCGCAGCGGCTGGGGCGACTTTTTCGACACTATCGAGCTCACCCATCGCGGCGACGGCGCACCGGGCTATCTGCACCGCCTGCTGGCCCAGGTTTCAACGCTGTGGCTGACGGTGCCGCACTACACTGTCGAACAGCTGCAGAGCATCCCCACACCAACGCTGATCATCAACGGCGACCGAGACCACATGGCGGGTCTCGATCAGGCGCAGCGGCTCTACGAAAACATCCCCAACAGCGAACTCGCCATCGTCCCCAACGCCACCCACGGCGCGGTCGATCTCGACCTGTTCTGGGTCTTGGTGCTGGACTTTTTGAAGCGCCAGGTGGCTGGAAGGCCCCCCACCTAACCTCCCCTGAAAAGGGGAGGAACAGATCACGCTTGAGGCACCATCCGTTCACAACCACGGAGAGAATTCCTCCCACTATCAGGGGGAGGTTAGGTGGGGGTATCCCCTTACTCATAAGCTGGTGGGTTGTATCCCTACCCCCCAAGCCGCTCCAAAATCTCATCCACCTTGGCCATAGACGCATTGGCGCCGTCTTCCATGCCCCAATCCATCACATCCTGCCGCTGCTGCAGGCTTTCGAGCTTGCTGACCGAGCGATAGAACGTCTTGCCGTCGCGCTGCTCGAATGTGTGTTCCTCGTAAAAGCGGTCGTCCTCGGGATACATGCCCTCCACCACAAAGGTGTTGCGGATCAGCGTCTTGGGCTGCACCTCGAGATAGGTGCCGAAGAACACCACTTCCTCGCCGTCCTCCATCGTCGAGACGATCCGCCACTTGCCACCCTTGCGCACGTCATACTCGACGATCCTGTTGTCCTCGCGCGGCCCCCACCAATAGGCGACGTGTTCGGCCTGTGTCCAAACCGTCCACACCAGATCGAGCGGCGCATCGAATGTGCGCGTCATGATGATCAGCGGTTCGTCGGCGGGCAGTTCGGTCTTGAACAGGTTTTGCGGCATAGAAACTCTCCTCAGTTCTTGCTGTCGTTTTCGGGGGTCTGGATTTTGGTGAGATAGGCGTCGAGCTGATCAAGGTTTTGCTCCCAGAAGGCCCGATAGGTATCGAGCAGCGCCGCGACGTCGCGCATCGGCCCCGCTTCAAGCTTGCAGGGCCGCCATTGCGCCTGCTTGCCGCGACTGATCAGCCCGGCATTTTCCAGCACTTTGATGTGCTTGCTGACCGCGGCCAGCGTCATGTCGAAGGGCTCGGCCAGTTCATTGACGCTCGCCTGTCCCGTCGCCAGCCGGGCCAAAATGGCGCGGCGGGTCGGGTCGGCCAGAGCGGCCAGCGTCGTGCTCAAAGCGTCGGCCATATTATTCAACCATTTTGTATATTACTAATAAGTTGAATATTGAAATCGCGCCGCCTTGTCAACGTCCTTGCCCTGAGGCAAGGAAGGCCGATGAAAACCATTCTCATCGTGGGCATCGGCACCGGCAATCCCGAGCACCTGACCGTGCAGGCCATCAACGCGCTCAACCGCGCCGATGTGCTGTTCATCCCCGACAAGGGCGCGGCCAAGTCCGATCTGGCCGACCTGCGCCGCGAGATTGTGGCGCGCTACGTTACCAATCCGGCCAGCGTCACGGTCGACTACGCTGTGCCCAAGCGCGATGCCGCCAACCCCGATTACGGCGCCGGCGTCGATGACTGGCATGCGGCATTGGCGGAGATTTTCGCCGGTCTTTTGGAAAAAGTCCCCGAAAACGGCGCCGCCGCCTTCCTCGTCTGGGGCGATCCCGGCCTTTACGACTCCACCATCCGCATCATCGACCGCCTGCGCGACCGTTTCGCCGTCGAAATCATCCCCGGCATCACTTCAATCCAGGCCCTCACCGCCGCCCATGGCATAGCGCTCAACCGCATCGGCGAGCCCGTCCACATCACCACCGGCCGCCGCCTCGGCGTAGTGGCCGACGACACCATCGTCATGCTGGACGGCCAGACGGCGTTCATGGACGCCGATCCGGAGCTGGAGATTTTCTGGGGCGCGTATCTGGGCACGCCGGATGAAATCCGCATCTCGGGCCGGTTGGGCGATGTGCGCGACCAAATCGTCGAAACCCGCAAGGCCGCCCGCGAACGGCACGGCTGGATCATGGATACGTACCTGCTGCGCAAGCGGGATTAACACCTGGAACCATCAGTCGCCCGATCTCCCCTGAGTGTACAAAGTGTTCCAATCATCCAGGTCGCTTCCCTCGGGCTTGACCCGAGTTTTGGCAATAGTCCGATGTAAGCTTTGCCCCCCACAGCCCCTTCTCCCAACAACGGAGAAGGAAGAAACGTGACCCAGCCTTTTCCATCCGCTAAAACCCGTCCATGCCCCTCGCCCTCGCCATCGCAACCCACCGTCGCGGCGCTTGTCCGTCGCTCGATAGCCCGATGCAGACCGGTGACGGTTTTCTGGCGCGCCTGCGCATTGCTGGGGGCCGAATTACCCCGCCGCAGCTTGCCGCCATTGCCCGCCTCGCCGCCCAGCATGGCAATGGCCTCATCGAGATCACCAACCGAGGCAATCTGCAGGTCCGTGGCCTGACGCCCGCATCGTCTGCACCCTTCGCCCGCGCCGTCCAAGCCCTCGTCACAATCGAGCGCGGCCTGGTTGTCGAAACGCCGCCGCTCGCCGGTGACGATCCCACCGAAATCGCCGATCCGCGCCCCCTCGCCGCCTCCATCCGCGCCGCGTCAATCCTATTGGCGAACCGACTCGGCCCCAAGGTCACCGTCGTCGTTGACGGCAATGGGCGGCTGAACCTTTCACGGCTCAAGGCCGACATTCGCCTGACCGCCATCGGCTCGGACCAATGGGCGTGCTCCGTTGGCGCACGCAGCGACCGCATCCTGCGCACCGAAGCGCTGATGATCACCCTGCGTATCCTGCGGCAGATCGCCGATCTGGGCCCCGAAGCGCGCGCCACGGACCTTGCCGGGCCCGACACCAATGCGCGGCGCAGCAAAGCCACCTCGCCCATCGGGGCCCTCACCCTACGCACCACCACGGCCACCGGTATTGCCCTGCCCTTTGGCAGCAGCGATCATGCGGCTCTCGTCGCGCTGGCCGATGCCGCCACACGTCACGGCGTGACCGAACTCCGCCTCGCCCCACATCACGCCCTGCTGGCCATCGGGGCTTCGGCCGCCTTCCTCGCCGACGCAGCCGCTCTGGGCTTCATCACCTCGCCCGATGATCCCCGCACCCGCATCAGCGCCTGCATCGGCAGCGACGGCTGCGCCTCGGGCGAAATCCCGGCCCGCGCCGATGCGGCCCGTCTGGCGTCCTATCTGCCTGAAAACCGAACCCTTCACGTTTCCGGTTGCACCAAGGGCTGTGCCCATCCGCGCCCGGCCGATATCACGCTCGTTGGGCAAGCTGGCCTCTATGGTCTTGTCATCGGCGGCCGGGCGGGCGATACGCCACAGGCGCTGCTGCGCGCGGACCAGCTCGGCGCCGCGCTTGCCGGCGGCCAGGGATAAGCATGACGCAATACGACTACATCAAGGATGGCGACGCGATCTACGCCAAGTCCTTCGCCATCATCCGCGCCGAGGCCAACCTCGCCCGGTTCTCAGCTGACGAGGCCGAACTCGCCATCCGCATGATCCACGCTGCCGGCTCGGTGGAAGCGGCCGAACACTTTGAATATGGCCCCGGTTTCGTCACCGCCGCCCGCACGGCGCTCGCCGCTGGCGCGCCAATTTTCTGCGATGCCGAAATGGTCGCCCGTGGCGTCACCGCCGCGCGCCTTCCTGCCAATAATGAGGTCATCTGCACCCTACGCGACCCGGCGACCCCAGCGCTGGCCGCCGAACTCGGCAATACACGTTCCGCCGCCGCGCTGCGCCTATGGCTGCCGCGTCTTGCCGGATCAGTCGTCGCCATCGGTAATGCACCGACGGCCCTGTTTTTCCTGCTCGAACTGCTGCGCGACGGCGCGCCCAAGCCCGCCGCCATCATCGGCATGCCGGTCGGCTTTGTCGGCGCCGCTGAATCCAAGGATGCGCTGGCCGAAAACTCCTATGGCGTGCCCTATGCCATCGTGCGCGGGCGCCTCGGCGGTTCAGCCATGACGGCAGCGGCGCTCAATGCACTCGCGAGGCCCGGCATATGAGTGGCAAACTGATAGGCGTCGGCACCGGCCCCGGCGATCCGGAACTGCTGACAATCAAGGCCGTGCGCGCCATCGAGCGGGCCGACGTGGTTGCCTATTTCGCCAAGCAGGGCAATTCCAGCAATGCCCGCCGCATCGTCGCCGATCTGATCACCACCCAGATCGAAGAACGGCTCGGCTATCCGGTCACCACCGAAATCCATCGCCACCACGACGACTACAAGTCCGCCACCAGCGACTTTTACGCCGAAGCCGCCGCCCGCGTTGCCGCCCATCTTGATGCCGGCCGCACAGTGGCTGTGCTCAGCGAGGGCGATCCGTTGTTTTACGGCAGCTACATGCATCTCCATGTCCGCCTCGCCACGCGCTACGACACCGAGGTCATCCCCGGCATCACCGCCATGTCCGGCTGCTGGTCGCAGGCAGGCCTGCCGCTGGTGCAGGGCGACGATATCCTGTCGGTCCTTCCCGGCACGCTTGATGAAGACGCGCTCACGGCCCGCCTCGACAATACCGATGGCGCCGTCATCATGAAGGTCGGCCGCAACCTGCCCAAGATCCGCCGCGCCATCGCCGCCGCCGGACGCCTCGACAGCGCCGTCTATGTCGAACGCGGTACCATGGAAAACGGCTTCTCCATCGCCCTGGCCGACAAGCCAGACGACGTCGCACCCTATTTCGCGCTGGTCCTCGTCCCCGGCTGGAGCACACGGCCATGAATTTGTGCGTTCAATCTCAGCACTCTCGCCACCCACGATCGCTTCCCTCGGGCTTGACCCGAGGGCCACTCCCAACACGGCAGGCGCGGCGAATGACCCTCGGGTCAAGCCCGAGGGCAGCACGGTGGGTGTGGCGTGCAAACGCTCAACTCACCGGGAGTATGGCGCCATGACCGGCAAGCTCATCGTCGTCGGCACGGGCCCCGGCAATCCAAACCAGACCACGCCCGAAGCGCAGGCCGCTATAGAAGCCAGCCACGTGTTTTTCGGCTACGGGCCTTATCTCGATCGCCTTGCCCTGCGTCCCGACCAACGCCGCGTCGCCTCCGATAACCGCGAAGAACTGGCCCGCGCCAAGGATGCGCTGCACACCGCCGCCTCCGGCGAAAAGGTCTGCGTCGTCTCCGGCGGCGATCCGGGCGTTTTCGCCATGGCCGCAGCCATCCTTGAAGCGCTCGAAGCCGGTCCGCCCGCCTGGCGCGCTGTCGATCTGGTCATCGTGCCCGGCGTTACCGCCATGCTGGCCGTTGCGGCCCGCGCCGGTGCGCCACTCGGTCACGATTTCTGCGCCATCTCGCTGTCGGATAATCTCAAGCCCTGGACGGTCATCGAAGCCCGCCTGCGCGCCGTCGCCACGGCCGGCCTCGTCATCGCGCTCTATAATCCCATCAGCAAGGCCCGCCCCTGGCAGCTCGGCACCGCCTTTGCGATCCTCCGCGAAGTGCTGCCATGGTCGACACCGGTCATCTTCGGCCGCGCCGCTGGCCGCCCCGATGAAGCCATCACAATCATGACCCTTGGCGATGCCGATCCGGCCCGCGCCGATATGGCAACCTGCGTCATCATCGGCTCGCCCGAAACCCGCATCATCGAGCGCGAGGGCCTGCCCACGCTGGTCTATTCGCCCCGCTCGACGGGCGGCCCGTCATGACCTGGCTGACCATTGTTGGCATCGGCGAAGAGGGCCTCCCCGGCATTGGTGACGCCGCCGAGGCAGCCATTGCCGAGGCCGAATTCGTCTTCGGCGGCGCGCGCCATCTCGAACTCGCAGCATCCGCAATCATCGGCGAACCACGCCCTTGGCTGTCCCCCTTCTCGGACTCCGTCGCCGCCATTATCGCCCTGCGTGGCCGCAAGGTCTGCGTGCTGGCCTCGGGCGATCCGTTCCACTACGGCGTCGGCGCCACCCTCAGCCGCCACATCGACGCCAGCCAGATGGTGGTCCACCCCCATCCATCCTCCTTCAGCCTCGCCGCCGCCCGCCTCGGCTGGCCGCTGCAGGATGTGCAGACCCTGTCGCTGCATGGCCGCCCGCTCGATCTGATCCGTCCGCACCTCCACCCCGGCGCACGCATTCTCGCGCTGACCTCGGATGAGCACGGCCCCGCCCAGCTGGCCAAACTGCTCACCGATGCCGGTTTCGGCATCTCCATCATCGCCGTGCTCGAAGCCCTCGGCGGCCCGTCCGAAACCGTGCGCTCGCACGTCGCCATGAGCTTTGCCCTCACCGACATCGATCCGCTCAACATCTGCGCCATCAGCGTCGTCGCCCTGCCCGGCGCGCGCATCCTGCCGCTGACACCCGGCCTCGAAGACGCCCTTTACGAACACGACGGCCAGATCACCAAGCGCGACGTCCGCGCGCTGACCCTCTCCGCCCTCGCCCCAAGGCGTGGCGAAACGCTGTGGGATATCGGCGCCGGTTCTGGCTCGATTGCCATCGAATGGATGCTGGCCGATCCCAGCCTGCGCGCCGTGGCCGTCGAAATGCACCCCGACCGCGCCGCCCGCATCGCCCGCAATGCCATGACTTTCGGCGTACCCGATCTCAAGATCATCACCGGCACCGCCCCCGAAGCGCTATCGGGCCTCGACGCCCCCCATGCCGTGTTCATCGGCGGCGGTGGGTCCGATCCCGGCCTGCTGGACGCCGCCGTCTCGGCCCTCCGCCCCGGCGGTCGGCTCGTCGCCAATGCGGTGACCCTCGAATTTGAAGCGGCGCTCCTCGCCAAACACGCTGAGATCGGCGGCACTCTCACCCGCATCGCCGTCTCCCGCGCCGACGCAGTGGGCACCATGACCGCCTGGCGCCCCGCCATGCCGATCACGCAATGGGTTTGGAGCAAGGCATGACGGCAGCGCTCTTTCTCACCTCTCCCTTCGGGGGAGAGGTCTGCGCGCAGCGACGGGTGAGGGGGCCTTCCCCACGCCCCTCCCCCCGTAAAGCCCCCCTCACCCGACCCAAAAGGGTCGACCTCTCCCCCAAAGGGAGAGGTGAAGAAGCATCCGGGTACTCGCAATGACCATCCATTTCATCGGCGCCGGGCCCGGCGCGGCGGATTTGATCACCGTGCGCGGCATGAAGCTGCTGGGCGCCTGCCCCGTCTGCCTCTATGCCGGGTCCATCGTGCCGCCCGAAATGCTGGCCTGGTGCGCGCCCGGCACGCGCCTCGTCGACACCGCGCCATTGTCGCTCGACGAAATCGAAGTTGAATATGTCCGCGCCCACGCTGCGAGTCAGGATGTCGCCCGCCTCCACTCCGGCGACCTCTCCGTCTGGAGTGCCGTCGCCGAACAGATGCGGCGGCTCGATCGGCTCGACATCCCCTATACGCTGACGCCCGGCGTGCCCGCATTTGCCGCAGCCGCCGCAGCATTGGGCCGCGAGCTGACCATCCCCGCCCAGGCACAAAGCCTTGTGCTGACCCGCGTCTCCGGCCGCGCCTCGCCCATGCCCGAGGGTGAAAACCTTGCCGCTTTCGGCGCGACAGGCGCGACTCTCGCCATCCATCTGGCCATCCATGCGCTGGATCGGGTGGTCGCCGAACTCACGCCGCTCTATGGCGCCGATTGCCCCGTCGCCATCGTCTTTCACGCCTCCTGGCCCGACCAGAAGATCGTGCGTGGCACCCTCGCTGACATCGCAGCAAAATTCGCCGCCGATCCGGTCGAACGCACCGCGATCATCTTCGTCGGCAAAGGCCTGGGCGCGGAGGACTTCCGCGAGAGTTCGCTCTACGATCCGGACTATCAGCGCCGCTTCCGCGACCGCACCTAGCGCTTAATGGGATGCTGGTCCGATCAGGCGCGAGCGGATGGCATTGGAGATATTGTCGAACAGGAACACAACCAACAGCACCAGCAGCACCATATAGGCGACCTTGTCCCAGTCCGAATTGGTGCCCATGGCTTCGAGCAGCTTGAGCCCGATCCCCCCTGCCCCGACCGCGCCGATAACGGTGGCCGAGCGGGTGTTGCTCTCCCAGAAGTAGAGCGATTGCGACACGAACACCGGCAGCACCTGGGGCACCACGCCATAGCGGTTGACCGAGGCGGGGCTGGCGCCGACCGACTGCATGCCTTCGCGCTGCTTGTCGTCGACGTTCTCCAGCGCCTCCGCATAGACCTTGCCCAGCGCGCCGGTGTCGGTGAAGAAAATCGCCGCAATGCCGGGGATCGGGCCGGGGCCAAAGCCGCGTGTGAAGAACAGCGCCCAGATCAGCATATCGACCGAGCGGAGGAAGTCGAAGAACCGCTTCATCACGATATTGGCGGGACGGTTCTGGGTGATGTTACGGGCGGCAATGAAAGCCAGCGGGAAGGCAAACAGCGTTGCCAGCAGCGTTCCGACAAAGGCCATCACCAGCGTCTGCATCAGCTTGGTCAGGATATCGCCATGCTGCCAGGCCTGATTGCCAAGCCATTCCTTGAGCACGAGCTGACCATTGGTCATCGCCGGATCGACGCGATCACCCGAGAAGATCAGACCGATGGTCGAGAACAAGTCATTGCCCCAGAGTTTGGATTTGGGGTCGTAGAGGAAGTTGGCCCAGCCAAAGAAGCGGCGCTGCACGGCAACCTGATTGTTGCGGATTTCCGCCTGCCCGGCAAAGCCGAAGTCAACCAGCACCTTCTGGCGGTCCTGCACGATATTGGCGGGCACATCGGCTGGCGCAAACGCGCCGTCGGCGGTGATCGTCACCGGATAGCCCACGCCATCGACGAAGACATTAACCTCGGTGGTGGTGATGTCGAGGCGGTCGTCGTCATTGCCGAATTTTGCGGTCATGCTGCCGTCGGCGTGTGGCGTCAGCCAGTCGATGGTGGCGTCCTTGGCATATTGGCCACGGCTCGACCATTGCGGCACCACCGCGTCGCCATCAAAGCGCAGGCGCGGCTGGGCGCGCCAGGAATACCAATCCTGCACATAGATCGACGCACGGTCCCATTTGCCGTTCTGCAGGGCCGGACCGACATTGAAGAAGAACCAGCAGAAAATCAGGTACAGCACGGCGGCGGCGATGCCGAGCGGCAGGCCATAGCGCTTGAAGAAGTGCTGCTTGAAAACTTCGGGAAACTTCTTTTCGAGCCGAGCGCGCTCGGCGACGCTGAACGCGGTCATTAGACGCTTCCCTTGGCGATATTGAAGCCCTGATTGCCGACGAGGCGTCGGCGCAGCCAGCTGGAAAACTGGTCGATGGCGATGATGGTGATCAGCAGCAGGATGATGATGGCATAGGTCTGCGCGGCGTAGTCGCGGCCAATCGACAGGCGGAACACCTCGCCGATACCACCGCCGCCAACCGCACCGATAATGGTCGAGGCGCGGACGTTGATCTCAAGCCGCAGCAGCGTGTAGCTGACGAAATTGGGCATGACCTGGGGCACGATGGCGTAGCGGACGCGGTCGAGCCACGACGCGCCGACCGATTTCAGCCCCTCATCGGGCTTCATGTCGGCGTTTTCGACGACCTCGAAGAACAGCTTGCCCAGCGCACCGATGGTGTGGATCGACACCGCCGCGATGGCGGCGATGGGGCCGATAGAGAGCACGGCCGTCAACAGGCCTGCCACCACGATTTCGGGGAAGGCGCGCAGCACTTCCATGATGCGTCGCACGAACCACCGCACGGCCCCCGCGCCGACCAGATTGGTGGCTGCGAAAAAGCACAGGCAGAAGGCCAGCGTGCCGCCAATGATCGTCGAGACGATGGCGATATTGACCGTGACGATCAGCTGATAAACGAAGTTGGGAATATAGAGGCTGTCGGTCAGATAGACCCGGCTCGAGGTGTAGTCATATTTGGCTGAGCCATCGAAATAGGGTGACTCGAGGCCAAACATGGCGCGGAAGATCTCAAAGGGATCGCGCGGCACGAAATTCTTGATGAAGTCGAACATATAGGGCAGCCGGTCGAAGAACTTCCCGGAATTTGCGGCATTGGCATAGTTCATCGCCATCACCAGCGCGACCAGCACACCCAGCCCGATCAGCAGGCTGTAAATCCGCCGCGTCATCACCTGGCTGCGATAGTGGCGCAGCAAGCTCTCATTGGCGGGCGAAAGCCCGTTGGGGCTATTGGCGATGTCGGCCATGGGCGGGGTCTTTCCTTCGTCGACAGCTGAAGTGGCAGTCGGCACCCTCCCCCTTGAGGGGAGGGTCAGGGAGGGGGTGACTGGCCCCCATATCGGGGCTCTCGCACCCCCTCCCAACCTCCCCCATCAAGGGGGAGGTGCCGTGCCGTGGATGCGGGACGTCTTAGCCGCCGATAACCGACTTACGAGCGTCGATGATGGTCTGGTAGAGTGGCTGACCGGCGTCGACGAAGTTGGTGTAACCACCGGCGGTGAAGGCGTCGAAGCACTCGAAGTCAGCTTCTGGCAGGCCCTTGAAGAAGGCGGTGACCTTGGCCTTGAGATCGGCTGGCAGCTTGTTGGAGACCATCAGCGGACCGTTCGGGATGATTGGCGACTGCCAGACTTCAACCAGATCGTCCATGTCGAGCAGGCCCTTGTCGACCATGATGCGCAGGTTGCCGGAGGTGTAGCCTTCCGACCATTCGCCCTGGCCCGAACCGAAGGTGGTGCCAACATCCCAGGTGCCGTCGAGAACGCCGAGAACGAGGTTTTCGTGACCGCCGCCGAAGCCGGTTTCGCCATAGAATTCAGCGATTGGCGCGCCGATGTCGCCTGGCAGGGCAACGTTGGGGATCAGGAATCCGGAGGTCGAATCTGGATCGGCAAAGCCGAGCTTCTTGCCCTTGGTCGAGGCCAGATCGGTGATGCCGGAATCCTTACGGGCGACCATGATCGTGTGGTAGCCGGTCGAACCGTCAGCCTGCTGGGTGGTCAGCACAGGATCAACGGCTTCTGGGTCGGCAATGTAGATCTTGGCATAGGACGACGCGCCCATGATGGCGATGTCGATGGTGCCGCCGAGCAGGCCCTGGATGATGCCGTTATAGTCTGGCGATGGGAAGAACTGGACTTCGGAAACGCCGGTTGCGGCCTTCAGTGGCTCGGCAACGCATTCCGAACGACGCAGCTGGTCGGCTTCGTTTTCGCCGCCATCAAGGCCGATGCGCAGAACGGAAACGTCCTGGGCGAAGGCTGCGGTGGACATGGAGAGGGCCACGGAGGCCAGCAGGATCTTGCGGATCGCGGTCATGGAGTTTTCCTTTGGTGACGCGGGTTTGTCGGCGAGCCCATGGCGGGCCGCGGAACTTCGTTTAAGAGGCCGAACTGGTGTCGGCGGTCTTGATGGCGAGGGGCGCGAGCGAGGTGGACGTCATCGCCTCGGAAAAGGCTTCCTTGAGCCCGTCTGCGCCATAAAGGGTGCGGGCCACATCGGTGGTCAGCTCGTCCGGCGTGCCGTCGAACACAACCTTGCCGGCCGCCATGCCGATAATGCGCTCGCAATAGGCGCGCGCCGTATCGAGGGTGTGCAGGTTGGTGATGACGGTGATGCCTTCGGCATTGATGTCGCGCAGGCTGTCCATCACGATCTGCGCATTGCGCGGGTCGAGCGAGGCGATCGGCTCATCGGCCAGGATCATTTTGGGGTTCTGCATCAGCGCCCGGGCAATCGCCACACGCTGCTGCTGGCCACCTGACAGGGTCTGCGCCCACTGCATCGAGGTCTGGGCGATGTCGAGGCGCTCCAGCGCCTTGAGCGCTGCGAGCTGTTCGTCGGGAGAAAACATCTGCATCAGGTTCAGCACCGGATTGCGACCGTTCAGCCGACCCAGCATCACATTGGTGATCACATCCAGGCGCGGCACCAGATTGAACTGCTGGAAAATCATGGCACAGTCGCGCTGCCAGTTGCGCAGGTGCTGGCCGCGCAGTTCGGAGACCTTGACCCCGTCATATTCGATATAGCCAGACGATACGTCGTTGAGCCGGTTGATCATGCGCAGCAGCGTCGATTTGCCGGCGCCCGATCGGCCGATGATACCGACCATCTGGCCTTGCGGGATTTCGAGGTTCACGTCGCTGACGGCAAGCTTGTCGCCGAAGCGTCGCGAAACATTGGAAATCTTGAGCATTGAGCGCCCCTGCCCGTTGAACTGCGGCAGACCTAGGGCGGGGACATAACGTCAGCGTGTAAGTTCAGTGACGGTTGCATGACTGTGCACTGGATAGGTGTGGTGGGTTGTCGCGGGATCAGGACACGCCCTCGTGGTTCGAGGGTCGCTGCGCTCCCACCTCACCATGAGGGCTACTGTTACACAGCACCAAGAACAGCCCTCATGGTGAGGTGCGAGCCCTTCGCGAGCCTCGAACCACGAGGGCGTGGCAGGGTTTACCCCTCATACTTCTCCAAAAACGCCTCAATCCCCAGCTTCCGGAAATCCGGCAGCGCCTGATGCAGCTTGTCATGGCTCCAGTCCCACCACGCCATCGCATCGAGCCGCCCCGCCACATCGTCGCTGAACCGCTGCTTGATCGTCCGCGCCGGCACCCCAACCGCAATGGCGAAGTCCGCCACATCCTTGGTCACCACCGCATTGGAGCCGATGATCGCGCCATTGCCGATCTTGACCCCCGGCATTACCACCGCGCCGTGCCCGATCCAGGTGTCATGGCCAATAGTGATCCCCTGGCTGGCCCGCCAGTCGAAAAACTCCTGGTCATCGGTTTCGCCATCGAAATACCAGGCCGAGCGATAGGTGAAGTGATGCAGCGACGCCCGCTCCATCGGATGCATGCTGGCATAAATCCGCGCATGGCTCGCGATATTGGCGAACTTGCCGATCTGGGCATAGGCGATCTGGGTGTTTTCGACGCAATAGGAATAGTCGCCGATGGTCGAGCGCGACACGGTGCTGCCCGCGCCGATTTCGGTGTAGCGGCCCAGCATCGAGCCGACGACATTGGCCGTGGGATGCACGGATGGTTTTTCGCTCAAACGGGTCATGCTGCAATCCTTGGCGCAAAAGCGGTCACATCGACAATTCGGTCGGCCACGACGTTGCGCACGTCCTCATCGTGGAAAATCCCCAGCAGGCCGACACCGGCTAGCTTCTTT
This sequence comes from Devosia sp. 2618, assembly GCF_040546815.1. Classification (NCBI taxonomy): domain Bacteria; kingdom Pseudomonadati; phylum Pseudomonadota; class Alphaproteobacteria; order Hyphomicrobiales; family Devosiaceae; genus Devosia; species Devosia sp. 2618. The sequence continues at coordinate 2,374,302 of NZ_JBEPOO010000001.1, forward strand.
TCGGCAATCATCGCCACCGCCACCGCGCGATTGGTGGCATCGAGCGATGCGGTCGGCTCGTCCAGCAGCAACACCGGATGGTCAGTGATAAAGCCGCGGGCAATGTTCACACGCTGCTGCTCGCCGCCCGAAAACGTCGCCGGCGGCAGGCTCCACAGCCGCTCCGGCAGGTTCAGCCGCGCCAAAAGGTCCCGTGCGCGCTGCTGCGCCTCGGTCTTTTCCGCGCCCCGGATCACCAGCGGCTCAGCCACAACATCGAGCGCCGAAACACGCGGCACCGTGCGCAGGAACTGACTGACATAGCCGATAGAGTCACGCCGCAGCGTCAGCACCGTACGCGGATCGGCCGTCGCCAGATCCACCGCCTCGCCATGATGCTGGATGATGATGGCCCCGGCATCGACGCCATAATTTCCATATACCATCTTGAGGATCGAACTCTTGCCCGCCCCCGATGGCCCGCCCAGCACGACACATTCGCCGGGCTCGACATCGAAATTGACATTGTTGACCACCGGCAAGATCACCCCATCGCGCAGATGCATGGTGAAGGTCTTGGCGAGGTTTTTGACGGAAAGGGCGGTCATTGGAAAACTCCTGAAAATGGCAATGCCCCCTCATCCGCCCTTCGGGCACCTTCTCCCACCAGGGGAGAAGGGGAAAAGCCGAGAGTTGGCAGTCGATACCCTTCTCCCCTCGTGGGAGAAGGTGGCGCGCAGCGCCGGATGAGGGGGAGCTGAACCACCATCACACCTGCAAAATCGAAGACACAAGCAACTGCGTATAAGGCTCGCGCGGATCGTCCAGCACGCGGTCGGTCAGCCCCGCCTCGATCACCCGCCCATCCTTCATCACCATCATGCGATGGCTCAGCAGCCGCGCCACGGCGAGATCATGGGTCACGACAATCGCCGCCAGACCCAGCTCTCCCACCAGACCACGCAGCAGATCGAGCAGGCGCGCCTGCACCGAAACATCCAGCCCACCGGTCGGCTCATCCATGAAGACCAGCCGTGGCCCGGTCACGAGGTTGCGCGCAATCTGCAGTCGCTGCCGCATGCCGCCCGAGAACGAGCGCGGCTGATCGTCGATCCGGTCCGCCGCAATCTCCACCCGTCCGAGCCAGTCGAGCGCGGTCTCGCGGATATGGCCATAGTGCCGGTCACCGACCGCCATCAGCCGCTCGCCCACATTGGCGCCCGCCGATACCGTCATGCGCAGCCCGTCAGCCGGGTTCTGATGCACAAAGCCCCAGTCCGTCCGCACCAAAAACCGCCGCTCGGCTTCGCTCAGCTCATAAATATTGCGCCACTGCTCGTCGCGCATCCGATACATGGTCCGCCCCGAACTCGGCTCCAGCGTGGCCGAAAGCGAGTTCAGCAATGTCGTCTTGCCGGAACCGGATTCCCCGACAATGGCCAGCACCTCGCCGGGCCAAAGCTCGAAATTCACATCGGCACAACCAAGGCGGCTGCCGTAATATTTGGTCAGGTTCTCAACGCGGAGAAGGGGTTCAGTGGACATTGCAGACACCTCCGATTGTTTCCACCCACAGTGTCATTCCCGCGAAAGCGGGAACCTCCGTTTCGGACTGGAAACCAGTCACGCCGTCATTGCCGGGCTTGTCCCGGCAATCCACTCGATATCCCGGCATCCCGTGGACCACCGGGACAAGCCCGGTGGTGACGAAAGAACGGAATGCATTGTGTGTTTGAAAACGGCTCATCACTCCGCCGCCTCCTGCATCCCCATCACCCCGACATGCCCGGCCTCGCGCCGTTCTTCGCAATTGTCGGTGTCGGAACACACATACATATGCCCGCCCCGGTCATCCAAAATGACCTCGTCGAGATAGACCTGTTCCGCGCCACACAGCGCGCAGGGCTCCTCAAAATGCTGGATCGCAAAGGGATGATCCTCAAAGTCCAGGCTCACCACTTCGGTATGCGGCGGCACCGCATAAATCCGGTGCTCGCGCCCTGCCCCGAACAGCTGCAGCGCTTCGCTCATATGCATTTTGGGGTTGTCGAATTTGGGTGTCGGGCTCGGGTCCATCACATAGCGACCCTCGACCTTGACCGGATAGGCATAGGTCGTGGCGATGCGGCCGTGGCGCGCAATGTCCTCATAAAGCTTGACGTGCATCAGCCCATATTCCTCAAGCGCATGCATCTTGCGCGTCTCGGTTTCGCGCGGTTCGAGGAAGCGCAGCGGCTCGGGGATCGGCACCTGATAGACAAGGATCTGCCCGGGCCCGAGCGGCTTTTCAGGAATACGGTGCCGCGTCTGGATGATCGTCGCGTCGGCGGTGTGCGTGGTGGTTTCCACATGCGCCACCTTGGCAAAGAACGCCCGGATGCTGACCGCATTGGTCGTGTCGTCCGCGCCCTGGTCGATCACCTTGAGCACGTCATCCGGCCCGATGATCGACGCCGTCACCTGTACCCCACCCGTGCCCCAGCCATACGGCATCGGCATTTCGCGGGAGCTGAACGGCACCTGATAACCAGGAATGGCGATGGCCTTGAGAATAGCCCGCCGGATCATCCGCTTGGTCTGTTCGTCGAGATAGGCGAAATTGTATTGAGCGGTGGTGGTCATGATGCGTACTCCATGCCGTCTTCACCTCTCCCTCTGGGGGAGAGGTCGACCGTCTTCGGTCGGGTGAGGGGGCCTTTTCCATATGCTGCGTGAGGGGAAGGTCCCCTCACCCGCCCCTGCAGGGCGACCTCTCTCCCAAAGGGAGAGGTGAGAAAGATGCACATCACTCCGCCGCCTCCTTCATGCCCTCATGCTCCGCCCGCATCCGCCGGATCAGGTCCAGTTCGGCCTGGAAGTCCACGTAGTGCGGCAGCTTGAGATGCTCGACGAAGCCCGTCGCCTGCACGTTGTCCGAGTGCGAAATGACGAACTCCTCGTCCTGCGCCGGCGCGGTGATGTCCTCACCGAATTCCTTGGCCCGCAGCGCCCGGTCGACCAGCGACATGGCCATCGCCTTGCGTTCGGCCTGCCCGAACACCAGTCCGTAGCCGCGGGTGAACTGCGGCGGCACCTTGGCCGAACCCTTGAACTGGTTGACCATCTGGCACTCGGTGACCTTGACGCAGCCCAGGCTCACGGCAAAGCCAAGCTCGGGCACGTCGAACTCCACCTCGACTTCACCGATGCGGATTTCGCCCACGAAGGGATGGCTGCGGCCATAGCCGCGCTGGGTCGAATAGCCGAGAGCCAGCAGGAACCCCTCATCGCCGCGGGCCAGCGCCTGCAGCCGCAGATCGCGGTCCAGCGGAAAACCCAGCGGCTCGCGCGTCAGGTCGCCCACTTCATGGTCTGGCCCCGTTTCGCCATCGGGCTCGATCAGCCCTTCATGCGCCAGAAGGTCCGTCACGCGCGGCGCCTGCGCTTCGTCGACCTCGCGCAGCACCGGCTCGGCCACATCGCCGCCCACAATGGCGGGGTCGAGCAGGCGGTGGGTATAGTCAAAGGTCGGCCCCAGCATCTGCCCACCGGGCAGGTCCTTGAAGGTCGCCGAAATGCGGCGTTCTATCTTCATCTCGGCCGTGTCGACCGGCTGCGAATAACCAAAGCGCGGCAGCGTGGTGCGATAGGCGCGCACGAGGAAAATCGCCTCGATCAGATCGCCCCGCGCCTGCAACAGCGCGAGCGCCGCCAGTTCCTTGTCGTAAAGCGAGCCCTCGCCCATGGCGCGGTCGACGGCGAGCCCGAGCTGCTCGACGATCTGGTCGATGCGCAAGGCCGGCACCGAGCGGTCGCCCCGGCGGCGGTCGGCCAGTAGCGCATGGGCATTGGCAATGGCGGCTTCCCCGCCTTTGACGGCTACATACATCTCAATGTCCTTGTGAAATGCGCGTCGAGCGCGGCAGGCCCATCACCTGCCCATCGGCCACCAGCAACAGGTCGATCCCGCGCGGGAACAGCTCGCGGTTGGCCGCCCACTGCGCCACGAAATCCCCCGGCAGGCCGACCGGGTTAAAATGGCCATGGTCCTTGATTCCGGGTCCGCGCATGATCAGATCCGGCCCGCCGCTCAGCGCCGGCACAGCCAGCACGATAGTGGTCGACCGGTCGGGATATTCCTGCGTGCCGAGATTGAATTGATCGAGCACCGGCAGCTCGTCGACACTGCCCACCAGCGCGAAAACCGCCCGGCCTGGCTCACTGACAATCGGCGCGCCAGCATGGAACGCTGTGAACGCGGAAACCGCCTCGCTGCGCAGCGAAGGTGATAACCAAACCGGGGTGTCCTGGTCGCTCAAGGTTAGCAATGTGCTAGCCAACTCGCCCGGCAGCGGCCCTTGTGTTAACGCGGTTTGCGGCAGTTTGCGCAGTGTGCCGGGATTGGCCAATGCATCCATGATGGCGCGGAACGCAGTCTGTGAATCGAGCACCGGATCGGCGAAACCGCCTTCGAGAACAGAATCCATCTCAGTTATCCCCGCGAACCATGGTGAAGAAATCGACCTTGGTGGCTGCCGTTTCGCCGCGCTTTTTCTGCTCGGCTTGCGCCGCAAGTGCCTGCAAGGGAGTGACAATCTGAGCTTCGACCGCTTCGCCCTCGCGCTGCCACAGCGCGTCGATGACCGCGATCACTTCCGCCTTGGCGAGATCGCGGCCCAGGCAATACCCGTGCCCCACTTCGCCCGTTACAATGCGCACGCTGGCGCGGCTGACGGTGGCTTCACCCAGATTGAACGGCGCCCCGCCGCCCCCGGCCCGGCCACGCACCATGACCAATCCGGTCTCGGGGCCGCGCACTTTGGTGAAAGCCGGCTTGTCGGCCCAGCCGTCCCACAAAGCCGCCAGACTGGCGGAGGGAGCGTGGGCCAGAATGTCGAGAACGCGCTTTCTTGCGCTCGTATCACTGGAAGATGCCGTCTGCATGCTTGCCTCTATTTGTCTAATACACTAGACAACTACTGTCCTAAATCCCGTCCTACGCTTCTCATGTGAAAATGCAATGACACTTTCAAAAGACGTTTCCGGCGGTGTTGCCCTGTGGCGGCGGATCGCCGATGCCATCCGCCTCGACATCGTCGGCGGCAAGCTCGCCAGTGGTGACCGCCTCCCCACCGAAGCCATTCTGGCAGAACGATTTTCCGCCAATCGCCACACGGTGCGGCGGGCTTTGGCGGTGCTGGCCGATGAGGGTGTGGTCGGGGCCGAACAGGGTCGCGGCACCTTCGTGCGCAGTGCGAGACGACTCAGCTACCCCATCGGCAAGCGCACCCGTTTCCGCGAGGGGCTCAAGGGTCAGGCGTCCAATCTCAGCTCGCGCAGTCTCAGCGATAAACTGGAAAACGCCACGGCCGCCGTGGCCGCCGCCCTTGGCCTCAAACCCGGCGCCAAGGTCGTGCGCACCGAAGGATTGTCGATTGCCGATGGTCGCCCGATCTCGCGCGCCACCACATGGCTGCCCTATCGGCGCTTTCCCGATTTCGGCGAACGCATCGCCCGGCTTGGTTCCAGCACCGAAGTCTTTTTCAGCTACGGCATCGCCGACTACGCCCGCGCCTCCACCCGCATCTCCGCCCGCCATGCCGACGTGGAAGAAACCAAGCTGCTCGACCTGGCGCCGGGGGCAATCTTGCTGGTGTCGGAAGCGGTCGATGTGGACCCCGATGGGGTGCCGATTTCCTACGCGCTCAGCCGGTTTCCGGCGGAACGGATGGAGCTGGTGGTGTGAGGGGGCACGCCCTCGTGGTTCGAGGCTCGTAAGCACTCGCACCTCACCATGAGGGCTACTGATAAACCGCACCAAGAGTAGCCCTCATGGTGAGGTGCTTTGCCCTTGCAAAGCCTCGAACCACGAGGGCGTATCACAGAAAAATCGAGTTTAGGGCCAGGTTTCGACAGGCGTTAAACCCGCTCAACCAGCCCAGCCACATCCTGCAACAGCCGCACAAACTCTGCCCCGGCCACCTCAAGCGCACCGGAATTATCAATCCGCACCGCATTGTCGGGCAACCAGCACTCAACGCTTCGAGCCAGCCGCTGAGCGATGGATTCAGCACTCTCCCGACCCCGCCCCGCCAGTCGCTGCGCGATGATTTCGCGGTCGGCGATGATCGAAACAACCATGGTCTGCGGATAGCGCTTCAGCAGTGCCGGGATAACGCCGCGTGACAGGTTGGCGACCACGGCCTTGCCCGCCGCCAGATCGTCTTCGAGCCCAATCGGCAGGCCATAGCGCAGGCCATGCGCGTCCCAGTTCAGCGCAAAGGCGCCATCGGCCTCGGCCGCCGCGAACGCAGCAACATCCATGCTGTCATGGTCTTCGCTGCCGCCATCGGCCGGCCGTGTCACGACGCGGCGCACGAAGGCGACGCGGCCGGTGGGCTCCAGCCGCCGGCGCGCGAAATCGATCAGGCTGTCCTTGCCGACCCCACTGGGGCCAACAACGGCAACGAAAACTCCGCTCATATCACCCGACGTCCCTGCCGCCACACGGTCAACACGATGGGTATGCCCTCCTCGACGCGCAAATGCACGAAGTCCGCCCGCTTGCCCACGGCTATCTCGCCCCGGTCATGGAAACCACCCGCTTCCGCCGGTCGCTTGGTGACCAGCTGCACGGCCTTGGCGAGGCTGAACCCTTCCACATTGTCGGCCAGCGAGAAGGCCGATTGCAACATGGAGAAAGGGATATAGTCCGAAGAGAGGATATCGAGCAGATCGGCCTCGGCCAGCACGCGTGCCGAGACGTTCCCCGAATGCGAGCCGCCGCGCACGACGTTCGGTCCGCCCATCAGGATCGACATGCCCGCCTGCCGCGAGGCCTTGGCGGCTTCGATGGTGGTGGGGAATTCGGCGACTTCGGTGCCCAGCGCCACAGCTTCTTCGACGTGATCGCGCGTCGCGTCGTCATGGCTGGCCAACACGATGCCCAGTTCCTGGCAGGCAGCGGCAATCGCGCGGCGGTGTGGCCCAGCATAGGCCACAGATTCGGCGTTGCGCCGCTCGGTGAACTCTTCAAGGGCGGCATCGCTCATCTTGAGCTTGCCTTGATAGTAGGTCTTGTAGGCATCCATGCTGGCGAACTGACGCTGGCCCGGCGCGTGGTCCATCAGCGACACCAGCCGCACCTGCGGATCGTCCTTGATGGCCATGAAGGATTCAAGGCAATCAGGCGCCGAAACTTCGCAGCGCAGGTGGATGTGGTGCTCGGCGCGCAGGCGCCCGGCCTTGGTGCCGGCATGGATCGCATCGGCCAGGATGCGCATTTCCGTTGGGCCCATATCGGCGTGCTCATCGAGCCCGACGCGAATGGCGTCGAGCACGGTGGTGATCCCCGATGCCGCGATCTGCGCATCATGCGCCTGCACGGCGGCGACGGGGTTCCACCGCACTTTGGGGCGTGGCGCATAATGGGTTTCGAGATGGTCGGTATGAAGTTCGACCAGGCCCGGAATGAGGTAATCGCCATCGAGATCGACCCCGGTTCGGCTCGGCGCACCGATATCGGTGATGATGCCACCATCGACCCGGACGGAGCCCTCCAGAACCTCGTTGGCGAGGACGATACGGGCATTGGTGAGAACGAGTTCTCCGAGGGCGACGGTGTTCATAGGCGAGCCAATCTTGCGGTTACGTGCGGACGAAGGCTCCGCTAACCCAGTTGCATGACGTTTCAACGACTAAGCCAGTCGCTTCCCACTCGTCTTGTTGAATGGATGCAATGCCGCAACCGGCACGGCGAAATTGATCGGCATGGTTTCGGCCAGTTCGGACCGGCCGTGCGCCACCAGCACCATGATCTGCTCGAGCCCCGCAACGCGCACATAGAGATGGCTTTCCCCACCGACCGGTTCGATCAGCTCGACCGTGCCCGTCAAAGAAATATCCCCCGCCGCCCCTGCCCCGATTACAATGGCGTCGGGACGAATGCCGACAATGTCGGTGCCGTTCGGCAGACTGTCCGGCAAAGTCACACCGGGCAATGCGCGCAGCTTTTCGATGTCGAGCAGGTTCATCGGCGGCGAACCGATGAAACCGGCGACAAACAGCGATGCGGGACGATCATAGAGTTCGGTCGGCTTGCCGACCTGTTCGATATGGCCGCCATTCATCACCACCAGCCGGTCGGCCAGCGTCATGGCCTCAAGCTGATCGTGGGTGACGTAAACGCTGGTCGTGCCCAGCTCGCGCTGCAGGCGGCGGATTTCGATCCGCATCTGGCCGCGCAGCTTGGCGTCGAGGTTGGACAATGGCTCGTCGAACAGGAAGGCCTTGGGCTGGCGCACGATGGCCCGCCCCATGGCAACGCGCTGGCGCTGACCGCCAGAAAGCTGGCGTGGCCTGCGATCCAGAAAGTCGTGTATTTCCAGTGTCTTGGCTGCAGCATTGACCCGACGATCAATCTCGGCGCGCGGCGTACCACGGTTTTTCAGGCCATATTCAAGATTTCCGCGAACCGTCATATGCGGATAAAGCGCATAATTCTGGAACACCATGGCAATGTCGCGCTCGGCAGGCTCGCGCTTGTTGACCACCGTACCGCCGACGGAAATCGTGCCATCGCTGATGGTTTCGAGCCCGGCAATCATCCGCAGCAGGGTCGATTTCCCGCAGCCTGAGGGGCCCACCAGCACGACCATTTCGCCATCTTCGATAGCCAGATCGATGCCGTGGATCACCTGAGCCCCACCGGGATAAGTCTTTTTGACGCCGGTCAGATCAATGGCGGCCATGTTATTTCTCCGTTTCGACCAGGCCCTTGACGAACAGGCGCTGCATAAAGATGACGACGAGAACCGGGGGCAACATGGCCAGCACAACGGCGGCCATGACGAGGTTCCATTGCGGATCGGCGTCGGCATAGGCGGCCATGCGCTTGATACCCATGACGACCGTGTAAAACTTGCTGTCGGTGGTCACGAGCAAGGGCCACAAATACTGCATCCAGCCATAGATGAAGAGAATGACGAACAGCGCTGCCATGTTGGTTCGGCTCAGGGGCAACAGGATATCGCGGAAGAATTTGAGCGGCCCCGCCCCGTCGACGCGTGCGGCTTCCATCAGTTCATCCGGCACCGTCAAAAAGAACTGCCGGAACAAGAAAGTAGCTGTTGCCGAAGCGATCAGCGGGATGGTCAAACCGGCATAGGAATTGAGCATGCCGAGGTCGGCGACCACCTTGAAGGTCGGGATAATGCGCACTTCGACCGGCAGCATCAGCGTGATGAAAATCACCCAAAAAGCAGCCGTCCGCAGCGGAAAGCGGAAGTAGACGATCGCATAGGCCGAGGTGATCGAGATGGCGATCTTGGCCACGGCGATGACTACCGCCATGATCAGGGAATTGACCAGCATCAGGGTCAGCGGCGGCGCGCCGGAGGTCGACATGCCTTGGCTCAGCATCTGCCCATAGTTATCGAGCAGATGGGGGCCGGGCAGCAGCGGCACGACACCGCGCAGGAAGTCGCCGGGACCGTGGGTCGAGGCGATGACGGCGAGATAGACCGGGAAGGCCATCACGATGACGCCGATGATCAAAACGGCGTGGGTCAGGATGTTCAGCCAGGGACGATTTTCGACCATTTCGCGGCTCCTAGTATTGCACGCGCCGCTCGATGAAGCGGAACTGGACGATGGTGAGGACGATGACGATCAGCATCAGCAGCACAGATTGGGCGGCGGACGAACCGATATTGAGGCCGAGGAAACCGTCGGCATAAACCTTGTAAACCAAGATGTTAGTCGACTGCGCTGGCCCGCCGCCTGTGGTGCCGTCGATGACGCCGAAGGTATCGAACATGGCGTAGTTGATGTTGACGATCAGCAGGAAGAACGTCGTCGGCGACAGCAGCGGCACGACGATGGTCCAGAACCGCTTGAACGGCCCCGCCCCGTCAATGGCGGCAGCTTCCGACAGCGATGCTGGTACCGATTGCAGCCCGGCGACGAAGAACAGGAAATTGTAGGATATCTGCTTCCAGCTGGCGGCCAGCACAACCAGGATCATGGCCTGGTCCTGATTGACCCGATGGTTCCAGTCGACACCTAGCTGACCAAGCACGTAGCTCAGGATACCGATGGAGGGGTTGAACATGAACCACCACAGGATTCCCGCAACGACCGGCGCGACGGCATAAGGCCAGACCAGCAGCGTGGTATAGATGCGGCCCGAGCGCAGCAGGCGGTTGGTCGCGACGGCCAGCACCAGCGACACGCTCATGGCGATCACGGTGACCAGCACCGAAAAAATCAGCGTCCGCCACAGCGAGTTGAGATACATCGGGTCGGCCAGCAGCTTGGCGTAATTGTCGAACCAGATGAACGTCGTCTTGAACCCGAACGGGTCTTCACGCTCGAAGGATGATTTGGCGGCCTGCAGCGCCGGCCAGATGAAAAACACCAGCGTAATGGCCAGTTGCGGAGCCAGCAGCGCAAACGGCAGCCACCGGTTCGGAAAGATCGTACGTTTGGTCTGCATTGAGCATCCTTGGCGCGCTATGGCAGCGCGCGGACGAGACAAGGCCCGGAACGATGTTCCGGGCCTTGCAGTCTTGGCTTACTGATTGGCGGCTTCGAATTCGCGCAGGATGACATTGCCGCGCTGGACGGCTTCGTCGAGGGCCTGCTGGCCGGTCTTGGAACCGCCCAGAACTGCTTCGAATTCCTGGTCGATGACGTCACGCACCTGGGTCAGGTTACCAAAGCGGATGCCCTTGGAATTTTCCGAAGGCGTGCCGCGGGTGATCTGCTTGATGGCGATGTCGGAACCAGGATGCTCGGCATAGTAGCCCTGCTCTTCACCCAGCTCGAAAGCAGCATTGGTGATTGGCAGGTAGCCGGTGAACTGGTGCCAATCGGCCTGAACTTCAGGCTGGCTCAGGTAGGTGAAGAACTGGGCAGCGCCGGCATAGACGTCGTCCGACTTGCCGTTCAGCACCCACAGCGTTGCGCCGCCGATGATCGAGTTCTTTGGCTCGGCGATCACGTCTTCATAGTAAGGGAGCGGGGCAAAGCCGACTTCGAAGTCCTTGGAATTGGCGACAACGCCAGCGCGCGAGGCCGAGGAGTTCATGTAGATGGCGCATTCGCCCGAGTAGAACAGCGGAGGCGCGTCGTTGCCGCCCACTGGGCCGCCATACTTGAAGACGCCTTCCTTGCTCCACTTGGCCAGGTTGTCCCAATGACGGGCCTGGGTTTCGCCGTTGAAGGTGAATTCGGTGCCGAGGCCACCAAAGCCGTTCTGCAGCGTGCCATAAGGCAGGTCGTGGATGGCCGAGAGGTTTTCGGTCTGGATCCAGCTCACCCAACCGGTGGTGAAACCGCAGGTGGCAGCGCCCGATGCGACAATCTTCTTCGAGAACTCTTCGACTTCAGCCCAGGTCTTTGGCGCGACGTCGCGGTCGAGACCGGCTTTTTCGAAGGCGTCCTTGTTGTAGTACATGATTGGGGTGGACGAGTTGAATGGCAGCGACAGGATGTTACCTTCAGGGTCCGAATAGTAGCCGGTCACTGGCGCGAGGAAGCCGGCGGTGTCCCATGGCTGGTTGTTGTCTTCCATCAGCTTGTAGACGGGATAGACGGCGCCCTTTGCGGCCATCATGGTGCCGGTGCCGACTTCGAAAACCTGAACGATTGCAGGCTGTTCGTTAGCGCGGAAGGCAGCGATTGCGGCGGTCAGCGTCTCGGCATAGCTGCCCTTGTAGACCGGGGTCACGACATAGTCGGACTGGCTGGCGTTGAAATTGGCAGCAACTTCTTCGAGCTTGGTGCCCAGTTCGCCGCCCATGGCATGCCACCAGGTGACTTCGGTCTGGGCAAGGGCGACGCTCGAGGTCAGTGCGACGGTCAGGACGGCAAGTCCGGCGGCGAGTGGGTAGCGAACCATGGGTTCTCTCCTGCGTAACTGGAAGTATCGGCAGGAAGCCCCCTACCGGCCCACATCTTGCGAGCCCGGCGTGCCTAACAATGGCGATTAACAGTTGGGTGACAGCAAAACGATGGTTTGGTGACACTCCACAGGCCCGAGGCCGCGCGGGTTTGCCGCGACAGTCATGCAGCCGTCGCATGAAAATGGCTAAGGCAGGCGATCAAAATTTTGACCACCGCGCGCCAAGGGGACAGCATGGGAAATATCATCGGAACAGGGTTTAGCGTCGGCTCCGACGACGGCGAACTGTTTGGTCTGGAAGCAGAATTGCGGCAGATGGCCGAGCTTGGTGTCGACACGGTCGAACTGGGTCTGACCAGCATTGACCTGATCGCTGGCGGCCGGATTGTCGCTGAACGCCTCCAGCGGCTTGAGGCCATCACGCGGCAATTTGATTTCCGCTACACCGTTCATGGTCTAGTCTCGTCAAACTTCATGGACCCCGACACCGTCGCGTATCAGCTACAGGTCTCCAAGGCGCTGGCAGAGGTCAGCGACCGCCTTGGAGCACGCATTCTGGTTCAGCATGGCGGCCATCTGCGCGCCGATCAATGGCATCACCGCGCCGGTGCGGATGCGCTCGAACGCGAAAGCCTTACCGAACTGGCTGAATTTTGCCGCCCCTACGGCATCCGCGTGGCGCTCGAAAACATCTTCAGCACGGAAGCCGGGCAATATCGCCAGACGCCGGCTGAAGTCGCCGCAACCGTGTTGGCAGTCAACCATCCCAATCTGGTGGCACTGATCGATTTCAGCCACGCCTATATCGAATGCACGTATCGCGGGCTCGACTTCCGCCAGGAGATCGCGGCGATGGCGCCCGTCACCGGGCACCTGCATGTCCACGATAGTTTCGGGCGGCCGCAGGCGCACTACATCGCCTATCACCAGGCCGAAAACGTCGCGATGGGGATTGGCGATCTGCACCTGCCGCTGGGCTGGGGCGATATCGACTGGGACTGGATTTTTTCGGAACTGACATTCCTGCCCGACACAGTGCTGATGATGGAGATCAGCCAGCGTTATAGCAGCGAACAGCCGGGCTGCCTCAGCCGGGCGCGGCAATTGGCAGGGCTCTAAAGCCCTGCCACCTGGTCTTGTTTAGCTGGCCAGATAGCCGAACTGGGCCTTGTGCAGCACCGAATAGGCGCCGTCGCGGGCCAGTAGCACGTCATGTGTGCCCTCTTCGACAATACCGGTCTCGTCGATCACGACGATGCGGTCGGCATGCTGGATAGTGGCCAGACGGTGCGCGATCACCAGCGTGGTGCGGCCTTGCGAAAGCTCGGCCAGCGAGCGCTGGATGGCGACTTCAGTGGCCGTATCGAGCGCCGAGGTCGCCTCATCGAGAATGAGGATCGGCGGATTCTTGAGGAAGATACGGGCAATCGCCACGCGCTGCTTCTGGCCACCGGACAGCTTCACGCCGCGCTCGCCGACCATAGTGTCTAGGCCCTGCGGCAGGCGCTTGATCACCGTGTCGAACCGCGCGCGCTTGGCCGCATCCCAGATGGCTTCATCGCTAGCGCCCAACAAGCCATAGGCAATGTTCTCGCGAATGGTGCCGCCAAACAGGAACACGTCCTGCTGGACAATGCCGATCTGGTTGCGCAACGAGGCCTGCGTCATGTCGCGAATGTCGATGCCGTCGATGCTGATCGACCCGCTGTCGAGCTCATAAAAGCGCGGCAGCAGCGAGCACAGCGTGGTCTTGCCGGCGCCCGATGGCCCGACGATGGCCAGCGTTTCGCCCGCCGAAACGGTCAGGTTCAGCCCATTGAGCACCCGGCGTCCGCTTTCATAGGAGAAGGCAGCGTCCTTGAAGATGATGTCGCCACGCAGCTTGCCAACGACCTGAGCATTGGGGCGGTCGGCAATGTCGGGCTCGGTGTCGATCAGGTTGGTGAAGCGACGGAAGCCGGCAATACCCTTGGGATAGCTTTCCAGAACGCCAGTGATCTTGTCGATCGGGCGCAGGAAAACCTCGACCAGCAGCAGGAAGCTGACAAAGCCGCCATAGGTCATTTCGCCCTTGATGACGAACCAGGAGCCCGCCAGCATGACCATCAGCTGCACCATGCGGGTGCTGAGATAGGTGATGGTGATGCTCGCCGTCATCATGGCGTAGGCTTGGATCTTGGTCTTGCGATAGGCCTTGTTATTGCCCTCGAACAGGCCCGCTTCGTGGTTCTCGTTGGCGAACGCCTTGACCACGCGGATGCCGCCGATGGAGTCCTCGATGCGGGTGTTGAACTCGCCGACGCGGCCGAACAGTTCCTGCCAGTTCAGCGTCAGGCGCGAACCGTATTTGCTGACCAGCCAGGTCACGACGGGCACGATCACCACGGTCATCGACGCCAGATGCCAATTGGTGACGAACATCAGGATGAACGCGCCGACAAAGGTCATGATGGCGAGGAAAATGTCCTCTGGGCCGTGGTGGGCCACTTCGCCAACGTCTTCCAGATCCTTGGTGACGTGGGTCATCAAGTGACCGGTCTTGTTGTTGTCAAAGAAGCGGAAGCTCAGCTTTTGCAGGTGATCAAACACCTGACGGCGCATGTCGGTTTCGATCGAAACGCCCAGCACGTGGCCGAAATAGTTGACCACCGCCTGCAGCACGGCATTGACCGCATAGATCGCCAGCAGCACGGCGCCGGCAATGATGATGAAGCCGAATTCGGAGCGCGGCAGCAGGGAATCGATGAAATAGGCAACAGCCAGCGGGAACACAAGTTCCAGCAAGCCGGCAACAATGGCACAGCCGAAATCGAGGAAGAACAGCCCCTTGTAGGGGGCGTAATAGGAGAAGAAACGCTTGATCATGAGAGGCACTAACTAAGGTTTGGGTCGAGTATCAGCCGTGGCCGACCGGCAGCATGGAGCGCAGGTCAAACAGTGTGGCGTCCTCGTCTTTGACGGCATTTGCCGCGATTGACTGCTCAAGCGCAACTATGTCGAGAAGTTCATTGGGCTGCCATCCGCATGGGCAGCCCTGTGGGTCTATATGGGCGTCGGCCACTTCACGATAGATGGTTCCGAGCGCCGCCGCCATGCACTCGAGCGCTTCCAGGGGCGAGAGGCGCGACGTTGCCAGCGCGCCCGCATAGGAAGCCATCAAAGCCGCGCGCATAGCGGCAAAAGTGGCATCGGAATCGGTCGGCGACATCGTTCTCTCCTGAGCAGGGCGGGACAATGCGGGCCAGTTTATCCTGCGCCGCAATAAAAGCGGAGTAACACAGTCATGTTAATAAGCAAGAGTTTGGGCCAGCTTTTGCTGTGCGCGGGAGTGACTTCGGGTGGGCTAGTGCCCCTCGCCTGCGCTAGAACCGCGATATCGACAAAACGCGTCATGTCCACCAAGCTTTGCGGGCCGCGAAGCGTCCTACGGGCAAACAGTGACACCGAGGAGAAGCTCCCCATGCGCCTGAGCGCTATTGCCACCGTCCTGCTGCTTTCGACCAGTGGGGCCGCCTTTGCCCAAAATCTGGACGCTCTGACGCAAGCCCTCGACCATTTGCCCGAGTTCATCCTCACCAATCCGGACGACCCGATCCAGGCCAGGTTCGTCGACGTTTCGGCGCTGTTTGCTTTGCCGGGTCTCGCCGGAGAGGAAGCAAAACGCGAGAACCTGCTTCGACTGCAGGTGGGGAGCGGGCTCTATCCTGTCGACGCCCTTTTCAGAAACGAGCTCGCCGACTGGCAGGAGCGAGCTGGCATCTCGCTAAGCGAGGTTCAGTACTTCGTTGGTTTGGCCAGCCCACCAAACGTCATCGCGCTTTGGGGCATGGAAACTGACGCAGATGCGGCCACCTTTTTCGATACGCTCAAGCAGCATGACTTCGTCCCCTTCGGCGGCGACGACGGCGTGCTCGGCAATGGCGAGCCCATGAAAATCGACTTCGACAAGCGTGACCCGGCCAATCCGTGGCGCAGCAGCATGGGCGCCGCGACCTTTGTGGCAACCAAGGGCAATGCGATCGTGCAGGCCTCATCGCCAGCGGCGGTACCAGTGCTACTCAACGACGGCCCCTCGGTCGCTGACAATCCAATTGTCGCCACGGCGCTCAAGGGCCTCGATCAATCGGTCGGCGATGGCTGGATTGTTCAGGCAATGCTGATCTCGCCGGCTTTTGGCATGGGTGGCTTTGATCTGGCGGACCTCGTCAGCCTTCAGCCGGGCAATCTCGATGAGCTTCGCAGCAAGCTCGAATCCCAGATCGCCGGCCTGTCCGAAGGCATCCCGCCCTATTTCGGCGGCATCATCGCTGATGTGCAGCTGGAAAATCCGGCCGTTGCGATTGCACTGACCTACGCCGACTGCGACACGGCCGAGGCTGCAGCCCGGCAGATCGGGGGACGCTGGAAAGCCAGCATGCCTGAAACAGCGCAAGGCACCATCACTACAACCCATGGCGAAGGCGTCGACGGCTTATGCGCCGCCCTGTTCACCGTCGTTGGCGACACCGAAGACCCCACCACAAACCCGATTTTTGGCCGGTTCTTCGAGCAGTATATGCGCCGCGATTTCACCGTTCTGCAGGTCGGCAATGCCTAGTAACAGCTTCTAGCTCGCCATCAATTGCGGCTGTCGGCGCGCTTCCAGCGGCGACAGCCCAAAACGGCGTTTGAAGCAGGTGGCGAAATACTGGCTGGACGAGAATCCGCAGTCATACGCCACCGAGGTGACCGGCAGCGCGGGCTTGGTCATCAGCAACTTATGAGCCGCATCGAGCCTCAGCATCTGGAGGTAGCGCACCGGCGTCGTGTTTGTCAGCGCAAGGCAATGCTGGGTGAATTGAGTGCGCGACAGATTGCACTCAGCCGCCATATTATCCAGCGTCCAGTCTTCATCCAGCGCATGGGTGAGGCGTTCGAGGAAGATACGCACGGTGCGCTTGGATTGCGCCAGCGCCTGATCGAGCGACGGCCCCTGCGCCTCGATCTGCTGCATGAAATGCATCAGCATCATCGAAATGGTCAACCGCAGCCGGATTTCGCCGCCCTCGATATCATTGGTCGCAACCACATCGGCTATCTGCTGGAAGTCGTGCGCAACATCGCGCGACGCCTGATAGTAGGGCTGCTCGTTTTTGGAGAGGAACTCCGTCAGACGTTGCTGATCGCGCTCGGGCCAGGCCAGCCAGTCGGGCCACTGCCACTGCTCGTGTGGCCGCCGCGTGCCCATGTCGAACAGCACCCAGACAACCTGACTAGCGACCACATTGGGATCGCCGAAGGCGTGCAACTGCCATGGCCGAACGACAAACATCTGACCTTCGCGCAGCTCGTATTTCTGGCCATCAAGCGTCAGCGTCAGGCTGCCGCGTGCCACATAGGCGATCTTGACGCCTTCATTGCAGTGAACCTTGAGACCCCAATCCTGCGGATAGGTCGCGTCCCAGCCGCCGACCGAGCAGACCTGCGGCAGCGCATTGCCTAAGTCGCGCCCCGGATAGCCCCGCCTTGTCCAGGCGCTCAGGGTCACCTTGCCGGCGATGGATGCGTCGAGCAAATCCTTGCAATTGCCCGCATAGAGCAATGCACCCGGCTCGCGGAACACGGCGGGGCGATTGGCGCCCAAGGCGGGGTGCAGACTGTCCACGGCTCGCTCCTCAAATGTTCAAAATTTACCGGTGCGGTATTTCGAACGCGTGCCGGTCGAATCTCGGGGATAGTTCTGGACGACTTCAGCACGGCCAATCCTAGGGAGGGGCGACGAACAAAGTCAAGGTTTGTAGGCGACAGGCGATGAGTGACGGGCTTTACAATCCGGCCACAGTATCAAATGCGTCAACAATGCTGACGTTCGAAAACGCTCACTCGACGATTTTCGCCTGACGAAGAAAGAACAAGAACCGCTTTGCGCGGCAAGAGGCATCTCAGCATACTGGGGGCCTAACAAAGGGTCCAAAAGGGCGAGTGGGGGGATCATGCAGGTCGGCATTAATTTGCTATGCCTTAGCGGCTTCATCGAGGAACAGCATCTGGGTCAGCTGCGGCAGCTCAAGGACCTCGGCTATGATGGCGTCGAAGTGCCCGTCCTGCGCGGCGCGCCCGAGCATTATGCATGGCTGGGCGGCCAGCTCGATGCCATCGGACTCCGCCGCACCACGACCTCGGTGATCCCATCCGCCGACGCTAATCCTGTCAGTTCGGACCCCACCATTCGCCACGCTGGCCAGCAGCATCTCGACTGGGCGCTCGACTGCGCGATAGCCCTCGGCGCCGAGAGCATTGGCGGACCGTTCCATGCGCCCATCGGCCAGTTTACCGGTGCCGGGCCGACCGAAGACGAGTTGAAATATGGAGCGGAAACGCACCATGCGATGGCCGATCGGGCCAGTGCGAACGGGATCTATCTCAGCCTCGAACACCTCAATCGCTTCGAGACCTACTTCCTCAACACGATGGAACAGGCACGGGCATATGTGGACCGGGTGGACCATCCCGCCTTTCGGATTATGTACGACACGTTCCACGCCAATATCGAAGAAAAGAGCCAGCCTCGCGCCATTAGAACCCTCGGCGACGGAATGGGCGTCCTGCACATTTCCGAAAATGATCGCGGCATTCCGGGGCGCGGCCACATCAATTTCGCCGAGGTGTTTTCGGCTGTTCGGGCCACTGGCTACGACGGTTGGGTCACTCTAGAAGCGTTCGGCGCAGGCCTGCCCGAACTGGCCGCCGCCACCCGCGTCTGGCGACCGCTCTTCCCCGATTTTGATACCCTCTTTTCAGAGTCCATAACCTTCATCCGCAACGGCTGGGCGGAGGCGGCGTGATGAGCAAGTCCCCTGTCATCGCGATGGCCAATATCTCGAAAAGCTTCCCGGGGGTGCGGGCGCTCAATGACGTGAGCTTTGCCTGCTATCCCGGCGAAGTGCATGCGCTGGTGGGCGAAAACGGCGCCGGCAAGTCGACGCTGATCAAGATCTTGTCCGGCGTTTACACACCCGACGCGGGCAGCGTGCTGGTCAATGACCGTCAGATTGCCTTCAAGCACCCGGTGGATTCACTGCGCGCCGGGATTTCGGTGATCTATCAGGAATTCTCTCTGCTGCCCGAGCGCACCGTGGCGCAGAACATCTTTCTCGGTCGCGAGCTGACCAAGGGCGGTGTGCTCGATATGGCAGCGATGCGCGCCGAAACGCGACGGGTGCTCGACCTGTTTGCCGCTGGTGCCCGCGTGTCGCCCGATACCTTTGTCAGCGACCTGCCGGTGGCCACCCAGCAGATGGTGGAAATCGCCAAGGCCATATCGCTCGACGCCCGTGTCGTCGTGATGGATGAGCCCACCGCTGCGCTCAACGAGGCTGAGTGCGAAGTGCTGTTCCAGACCATCGACCAGTTGCGCGAGCGCGGCACGGCGGTGATCTACATCACCCACCGCATGCGCGAAGTGACGCGCCTGGCCGACCGGGTGACGGTGCTCAAGGACGGCGAAGTGGCCGCGAGTTTTGACACGCCCCCTGCCCCCGAAACCATCGTGCATGCCATGGTCGGCCGCGACATAGGAGATTTCTATGCGCCGCCCGCCGCGCCAACTGAAATTGGCGACGTCGTGCTGTCCATCGACAATGCGACCAACGCCGTGCTGCGCAATATCAGCCTGCAATTGCGCGCCGGTGAGATCGTCGGCTTTGCCGGCATCCAGGGTGCCGGTCGCGTAGCGCTCGCCATGGCGATCTTTGGGCAGATGCCGTTCACCACTGGCACGGTGACGCTCAATGGCGCCAATGCCGCTTTCGCCAATCCGCGCGATGCCATCCGGGCCGGGATTGGCCTGTTGCCCGGCGACCGCAAGGCCGAAGGGCTGGTGCTGATGCAGTCGGTGCGCGACAACGGCATGCTTACCGCCCGCGCCTTCGGCAATCTGTTAGGGACGCACAAATCCAATAGCCATGCGAGCCTCACCAGCATGGACGGACTACTCGACGGCATGGAGGTCAAAGCGGCCTCCTATGAGCAAGACATCAAGCTTCTTTCCGGTGGTAATCAACAGAAGGCCATCGTCGCCCGCTGGCTGGCGCTCAAGCCGAAACTCCTGATCTTCATCGAGCCGACACGCGGCATCGACGTCAACGCCAAGGCTGGCATCTACCACCTGATGCGCGATCTGGCCCGACAGGGCACGGCGATCATGATGATTTCATCGGACCTGCCTGAAGTGATCGGCGCCGCTGACCGCATTCTGGTGATGCGGGCCGGGACCATTGTTGGCGAATTCTCGCATAACCCCGCCGAGACCGACATAATGCTCGCCGCAACCGGCGAGAGCGAGGTGGCCGCATGAGCGATATTTCGGCCCATCGCCCGCCCCGCTTCACCTTCCGCTTCGAGCGCTGGGCCCCGGCCCTGCTCTTGCTTATTGCGCTGCTCGTCTATGTCGGCATCGCCGTCGGCACCGGCCAGACGCAATATTTGACCTTCGACAACCTGATCTCAATCCTCGGCCGCTCCATCGCGCTCGGCATCACCGCCGTCGGGCAGACTTTTGCCATTCTGGTGGCATCGATCGACCTCTCCGTGGCGAGCCTAATCTCCGCGACGGCCGTCGTCACCTCTGTGGTGATGGATGGCAATCCCGCCATGATCGCACCGGCCATAGCCGCCGCTCTGGCGCTAGGCTTATTGGTCGGCTTCATCAATGGCGTGCTGATCGCGCGCTTTGAAATCAACCCACTGATCGCGACGCTCGGCATGAGCCTGATCATTCAGGGGTGCCTGTCGGCCTTCTTCTCGAACTTTGCCGGATCGGTGCCAAGCGAGTTCCAGATCTTCGCCTATGGCACGCTGGGCAATATTCCATTCAGCCTGCTGTTCCTGTTGGCACTGGCCGTGGCCGCCTGGTTCGTGCTGCGCTTCACACGCTTCGGCTCCGACATCTATTCGGTGGGCGGCAATATCGATGCGGCGCGGGTCGCCGGTATCAAGACCAACCGCGTCATCATCGGCGCCCATGTGGTGTGCAGTCTCTGCGCCGCCATTGCCGGACTCTATCTCGCCAGCCGTCTGCGCTCGGGCGCGCCTTGGATTGGCAGCGACGGTGTCTATGATCTGGAATCTATTGCTGTTGTCGTCATCGGCGGCACCATTCTGGCCGGTGGCCGTGGCGGCATCTGGGGCACGATGGCGGGCGTGATGATCTTTTCGCTGATCGACTCCATCTTCAACCTGGCCGGGGTCGATGCCTTCGCCAAACAGGTGCTGCGCGGCGTCATCATCGTGGCAGCCGTCGCCTTCTACACCGTCCGTTCCAAGAGGCTGGCGGCATGACCGACAACGCTATCGTCACCCGCAAGCGCCAGCTGCCGCAGATCAATCCGGTCTATTTCATTCTGGCCGCGCTGATAGTTGCGATCATCCTGCAGAACCCGGCTTTCGTGGAGCCGACCGGTTACATGAATTTCCTCAAGCGCGCCGCACCATTGGCGATCCTTGCGGCCGGACAGGTCTATGTCATCGTCTCGGGCGGGTTCGATCTGTCAGTCGGCTCGCTGATCACGCTGGTGGTCGTCGGCTCGTCGATGCTGCTCAACAACGACCCCAATTCGACCTGGTGGGTAATCGCCGTCATGTTCGGCATCGGCGTGGGCGTCGGGCTGATCAATGGGCTGGTGGTCTGTTACCTCAAAGTGCCGTCGCTGATCGCCACTTTGGGCATGATGATCACGCTCAATGGCCTCGCCTTCATGTGGTCGGGCGGCGCACCGCGCGGGTATCTGACAGACAGCTACCGCTTCTTTGGGCGCTACAACTTCACCGATCTGCCGCTGATCCGCATTCTGCCCGTCGCCATTATCGTGCTGCTGGTGATCGGTTTTCTGCTGTATTGGCTGATGCATCGCACCAATCTTGGCCGCATGATCCATGCCATCGGCGACAATCCACGCGCGGCAAACCTTGCCGGTGTGCCGGTCAACCGGGTCCGTATCATCGCCTTTATCGTGTCTTCGCTGAGCGCAGTCGCGACCGGCATCCTGCTGGGCGGCTTTGCAGGTGTCTCGACCGATGTGGGCTCGGGCTATGAGCTACAGGCAATTACCGCCGCTGTGCTGGGCGGGGCTTTGTTGCTCGGCGGCCGCGGTTCGGTGCCTGCCACCATTGCTGGAGCGCTGACTCTCTCGGCTATCTTTACGCTGCTCAATTTCTTGGGTCTGCCACAGCCGGTTCGCCAGGTTGTGCAGGGCCTGATCCTGATCGCCGCCGTCGCGGTGGCGGTCTATCGCCGCAAACATACGGGGCGCTGAAGCCTCAAAACCAATTCTCACGGATCGGAAGACCGAGCGTGTGAACCGACGCAGAAACACCAAGGGAGGACGACTATGAAGAACATTTTGGCCATGGCGGTCGTCGCCGGGCTCGCACTCACCGGGGGCACTTTCGCTCAGGCCCCAAACTTTGACGATCCGGCAGAATTCGCCCGTCAGAAGGAATTCCTCGCGGCAACGCCAATGGGGCCGGAAGGCAAGCCATGGGAGCAGTACCTTGTCGACACGATGAAGGACACGACTGGCTTCAAGAAGGACGCGCCCTATACCGTCTGCTTCTCCAATGCCGGCGTGAACAATCCATGGCGTGTCGTGGGCTGGACCAACATGCAGGAAGAAGCCAAACTTCATCCTGAAATCAGCCAGATCATCCATGTCGACGCCGAAGGTTCCGACGACAAGCAGATCGCCGACATCGACGACCTGCTGGCCGGTGGCAAATGCTCGATCCTGATCGTTTCGCCAAACACCACTGCGGCGCTGACCCCAGCCGTCGAAAAAGCCTGCGCCGTGCTGCCGGTCATCGTGTTTGACCGTGGCGTCAACACTGACTGCCCCGTCACCTTCATCCACCCCGTCGGTGGCTATGGCTTTGGTATTCAGGGCGCAGAATTCATCGCCGAGAACGTCAAGCCCGGTGGCAATGTGCTGATGCTGCGCATCCTGCCCGGCGTCGACGTGCTCGAAACCCGTTATTCGGGCGGCAAGCGCGTGTTGGAAGAAGCCGGTCTCAACATCGTCGGCGCCGAATTCACCGACGGTGACAACGCCAAGACCAAGTCGATCGTCGAAGACTATCTGCAGCGCGGCAAGATCGACGCCGTGTGGATGGATGCCGGCGCGACCGCCGTTGCGGCCGTGGAAGCCTTTGAAGACGGCGGCTACGACATGCCGGTCTTTGTTGGCGAAGACCAACAGGATTTCCTCCAGAAGTGGAAGGAACTCGGCCTGACCGCGATTGCGCCAGCCTATCCATCCTACCAGTGGCGCACCCCGATCATCGCCGCTATCCACACCCTCAAGGGCGAAGCCGTGCCAAGCCCAGAATGGATCCTGCCGCAGCCAGCCATCACCCAGGCAACGCTCGACAGCTACATCAACACCGCCATGCCCCCACTGCACTACGCGCTCTGCGGCTGCGAAGGCATGCCAAACTACCCAGCCGCCTGGGGCGGCAAGTAAGCCTCAGCCGACCACCCAACGGTCAAACTGGGCGCCCCACCGGGCGCCCTTTCTTTTAGGAAGCGCTGCGACGGCGGGGCTTTTCCGCGTCGATCAGGAAGCGGTCTTCCAGTTTGGCCTGCAGGTCCAGCATATGCTGTTCGGCTTCGGCCATGTGGAGGGAGAGGATGTTCGCCGCAGCGTCGGTGTCCCGAGCACGCATGGCGGCGATGAGGTCGCGTTGGTGCTGGATGCCGGTTTCGCGGCGGACGGGTTCGGGCTGGACGTAAATGTCCTGCGCGATCGTCAGGTCCTTGAGCAGACGCTGTAGGAAGCGGCAGGTGAAGGCCAGAATGGCGTTGTCGGAATACTCGGCGACAACGCCGTGAAAATCGAGCTCGGCCATACGCTGGGTCCAGCGCTCCTGCGCGTCGGCGGGCTCATGATCGTAAACCGAAATCAACGCTTCGAGGCGCTTGAGCCCGGCCTCGTCGATATGGGGCGTGGCGCTGGCGGCCAGCAGCGGTTCCAGTGATTTGCGCATCTGGTAGATGTTGGCGATGGAAATATTCTTGGCGTAGAGGAAGTTGGACAGCAGGCTCATCGCCCGCCCTTCCGACATGCGCTCGATAAAGGCGCCGCCGCCCGGACCGGTGCGGACGCCGATCAGGCCTTGCACCTCGAGCGATTTCAGCGCCTCGCGCACGGTGCCTTTGCTGGCGGCAAACTGGGCCATCAGGTCGCGTTCCTGCGGCAGGCGATCGCCGGGGCCGAGGCCGTGCTCAACGATCATGCGCTTGATGGCATCGACGATCTCATCGGTCCGCTTGCGGCGCGGCACGCCGGCCTTGGCCGGCACGTGATCGAACTGGTCGGCATCACTCATCAAACAGGATCCGATTGGCCAAGACGCGGCGCGCTGGCGATCAGCGTCCTCGTATAGTCGTGCTGCGGGGCGGCGAACAGCTGGGCTGCGGGGCCCGTCTCCACCACTTCCCCCAGATACATGACAGCGACCCGATCGGAAATGGATTCCACCACAGCCAGATCGTGGCTGATGAAAAGGTAGGATAGACCCAGCCGATCCTTGAGGTCTTCGAGCAGCAACAGAACCTGCGCCTGCACGGAAACGTCGAGCGCGCTGACCGGTTCATCGAGCACAAGAATACGGGCTTCGGCAGCCAGGGCACGGGCGATGGCGATGCGCTGCGCCTGCCCACCGGAGAACTCGTGCGGAAAGCGAGAGAGCGTATCGAGTGGCATTTGCACAGCGTCGATCAGTTCGCGCTTGCGCTGCTCACGCCGGGCGGCATCGTGACCACAGAGCAGGCGCAGCGGCACGTCGAGGATTTCCCCGATGGTCTTGCGCGGATTGAGCGAGGCGACTGGGTCCTGAAACACATATTGGATGGTGCGACCGAAGGCGCGAGGACCGGACGCGGCAAGGTTCTGCCAGGTCTTGCCGTCGATAACCATGGTGCCGTCGCTGGGGTGTTCGAGGCCGACCAGCATGCGGGCGAGCGTTGACTTGCCGGAGCCGCTTTCGCCGACAATTCCCAAGGTTTCGCCGCGCTTGAGGTTGAGCGTGATGCCGCGCACAGCCTGGACGCTGCTGGCCTCTTTGCCGAAAATGTTGCGACCACCGCCAAAGGTTTTGACAAGGCCGCCGATTTCGATGGCGTTCTCGCTCATGAACGGGCCTCCGCAAAGAGTGGGCGCACCCTGTCAAGAAAGCTGGCGCCTTCGCCCAATTTGGGCACGCAGGCGATCAGGCGCTTGGTGTAGTCGTGCTGGGGCGCCCGCAGGATGTCGCCGGTATCGCCTTGCTCGACGATCACGCCATCCTTCATCACCGCAACCCGGTCGCAGACCTGGGCGACGACGCCGAAGTCGTGGGTGATGAGCAGGAGAGCCAACCCGCGCTCACGCCGCAAATCCTGCAACAGATCGAGGATGCGCTTTTGCACGGTGACGTCTAGGGCGGTCGTCGGTTCGTCGGCGACGATCACATCGGGGTCGTTGGCCAGGGCCATGGCAATGCCGATGCGCTGGCGCTGGCCGCCGGACAGTTCGTGCGGATAGGCACGGGAGCGTTCGGCGGCGTCGCGAATGCCGACGGTTTCCATCAGCTCCACGGCGCGGGCCATGGCGGCGCGCTTGCCCAAAGGTTTGTGGGCGGTGACAGCCTCGGCGATCTGTTCGCCGACGCGGTAGAGTGGGTGCAAGGTGGTCAGCGGGTCCTGGAAGACATAGGACACGCGGGCGCCGCGCAGCGCGGTCAATTGCTGCTCGCGCAGGGACAGCACGTCGCGACCATCGAGATAAACGGCACCACCGGTGATGACACCGGGCGGCGAGGCGACCAGACCCATCAGCGACAGCGCCGTCACCGACTTGCCGGAGCCGCTTTCGCCGATCAGGCCGAGGCATTCGCCCTTGTCGAGCTGAAAGCTGATGGCTTTGACGGCAGGGGTGATGTGATCCGTATCCGCAAAACCGGTCGAGAGATTGTCGACCACCAGCACCGGCGCATCGGCTTTGGTTTCGGCGGGCTTGGTGGCCCGCTTGATGCGCGTGACGGGCATCGGACGGTTGAGCGCGCCTGAACGCAGGCGGGGATCGAGCACGTCGCGGACGCCATCCCCGAGGAGATTGATGCTCATCACAAGAATGAAGATCATGACGCCGGGAATGATCGAGGCGTGCGGGGCAGTAAACAATTGGGCGCGCGCCTGACCGAGCATGGAGCCCAGATCGGAGGTTGGCGGCTGGGCGCCTAGTCCGAGGAAGGACAGGCCCGCCGTTTCCAGGATCATCCAGCCCACGGTGGTGGACATGGTGATGACGATGACCGGCAGCACATTTGGCAGAACCTCAGTGAAGAGGATCTCTGCATCGCTTTTGCCCGAAAGGCGCGCTGCATCGACAAATTCGCGATTGCGGATCGAGACCGTAACGCCACGAATATTGCGGGCAAAGAACGGGATATTGACGATGGCGATGGCGTAGAGCGCGTTGAGCAGCCCCGGCCCGAGCGCTGCCACGATAGCAATGGCGAGCAGGATATAGGGGAAAGCCATCAGCATATCGACAAAGCGCATGAGGATGGAGTCCGTAGCGCCACGCGCGTAGCCGGCGACCAGCCCGATCAGCGAACCGACCAGCGCCGAGAGCGCGGTAGCGCAAATGCCGACGACCAGCGAAATCTGCGTGCCCCAGATCAGCCGGGACAGGATATCGCGGCCTAGGTGATCGGTGCCTAGCAGATGCCCGGCGCTGAGCGGCGGCAACAAGCGATTGGGCTGGTCGGTAATGTCGGGGTTTGGCAGGGGCAGGATTGGCGCCAGGATTGCCAGCACTACGATAAAGCCGAAGATGAACAGGCCGGCTGCGGCAAGGCGATTGGCCATCAGCAACTGCCAGTTGCTACGGCGTTTGCGGGCGGGCGTGGTTGTGGTGATGGTCAAATCGGTCATCCCTTGAGCCTCGGATCAAGCGTGGCTTGCGCCACATCGGCCAGAAGATTGACCAGCACATAGACGGTGGCCGCGACGAGAACCCCACCCTGTACCAGCAACAGATCCCGGGTGGAGACGGCCTTGACCAGCATCTGGCCGAGACCCGGCCACTGGAACACGGTTTCGATATAGACGGCGCCGCCGAGCACAAAACCCGCCTGAATGCCGAGCACCGGAATGACCGATACAAGGGCGGCCCGAAAGGCATGGCGCCAAATGACGGCGCCTTCGCCAAGACCCTTGGCGCGCGCCGTGCGGACGAAATCCTGACGCAGCACTTCGAGCATGGCCGCGCGGGTCAGGCGCGCCACGACCCCGGTCGCGACGATGGCCAAGGTGCCGGCTGGCAGGATGAGGTGGCGCAGCAAATCTGGCAGATCGCCGCCGCCATAGACGGCATACATGCCTGAGGCCGGAAGCAGGCGCCATTGCACGGCAAAGAACAGAATAAAGATCAGCCCGAGGAAGAAGGCGGGCATGGAGATGCCGATCAGCACGAAAAAGGTGACGATGCGGTCGGTCCAGCCAAACTGGCGGACGGCCGACACAGTGCCCGCCAGAATACCCAGCACCGAACAGATCAACAGCGATGCACCGGCAAGGATCAGCGTAGCGCTGAAGCGCTCAAGCACTTCATCAAGAACTGGGCGATTGAGGATATAGGAGCGACCAAAATCGCCCTGCAGCAGATTGCCGACCCATATAAAATACTGCTCGGGCCATGAGCGGTCGAGGCCGAGCGCTCGGTTGATACGCGCCACATTGTCTGGCGTGGCATAGGAACCGAGCAGCGCCTGTGCCGGATCGCCGGGAATGAGCTTCATCACCAGAAACACGATGATGGACAGGCCGATGATCACCGGGATCGCCGCCAGAAGTCGCTTTGCGATGTAACTGCCCATGGGCGCCTCCCGCGAAAGGGACCGGTCCCGTGGGACCGGCCCGGTAAAATTACTGCTTGGTCACGTCCCGCAGCACGAGGCTGAAATCGGGCTGCAGCTCGAAGTCACCGACAGCCGAGGTCACCACCGCATTCTGCTTCCAGTTGGCAACGAACAACCATGGCGCATCTTCGTGGGTGATCGCCTGCACCTGCTTGTAGAGGTCGCCGCGCACGCTCTGATCGGTCGCGACGCGGGCCTCGTCGAGCAGCTTGTCGACTTCAGGGTTCGAGTAATAGCTCGAGTTGAACCCGCCTTCGGCCGGGAAGGCCGCTGTACGCAGGGTGAGGAAGGGGAGCGTATCGGGATCGCTGGTCATCCAGGCCATTTCGGCCATGTCAGCCTTGCCTTCGAGACCGGGATTCACTTCCGACAGGAAGGTGTTCCACTCATAGGTCTTGATCTCGACCTTGAGACCTACGGCTGCCAGATCGGCCTGAATGGCGGTGCCCATTGGCACAGGATCAAGCATGCCCGAGCCGCCTTCGGTGACGAGGAAGGTGAGCGTTGCGCCCTCGGCGTCAGCTTCGGCCAACAATGCCTTGGCCTTTTCCGGATCGTATGGATAGGGCTGCACGTCTTCGTTGTACGCCCAGTTGAAGGCAGGCGGGATTGGGCCAGCCGAAACGCCAGCGGTGCCCTGCAATACGTTGTCGACGAGGCTCTGCTTGTTGACGGCGTAGTTCACGGCCTGCCGGACTCGCTTGTCGGCAAAGGGGCCGTCCTTGGCGTTGAGCATGACGTACCAGACATGCGGACCAACGACTTCCTTGACCTGATAATTCGCATCATTGCTGAACTGCGCGATATTGTCAGGTGGCGTTTCGAGCAGCACGTCGATACCACCCGAGAGCATTTCAGCGACGCGGGTATTGGCATCGGTGATCGGGCGGAAAATCACGGCTTCGAGCGTCGGCGCGCCATCCCAATAGGCATCATTGCGCGAGGCGACGACGCTGGTATTGGACTGCCACTGCTCGAACTTGAACGGGCCGGTACCAACCGGATGACGACCGTAATCGGCCCCATACTGCTCGACGGCGGCGGGCGAAACGATCAGTCCGGTGGGCGAGGCAAGGTTGGACATGAACGGCGCGAAGGGCTCGTTCAGCGTGAACTTGACGGTCAGGTCGTCGACAGCCTCGACCTTGTCCACCGAGGAGAAAAAGAAGGCCAGCGGAAATGGGCCGGTCGATGCGAAGGGGTGGTTTTCATCCAGCATGCGGTCGAAGTTAAACTTGACGGCTTCTGCATTGAACGGCGTGCCGTCGTGAAAGGTGACGCCTTCACGCAGGTTGAAGGTGTATTCGAGGCCATCGTCGGAAATGGTCCACGCCGTTGCTAGCGCAGGCTCGATCTCGAGCGTGCCGGGCTTGTTGCGCACCAGACCGTCATAAAGATTGACGGCGATACGGAAATCGTTGGCGGCCGTCGACACATGCGGGTCAAGCGATGCTGGCTCAGCGATCTGGCCAATGACAAGTACATTCGGCGGCGTCTGGGCAGCAACCGGGCCAACCAGCGCGAGCGCGGTTGCCATCATTAACGGTGCCAAGCCTGTCCATTTAGGGATCATGCGTTCCTCCTGGTGTTCCGGCCCCGTTGCGCGGCAGCAGCAATAGTGGGACAAGGGCCTGAAAAGAATTTATCAGCATAAATTCATCGTGCAATCCATTTATCATGATAAATTATTCGCCTCAGGATTTCCGCCCATGACCTATTCCATTGTCGCCCGTGACCCTAAAACCGGTGCGCTTGGCGTTGCCACCGCCACGGCAGGTCCTGCTGTTGGCGCGCTGGTGCCCCATGTTCGTGCCGGAATCGGTGCGGTCGCGACGCAGGCGATGACCAATCCCTATCTGGCGTTTGATGGGCTAGAGAAACTGGGAAGCATGGCCGCGAAGAGCGCAATGGCGGCAGCTTTGGCGGTCGATGCCGAGCATGATCGGCGTCAGGTCATCATGATCGATCGTTATGGCGAAACGGCCGCCTGGACAGGATCGTTATGCGACGGCTTTGCGGGGCACCTACAAGGCGTCGACGTCGCCGTGGCGGGCAATCTGCTGACTGGGCCAACCGTGCTCCAAGCGATGATGGAAGCGTTCCGTGGGGAAGATCTTGGCGAACGACTGTTGGCCGCGCTTGTCGCAGGTGAAGCGGCCGGCGGAGACCGTCGCGGCACCAGTTCGGCCGCGCTCAAGGTCTATTCCAACCAGCAGTTCGCTGATGTCGATCTGAGAGTCGATTGGTCCGCTAGGCCATTGCCGGCGCTGGCTGAGTTGATGGAAAAGACGCTTTCAGGCGGCTATGCAGATTTTTTCGCGGACGTCACGCGACGGTAGGAAGCTCGCCATTGCCCTGGCAGCACCAGATGTCCCAAGTGCCGCCCCTGCCCCGTTTTGTCTTCCCTTATCCTCCCAAACCTTTCACAGCGCCCAGTTAATTTTATGGATTGGCGATAGGCGCTTGCCTCTGGCTGCCCCTCGACGCATCCTGTGGCAGTTGATCTGCTATTTCTGGTGTTTCATTTTCCGAGGGGAATAAATTGAACAAGCTCATTTTTGCGGCAGCGGTTTGCCTGCTGCCATTTACACCCGCCTTGGCGCAAGAGGCGCCCAAACCAGCCGAGCCGTTTGTGGCAGGCAAGCCGCTCGGCGTGACGGGTCGCGAAGACGGCGTTTACACGCCGATGTCTGACAATGTGAAAGTCTACGGTGCCGTGGTCAGCGCCGAGAGCTGCTCGTATGATGCCGAACGCGGACTGATCCTGTCGATCAATCGCGGCGTTGGGCAGATGTTCCAGGAAAATGATGGCTTCGTCTCGCTGATCAATCACGACGGCTCCGTGCACACCGCCAAGTGGATCGGCGTCAACCGCAATGGCCTGGTGCTGAACGAGCCCTTTGGCAGCCACATTCGCGATGGCGTTCTCTATGTCGCCGACCGCGATGGTGGCACGGCAGACGGCGCACCAAGCGTGGCTGTGATCCGCAAGTTCGACCTCGCCACTGGCGCACCGGCGGGCGAAATTTCGGTACCTGAATCAACCTGGTTCAACGATATTGAAGTTGCCGCCGACGGCACGATCTATGCGACCCAGACTGGTGGTGGCCGTGACGAACTGCCGATGCGCCTGTTCAAGATCACCCCAGATGGTGAGGCCAGCATCCTGATCGATGGAGCGCCGCTGCTGTCGCCAAACGGCGTCGCGATCGACAATGACGGCAATATCGTCGTGCTGAATATGGGCGACACGTCCATCCTCACCCTTTCGCCTGAGGGCGAACTGCTCAAGACCGAGCATGCGGCGCAGGCCGGTAGCGACGGCATCGCCATCATGGAAGATGGCACCAAATATGTGTCCAGCGTGATGCTGGGTGGTGTCTCCAAGATCCCGCCGGGCGGCGAAGCAGAGCTGATCGCCACCGGCATCCCAAGCGCGGCCTCGCTGTGCTACGACAGCGGCGCAGATCAGCTGGTTATTCCGCTCAATGCCAATAACGGCCTGGCCTTCGTGCCGCTCGACTAAGGTCTAGACCGCGAAAGCCTAAGACATTGCAGGGGATGCAACGTCGCCTTGGCGAGTTGTGTCCCCTGGTTCTTTGATGCGAACCGCTGACGAAACGCTCTTTACGGCACGCCTGCATTGGTCAACTGCCCTGTGGCGAAGGCCATGGTGGCGGCGGCGCTTAGGGAGTCGCTGCGGGCCTGGGCGCGGGCGTATTGGGCTTTGAGCAGGCCGGTCTGGGCGATGCTGATATCGGCCAAGGTGCCGAGGCCGTTTTTGTAATAGTCGAGCGCCGCATCGTAGTTGGTCTGGGCGGCGTTGACGAGCGCAGTAGCGGCGGCATAGCCCGAGAGGCTGGTGCGCAATACGTCGTAACCGACCACAATTTCGCGCGCCGCCAGATTTTGCAGCTGTGCGAATTCCTGTTCAGATGCGGCAGACTGGGCAACTGCGGCCTGCATACGGGCATCGCGCAGGCCACCATCAAACAGCGGCAGGCTGAGGCCAACCAGAACGGCGGCATTAGGCTGGTTTACATCGACGCTGGCCAAGGTGCCGAAGCTGCTGTCGTCGACCGAGTAATGGCCGATGGTCTGATTGACCGTGCCAGTCAGCGCGACCTTAGGCATAAATTCGGCACGTGCGGCGGCAATGCCTTCCTTGTTGGCTTTGACGCGGGCGAAGGCCGCCTGCACATCGGGACGACGCTGCAGCGAGGCGACAATAAGGTTGTCGAGATCGGTGGGGACGACGCGTGGCAGAGCACGGCCAGAAATATCCTGCACATTGATCTTGGTGGTGGGCGAAATTCCCATCGATTCAAGCAAGTAGTGATAGGTGTTGCGTTCGCGGCCAGTGGCCTGGGTCAGGTCGAACTCGGCCTGGGCTACCTGTTGCTTGGCTTGCGCCACTTCCATCGTGGTGGCGATACCCTGCCCCAGACGCGCTTCGGCGGCGCTCAGCACGACCTTGGCGTTATCGAGGGATTCGCGATTGATACGAGTCTGCGAGCGGGCCGCGCTAAACTGGAAGAAGGCGTTGCTGACGTCGAAGATGAGCTTTTGATGGGCTGCATTGAAGGTGACGTCGGCAGCAAACGAGAGCTGCTGGGCGCTAGCGCGGGCAGCGTCGCGGCCGCCGAAATCAAACAGCAGCCATTTGACGGCCAGCGCAGGCGACACCTGCATACCCGAGGTCGTGACCGTTCCCGAATTGACCGTCACCAGTGGCGTATTGATGCCCGGGACGGTGTTTGAGGTCACAGCGTAACCGGCCAACACATCGGCAGTGAGAATGGGCAGATAGGTGGCTTCGACAGCGCCAGCGGCGGCGGCAGCTTCTCGGGCCCGCTGCCAGGCGGCGCGCGTCACCGGATTGGACAGTTGTGCGATGTCGATCAGCTCGGGCAGGCTATAGGTGTGGCTGCTGCTCAGCTTGGGCGCAGCGATGACGATGGGCATGCTGAGATCGGGCGCAACGCCGAAATCTGCGCCACCGCCATTGATAGCGGGCTGCCCGGCAGTGCCCTGGTAGGGCGTGGTCGGGCTGGCAGAGGCAAGCTTGAGCGCGGACGACGAACAGGCGGCGAGGCTGATGGCCGCGAGGCCCGCAACCAGCAGAGCAAGGACGCGGCGCGACATTAAAAGACGTGCCCGGTGGCGCTGGAAAGCTCGGTCTGCAATTGGCGATAGAGCATCATCGTTTTGTCCAGATCCCGTTTCCACCACGAGCGCGCGCCGCCCTGTCGTGCCGCCATAATATCGAGCCGTTGGAGCGCTGCGGCGCTGTGGTCGAGCTGTTGCGTCAGCTCTGTTCGCGTTTGAGGCCCCGAGACGACCATAGCCGAAGCCGCGCGGTCGAGGAACTGAGCGGCAGACGCTTCATAGGCCAGCGTTGCCGCTTTCACACAGCGCGGTGCACCAAACAGATAGCGTGGCGCGCTGCGAGTGGCTTCAAGACGCAGCAAAGTTTGGGTAGCAGCATCGACGGCGTCGGCAATGGTGGTGCCATGCGGCAGCACCGGCGAGCGGATGCGCAGGCGATTGGCTTCGAAAATCGATAGGCCGCCCAAGCGCTTGGCCTCGGCCAGCAGCGGCCAGACATTGGCAAGGCGTGTCGGCTGGCGACGCAAGGTGCGGGTCAATGGCGCGACGGCATTTTGCAAAGCCAGCCCAAAACTGCCGGTGACGCTGATCGGCCAGATGCCGAGGAAAATCAGCGCTACCACCACATTGCCGATGAGAATGCCGATGATGCGATTGGTGGCCACGGCAATATCAAGGCTTGGGCTGAAGCCCTGCAGCACGCAAAGGAAAAAGGCCAGCGCCATTTGCCAGCCCATATATTGAATGCGGCCGCTGCCATTGGACACCCAGGCGGCGATGAAGGCGCCGACGCCGACCAGGATCAGCAGGTGACCTATATCGGTCATGTGCGGCATGAAAAAGTAGATTGCGCCAATGCCCATGGCGGCGCCGATAATGCAGCCGGCGATGCGCAAAGCGGACTTGTGCAGAGTTTCACCGGCGCTGCCGAGCGCGACGTAAAAGCAGGTGATCATGGCGGTGTGGACTTCGAACCAGTCCCAGGCGGTATAGATCATGTAGGTGATGACAACCGCCAGCAACGCCTTGAGCGCGAACTGGATATAGACGGGGTTGGTGAAGGCGTCTGGCGCCAGAAGTGCGGCCTTGGGTTCGGCGGAGTCAGCGATTTCGCTCAGCGTGCCGTTCCAAACGCCTACGAGATTTGCGGTCGCCCTAGACACGGCTCCCTGCGCGACCGGCGAATGGAAATACGCAAGCGGCGCGCCCAGCTCCACGGCGTCGACAAGGGCGACAAGCGTGCGGCGTTGGTCGACCGTGTCGCCGCGGGGCAGCGCCAGAGCCAGGGCTAGCAGGCGTTGGCTTTCGGGGCCCATGGCGACGAGGCGGCGGCCTTCATCTTTGGAGAAATATCCGAACAGGCCACCCATGCGCGACACGGTGCTGAGTTCGCTCAGTCCCTCGGAGAGCAGCGCTTCGGCAGGTTCACGGGCGCTAACATCGCCTGCCAGCAGGCGTTCGGCCATGCGCAAACGTTCGGCCACGGCGCGGCGGGCCAGCTTGGCTGGATTGGGGCCGAACAGCACGTTGACGAGGATCAGCGTGGCCATGGGAAAAAACACCACAACCCACATCCAGCTCAGTCCCCGCGACAGCAATTCCGGGATCGGCACGATGTCATAGAGCGTCATGACAAAGGCGAGCACGAAGCCAATGGTGGCGGCGATGGCGCCGATGCGGCTGGCTTGTGAGAAGAACATGCCGGCGAACGTGAAGACCACCAGCAGCGACAGCCGCAGCATGGGTTCGTCAGCGGCCAGCTGCAGGAAGACCAGCCCAAACAGGATGCCGACCGAGGCGGCAATGATCAGCCCGGCGGCGATCAGAATGCCGGAGCCGGCATTGTTGCGCGATGCAAAAAAGATCAGGTAGCAGGATAGCGCCGCCTCGGGCACCTGCTGGCTCATGGCCACCAGTACAACGATGACGCAGGCCAGCGCCATGCGCAGCGAGCGGCCCAGCCGCCCGTCATAGGGCTTCAGTTCCTCGCGCAGAAAATCGAGAAGGCTGGCCCTAGTGTTTGGCGCTGCCATCGCCCGTCTCGCCCTGGGATTCGGAAATGACGACGACGGCCGATGCCCCCACCCGCATCAGCCCATCAGGCGGCTCATGCAGGTGAATATAGACCGGAAAGCGCTTGGCGACCTTGACCCAGTTGAGCGAGTTGGAGACCAGCGGCAGGCCCAGAATGGTGGCGGAATCCTCGGAGCGCACGCCCCAGCCAATGGCCGAAACGGTGCCTTGTATCGGATTTTTGGCATCGGCCATGACGAAGACCTGCGCCTCGTCGCCAATGGTGATGGAAGCTAGTTCGGTTTCACGGAAGAAGGCGACCGCCTCCCAGCCCGAGGTATCGATCAGCGAAAACACCGTCTGGCCGGTGATGACATACTCACCTGGTGGCATGACAAGACCGACGATGCGGCCGTCGAAGGGCGCTCGGATGATGGTGTTGTCGAGGTCGCGCTGAGTGAGTGCCACGGTGGCGCGGGCTGTATCGACCTGCGCCTTACGGGTATCGAGTGTACCGATGATCTGCGTAGCGCCCTGCGACTGTTGCAGCGCCTGCTCGAGGCTGACCAGGGAGTCGTTGAGCGTGGTGCGCGCCTGATCGACCTGCTGAGCCGTGACGAAGCCGCGTTCGAGCAATGGCTCAAGGCGGTCGAGCGTCTGCTGAGCCAGATCAGCGTTGAACTGGGCGCGCTCGATCTGCTTTTGCGCGACATCGGCATTGCTTTGCTCGGTGGCGATATTGCGCTCGCCCTGCGCGACTTCGGACTCGGCGGCGCGCAGTTCGGCCTGCGCCTGATCGAGCCGTAACTGATAGGGCTCCGGATCGATGCGGAACAAGATATCGCCCTTGCTGACCCGGGCGTTGTTGCTCACCTCAATGGCGATGACACGGCCCGGCACGGTGGACGAAATATGAACAATCGGCGCCTCGATTTCGGCGACATCGGAGCGCGGGCTGGTGACGTTGGTGGCCCAGGCCACATAGATCAGCACAATGGTGGCGACGATGATGCCGTAGCCGATGATTTTTCCGAGCAGAGAACGCATCAGCCGATCACTCCCGACCACACAAGCCATCCAAGGATGCCGCAACCGATCGTCAGACACAGGTAGACCAGCGGCGGCGCCGGCAGATGTTCATCGAGCCTCAGGCGGATCAGCAGTGCCCGAACGATCAGCGTGACCACGACGCCACCGACGGCGCAGATGATCCAGGCGGGGAAAAACGATCCGAAAACGGGCACCGAGGGGGCGCGGGCCGTACCGGTGCATCCCACCGAACAAAGCGCTGCCACCACTGCCAGAAAGAGCCTGATCATGTGAGCTTTCATGAACGTTCCAGGTTTCGATACCTGACCTACACATAGATTTCTGCGCGGGTAAACCTCGCGGCGCCATGGCCAAAGCTTTGCCCACCGACAAAATAGCGGTGACACTACGACGGCGCTTACGCAGAACTACTCGACGCTTTGGCGGAGTTGGCCGAGCCGTGCATGGGTATCGATGGCGCGGCCGACATTGCCGGCGGCGAGACAATGGGTGAGCAGATCGGCCACCACCATGGCCCCGATGGCAGAGCTCGCCAGCTTCGACGCGACGCCCATGGATTGGATGGCGACGGTGACCCGCTCGCGATAGGCCTCGTGCAGCTGCACGCCGGAAACGAGGATCGTCTTGGCGCCGATGGCATTGGCATGCGCGATCAGCGCTTCGATATCCTTGCGCTGCACCGCCGCTTGAAACACCACGAGCACATCGCCGGAACGCATGCCGACCACATCATTGGCGAGGGTGAAATTGCTCGATGCCAATACGCGGGTGCGCAGCCCTGCCCGCAGCAGACCGATTGCCAGATGGCGGGCCGGTTGCTCGGACGTGCCCATGCCAAGGCACCAGACCGTATCGGCGCCTTCCAGCGCGGCAACGGCGCGATCAATGGCGTCTGGATCCACTGCCTGCTGGGTGGCCTCGACCAGTTCGAGCGCGGCGGCAAACACCGCATCCCGCGCCGTGCCTGCGTCGCTGCCGACGGCTTGGTAACGACGCTCAAGCCGACGCGGCACCGAGCTGGTGCGGGCAATTGAACGCGTCACCTGCCGCTTGAGTTCTGGCAGGCCCGAAAAACCGAGCCGCCTGGCGGTGCGGATCACTGTTGCGTCGCTGGTGCCAGTCGACTGAGCGAGCATGTCGCCGCTCAGAAAAGCCAGTTCGGCCGGCGGCAGTTGCAGCAAATGGTCGGCGACAAGCCGCTCGGCGCGGCTGAAGCTGGCGGCATTCGCATCATACCGCTGCCGCAACAGCTCATGCGCCGTCGATGAGCCCGGATCGTCGTGGTCGTGATTCATGGCGGTGACGCTAGCATATCAAAGCGTCGGCTTGTCGAAGACGGCGCAGGCCAGAGGCAAACAAAGCGGTGTGCCATCAATGGGATGGGGGATAACCGTGGCGCTGACGCCGAACACCTTCAAGATGAGGTCAGGCGTCAGCAGTTCGGTCGGCGAGCCCGCTGCTAGAATGCCTCCATCGGCCACCGCGATGATGTGGTGCGCATATTGAGCGGCGTGATTGAGATCATGCATCACCATCACCACCGTACGCCCCTGCTCGGCATTGAGCTGGCGCAGCAGTTGCAGCACTTCCATCTGGTGGGCGATATCGAGATATGTAGTTGGCTCGTCGAGCAAAAGAATCGGCGTTTCCTGCGCCAGCGCCATTGCGATCCAGGCGCGTTGACGCTGGCCGCCGGACAGACGATGCAGCGGCCGCTCGGCTAGATCCAGCAGCCCCGCCGCTGCGAGCGATTGCTCGACGACTTCCTCGTCATGCGCACTCGGTTGGGACAGGAACCCCTTATGCGGATAGCGGCCAAAGCGGCAAAGCTGACGCACCGTCAGACCATCAGGCGCAATAGGGCTTTGCGGCAACAGGGCCAGCAGACGGGCCACCGCCTTGCGAGGGCTGGTGACGATGTTCTTGCCATCGAGCAGCACCGTGCCGTCCAGCGGATCGAGCACGCGACCAAGTGTGCGCAACAGCGTGGACTTGCCACTGCCATTGGCCCCGATCAGTGCGGTTATTTTGCCGTCAGGGATGGAGGCGGAGACTTTGTCGAGAATGACGACGCCGGGATAACCGACGCTGAGGCGGTCGGCATGCAGGCGGTCTAGATGCGGGTTAGCCACGGCGTCGTGCCTCCCAGAGCAGCAGGAATAACAGATACGGCCCGCCAATGACGGAGGCAACAATACCGGCGGGAATTTCATTGGGCAGCGCCACCAGCCGCCCAAGCAAATCGGCTAGCAACATGGCGAGAGAACCAACCAGCGCCGTCGCAGGCAACAAATGCACAGCGCGCGAGCCGACCATCAGCCGGGCGATATGTGGTGCCAAGAGGCCAAGGAAACCAATGCTGCCGACGCTGGCAACGGCACCCGCCGTCAGCGCCACCGCTGTCACGATCATGCCCGCCCGCAACAGGCCGGGGGAAATGCCAAGGCTGGTCAGGCTGTC
Organism: Devosia sp. 2618; assembly: GCF_040546815.1. Classification (NCBI taxonomy): domain Bacteria; kingdom Pseudomonadati; phylum Pseudomonadota; class Alphaproteobacteria; order Hyphomicrobiales; family Devosiaceae; genus Devosia; species Devosia sp. 2618. Next base: position 2,412,733 of record NZ_JBEPOO010000001.1, read on the forward strand.
ATCGCCAAAGGCCGACAGGTCGAGCATTGAAGACACGATCAGCACCGCAGGCAGGCAGGCCAGCAGCCAGATCGACAGAGCCCTGATGTCACCGGCATTGCTGCCGTAAACGCTACCCGCCAGCCAGACCATGCTCTGGTCGATACCGCCGGGAAACCGCACCATCAGGTATTGCATGGCCGCCTGCGCCAGCGCGCCGATGGCGACACCAACCAGCGCCAAAGTGGTCACCCCACCGCCCAGTCCGCGACCGATCAGCAGCAATAGCCCAGCCGCCAGCCCTGCCCCGCCGACAACGCCGACCGGAATGGCCCAGACCTGCCAGATCGGGGGCAGGAAGATCACTGCCAGCATGGCGCCCAACCCAGCGCCCTTGGTGATGCCCACCACATCGGGAGAAGCCAGCGGGTTGCGCAAGGCGCCCTGCAGCAGCAGTCCGGCAACGGCCAGCGCTGCACCCGACATCAAGGATATGACGACGCGCGGCAGGCGGTATTGATTGATGATGAACGCATCAGCGCCGCCGAACAGCCCATCGACCACCTGCGATAACGATAGCGGCACGGCACCCAGCGACATGCTGAGCAGTGCCAGAAAGATTGTCAGCGCGAGCAGCAACAGGCAGACCGAGGTGGCGCGCAGCAGAGGGTGAACGGTTGTGGGCACAGAAAGAGCGGTCATCTGGTGCGATGCTTCCAGGTGATGATCAGGAACGCGGGCGCGCCGATCAGGGCGGTCACGATGCCCACAGGCAATTCGGACGGATAGCCGACGAGCTTGCCCGCCAGATCTGCTGCAACCAGCAATGCCGCACCGCCAAGCGCGCTCAGGATCAGCAGGGTGCGTTGGTCTTCGCCTGCAAGGCGACGGATAATATGGGGTACCATGAGGCCGACAAAGCCCACCGGCCCAGCCACCGCAACGGCGGAACCCGCCAGTACAACAATAAGAATGGACGCAAGACCGCCAACGCGACGCGCATTCTGGCCGAGCGAACGGCCGGTGCTATCGTCGAGCGCCAAGAGGCCAAAGTGATGTCCGGCGGCGATCGCCGTGCTGATGCCCAGCAACGTGAACGGCAGGATAACCCAGACCTTGGGCCACTGCGCCGAAGTCACCGAACCGGCGAGCCAGAACACGATATCCTGGGCCGCGTTGTTGGCGATCAGGATACCCTGCACCAGAGCCGCCAGCACCAGCTGAATGGAAATACCCGCCAGCGCCAGCTTCATCGGGGTAATCGCGCCCGATAGCGACAGCACCCACATTAGGAATCCGACGCCTGCAGCGCCAACAAAGGCTGGCAGCACCATGCCCCACAGCGCAACGCCGGGGAACGACACGACGCAAATGACAATGGCCAGCGCCGCACCGGCATTGATGCCAAAGGTCTGCGGCGAAGCGAGCGGATTGCGCGTCAGAGTTTGAATCAGCACGCCGGCGACACCCAGATTGGCGCCCACCAGAATGGTCAGGATGACGCGTGGCAGCCGCACATCATGGATCAAAGCGCTATCGACCGAGCCATCGCGGAAAAACAATGCCGTCAGCGAGCGTTCGAGAGACAGCCCAGCAGCGCCCACCATCAGACTGGCGATGGCCGCTGCGGCCATGAGCGCGAGCAAAACCACGCCGACCACGATGGATCGGCGCGCGTCGCGCTGGATAGGGGGCGAGGTGAGAAGGGGCACGGTCATAGCCGACGCCCCTCCCCCAATAGCTTATTTTGCATTGAAGACTTTGCTGAGGATATCGTTGGCAATCAGCTCGGCCGTGCGCAGATCGCGGAAGCGGGCATATTGATTGCGATCGACTTCAAATACCATGCCGGTCTTGACGGCCTCGATGCCCTGCCAGGCCGCGTTGTCCTGTACCTGATCAAAGATCGTGCCACCTGGATCGGTCGCCACCAGCATCACGTCTGGATTGACGGCAACGAGACGCTCAAGGCCAACGCCGCTTTCGACGGGCACATCAGCCTCGACGGCAGCCTGCACACCAATCGCGTCAAACACCGAACCGCTGAACGATGCCGACGTATGCAGCGACCAGGCATCGGTCGTGGCCACGGCCAGAAGGAAACGGCGGTTGTCGCCATCGGGGATCTTGTCGGCAATCGCGGCCATGGCGGCCTCGTGGTCAGCCACAACCTTTTCGCCCTTGGCCTTGTCGCCAATGGCGTCAGCGATGGTCACCACCGCGTCCTTGATGTCTTCATAGCTGCCATCCCAGCTGTTGAGCACGATGGTCGGCGCGATTGCGCTGAGCTGCTCGTAAACGGCAGCATGGCGGCGCAGATCCGCGATGATCAGGTCAGGCTTGAGCGCGCTGACCAGTTCAAGGTTTGGCTCGAGGCGCGTGCCAACCGAAGAATATTCGATGGTCTTGCCGAGTAGCTGCGCAATGCGCTCTGGCTGGTTGTCGTCGGTGACACCGACGGGCGTTACGCCCAGCGAATCCAGCGCCTGAACAAAGGAGAATTCCAGCGCCACGATACGGACTGGCTTACCGGTGATTTCGGTGGTGCCCAGCTCATGAGTGATCGTGCGGGTGTCCTGCGCCATAGCTGCGCCGGTCATGGTCAGCGCAAAAGCCAGCGCCGTCGCCACCAGCGATTTCCAGCCGGCCTTGGCCCGGCCAGTAGAGGTAAAATCTGCGTTCATATCGTCCTCTTTGCGGAGTGAGCCCGGCTCGTCACTGCGTGCGAACCCCAGCTCGCCGCGCCATCGCACGGCATGTCGCGCTTCCTACATTTCTGTAGCGAAGATGACAATATAACTTGTGTAAATTTCTCATGTTTTGTGGGGGAGGGCGGATTGGTGGGTCACCAAATTGCACCACCGCGGTGCCGTTTCCCCAGCAGTTGTCCCGCGCGTCATTGCCTCTAACTACCGTCCCTAAGGCCGCCCGCCTCCGTAAGCCTCAGGCGTTTTCCACCGACCCTTACCCACCCTTGACAGTTTTAAGCCTCCGCGCAATAGTTCGTTCTGTCACCGAACTAACTGGATGTCTTCTTTTGAGCCAGGCGCTAAACATCTCCAGACAGTTTTCACTGCGCGCGGTTATGGAATCGATCGTACAGGGCGGACCTGTGTCGCGGGCATCCATTGCCAAGCAGACGGGCTTGTCCAAGCAGACGATCTCGGAAGTGATGCGCCAGCTTGAGGATGAGGGCTGGGTGCAGGAAGTTGGCCGGACAAGCGGCCATATTGGCCGCACGGCGGTGACGTATGAGATAATCCCATCGGCGGCCTATATCATCGCGGTTGACCTGGGTGGTACCAAGGTGCGCGTCGCTGTCTGCGATCTGGCCAGCAAGGTCTTGGCCGAAGTGACTGAGCCTACGCATGGCGATGGTGGTCTAGCGGTCGTCGCCCAGATTGCACGCCTTGCCGGCGAAGCTGCGCTCAAGGGTGGCGTCGCGCGGGACCGGCTGCGGATCGCGGTGGTCGGCGTTCCCGGCGCTCCTCAGAACAGCGGCGCCGTGCTCCTCGCCCCCAACATCACCGGCTTTGACAGCATGGACGTTGGAGCTGCGCTAGAAGCTCAGCTGGGTTTTGAAGTCATTCTCGAAAACGACGTCAATCTGGCAGTGCTTGGCGAGAGCTGGCTGGGTGTCGGTCAGGGCCTCGACAATCTAGCCTTCATCGCGCTCGGTACCGGCGTGGGCAGTGGGCTGATGCTCAATGGCCAATTGGTGCGCGGGGCGACCAACGCGGCTGGCGAACTGGGCTTTTTGCCTCTCGGGGCCGATCCATTTGAGCCAGAGTCCTTAAGGGCCGGCGCCTATGAGCGGGTCGTTGCATCGCTAGGCATTGTCGCGCGCTATCGCGCTCTGTCAGGGGTTGATGCGCCCGTGCCGGTGATCTTTGAAAAGGCCAATACCGGTGAGGCACATGCCCTCACAGTGCTCGACGAAACGGCCCGCCTACTTGCGCGCGGCATCGGCGCTATTGCCGCCGTTGCCAATCCGGACAAGGTTATTCTGGGCGGCTCGATCGGCAGCAGGCCCGAACTCGTTGCCCGCGTCCAGTCGGCCTTGCCGCAATGCTTCCCTTATCCGGTCGCGGTGGAAGCCAGCGAGTTGGGCAGCCATGCAGCGCTGGTTGGCGCGGCGGCCATCGGGCTTAGCCATTTGCACAACACCCTGTTTGGTGCCGGAACACCAGAGTCGCGCATTTCTCTGCCGCCAGCGAACGCCGTTTCGATGCGGGAGGCGCTACGATGACACTGTCACAGGCTGCCCTCCGCAAGGCACTGGACACTGATGACGCGATCGCCCTGCTGCGCGGCGCCATTGGCCATGACAGCATTACCGGAAACGAGGCCAATTTCGTCGGCTTCCTTGACCAGCAGATGCGGGCGCGCGGTATCGAAGCTGTCACTACAGCCGATTTCGAGCCCGGCCGCCCCAATATCTGGGGTACGCGCAAGGGTACTGCTGACGGTCCGCGGCTACTGTTCATCGGCCATACCGACACGGTGCATGTTGATGGCTGGCGGGAACATTGGGCCGGCGACCAACGCGAGAACCCGTTTGGCGCGCCAGTCATCGATGGGGAAATCTGGGGACGTGGCTCTGGCGACCTCAAGGGTGGCATTTGCACCAGCCTTGCCGCATTGAGCCTGCTCGACCGTGCTGGCGTGCGCCTCAAAGGCAATGTGGATTTCGCCTTTGTCGGTGATGAGGAAAGCGGCCAGCCTGGCTCCGGTGTTTCCGCCGGGGTCAAGGCCCATGTCGCCCGTATCGCCTCGGGCGAACTGCCGCGCCCAGACTTCGTCGTCTATACCGAGCCAACGCGACTTGCCGTTTATCCGGCGCAGATCGGCTTTTTCATTGCCGACATCACCATTACCGGCAAGTCGGCCTATTTTGGCGTGCCAGAGTTGGGACATGACGCGCTCAAGGCCAGCCATGAAATCATGACTGCGCTATGGGCGCATTCGGACGAGATTTCGGCGCGCGCCCAGCACGACCTGGTGGGCCGAGGCTTCCTGCTCATCACTACGCTCAATGGCGGCGGCTTCATCGCCGTGCCAGAGCGCTGCACGCTGTCGCTTATCCGCAAGCTGCTGCCGGGCGAAAGCCTCGATGTTGCGGCTGCCGAACTGGAGACAGTAATCCGCGGCGCGGTGACCGATCCCACAATCACAATCGACATCGCCTACCCCGCCGGACGCGACCATGCGCTTGGCGGCACAGCGGCAGAGATCGACATCAACAATCCGGCTCTGGTCGCGCTCAGCGCGGCCGTGGCCGAAGCCATGCCCGGACGGGGCGGTGCCGAGGGGGCGCCGTTCTGGTCCGAGACACCGTTCTTCGTCAATCAGCTCGGCATTCCAGCCGTCTACTGCGCGCCGGGGGACATTCGAAACTGCCACACCTTCGAGGAACGCATCAGCGTTGATGAATATCTCAACGGCGTCGTGGCATTCGCCGACTTCATCACTCGCTTCTGCGGGGTGGAGGGGACCTAAAATACTACTTCAAGGGAGATCGTGCATGTATACCAAGACAATTCTGGCCGCCCTTTTGGCGAGCACACTAATGAGTTCTGCCGCTCTGGCCCAGACCGTTGGACCAAACGGGGAAACGGCAACGCCGAGCGCGGATGTCGTTCTGTCCGACGCCGATATCGCCGCGCTCCAGGGCAAGGGCTACAAGGCCGCGCTGCTCTGGCATACCTCGTCGGATTTCGTGAACGCCGTTTCGGCTGGTGCCGCTGACGAGTTCGCTCGCGCCGGCGTTGAAGTTGTCGCAACCACTGATGCTGGCTTTGACGCCGCCAAGCAGCGCTCCGACATCGAAACCGCGCTCGTAGCCGGTCCCAATGTCATCCTGTCGCTTCCTGTCGATCCAGTGACCTCGGCAGAGGCATTCCGCCAGGCCATCACCGACGGCGTCGAGCTGGTGTTCCTGTCCAACCTGCCAGCCGGTTATGTGCATGGTACCGACTATGCAGCCATCGTCACCGACGATCTCTACCAGATGGGCAAGCAGGCTGCCGATACGCTGGCTGCTGCCATTGGTGACAAGGGCACAGTCGGCTGGATCTTCCACGACGCCGACTATTACGTAACCAACCAGCGCGACAACGCCTTCAAGAGCGTTATCGAAAGCGACTATCCCAATATCGAAATCGTCGCTGAACAGGGCATCACCGATCCGGCGCGTGCCGAGGAACTGGCCAGCGCGATGCTGCTGCAGAACCCCGACCTGAACGGCATCTATGTGACCTGGGCCGAGCCTGCGGACGGCGTCCTGTCGGCGCTGCGCGCAGCCGGCAACACCGAAACCAAGATCGTGACGCTCGACCTGTCCGAGCCAGTTGCGCTCGACATGGTGCGCGGCGGCAATGTCGTGGGCCTGGTGGCAGACGAAGCCTACGAACTTGGTCGTGCCATGGCTGCTGCGGGTCTGAAAGGTCTGCTGGGCGAAGATGTCCCTGCCTTCATTGTCGCCCCTGCCCTGACCGTCACCGCCGCCAACGTTGCCGAAGGCTGGCAGCAGTCGCTGCACCGCGACGCCCCGGCCAGTGTTCTGGCCAAGTAACGTCAAATTTTAGAAGAGGACTAAAATGACCATGCGTTTCCCAACTCTTTGTTCCATTGGCCTGATCGCCGCCCTTTTGCCGGCAGTTGCCTATGCACAGGAGCCTATCACGGTGGGCCCCAATGGTGAGGCCGCAACGCCAGTCGCTGAACTTGAGTTGAGCGATGCGGAAGTCGAGCAAATCCGGCAAGGCAGCTACACAGCTGCCTTCGCCTGGCACGAGCTCTATGACTGGTCCGGGGCCGTGGCCCAAGGCGCCAAGGACGAGTTCGACCGCCTTGGCATCAAGGTTGTTGCCGAAACCACTGCCGGTTTTGACTCCGCCCGCCAGCAGGCCAATGTCGAAACCTCGATGGCGCTTTCGCCGTCTATCCTGATCTCACTGCCGGTTGATCCTGCAGCCGGTGCAAGCACTTACGCTGCTGCATTGCAGGGCGGCGCAAAGATCGTCTTCATCGACAATGCCGCAGCTGGCCTCACTCAGGGCACCGACTATGTGACCACCGTGTCGGCCGATCTGGTCGGTATCGGCGAAAAGACCTCAGAAGCCATGGCTGCCGCGCTCGGTGGCGAAGGCAAGATCGGCTACATCTTCCACGATGCCGATTTCCATGTGACCAATTTGCGTGACTCCGCCTTCAAGTGGATGATCGAGAACAAGTATGATGGCATTGGGATCGTCGCAGAAGCCGGCATGGCCGACCCTGCGCGCATCGAAGACATCGCCAGCGCAATGCTGCTGCAGAACCCGGACATCGACGCGCTCTATGTCCCATGGGCAGAGCCAGCGACCGGTGTCCTGTCGGTACTGCGCCAGCTCGACCGTTCGGACGTCAAGATCGTCACCATCGACCTCAACGAACCAGCCGGTCTCGACATGGTCCAGGGTGGCAGCATCTCCGCCCTCATCGCCGACGAGGCGTACAACATTGGCGTTTATGCCGCCCGTGCCGGTGCCGCTAGCCTGCTCGGTAAGGACGTTGCGCCTTTCCTCGTGGTCGACGCCGTTATCGTCACTGCCGACAATGTCGCCGAAGGCTGGCAGCAGTCGCTGCATCACGACGCGCCTGCTTCAGTACTGAACGCACAGTAAGTTCACGCAGGCCGGGCGGGACGCCATGTCCTGCCCGCCCTCCATTCCTACAAAGGACCGCCATGTCTGCGCCCAGCACCACCGCGCCCAAGGCCAGCCCGATCAAGACGCTGCTTACGAGGTTGAACTTCCAGCAGTATGTCGTTTATGTCGGCTTTCTGGCGATCTTCCTGTTCTTTGCCATCGTGCTGCGCGACAGCGGATTTCTGACCCAGCGCAACCTGATCAACATCGTCCTGCAGACTGCGCCCGCGACCGTCATGGCCATAGGCCTGGTGTTCGTTCTTTCGGCGGGCGAGATCGACCTATCCTTTGGCTCGACCGTCGCCGTCTCGGCGCTATGCGCGGCGATGGCAATGGCCGCTCTGCCTGACGTTGCGCTGCCGGTCGGCATCGCCGCGGGCATTGGCGCGGGCCTAGTGATCGGAGCCATCAATGGCGCACTAGTCGCCTGGATGCGGTTGCCGTCATTCCTGGTGACGCTCGCCACCATGGGGCTGATCGCCGGCGTGGCGCGCTCGCTGACGCAATTGCGCTCCATTCCGGTCACCGACCCACTGTTCACCGGTATTTTCGGCTCAGGGAATATCTTTGGTGTCCCGTCCCTAGTGATCTGGACCGTTGTCGCGGTCGCTGTCGGCCATTTCTTTTATCGCCAGACCCGGTTCGGCGCCCATGTGCTCGCTACCGGCGACAATGCCCGTGCTGCGCAGGTCAGCGGCATCAAAGTGCCACGCGTTCGGCTGTGGGTCTTCATGATCAGCGGCGGTCTCGCAGGCCTTGCGGGGCTGCTCTATGACGGTCGCCTGCAGGCCGCCAAATACACGCTGGGCGAAACTGACCTGATGACCGTCATCGCGGCCGTTATCGTCGGCGGCACACTGCTCAATGGCGGCAAGGGCTCGATCATCGGCGCGCTGTTTGGTTCGCTGCTGATGGGCATGCTCAACAATGGTCTCATCCTGATGGGGCTTTCGGTTTCCGATCAGATGATCGTTCGCGGTCTTATTATCCTCGCTGCAGTCGCCGTGTCGCTGCGCGAGAAAAGCCGCTGAGGAGGAGTTTCAGATGTTTCTCGACGTCCTGCGCCGCCGCAATCCGCGCTTCATCGAAGCCGCCATGGCCCTGCACCAGCAAGGCGCAATTCCGGCCAATTCCTATGTGCTCGACCTTGATGCCGTGGAGGCCAATGCCCGCACGCTCAAGACAGAAGCGGACCGCAATGGTCTCAAGATCTTTGCCATGACTAAGCAGGCCGGCCGCTCGTCGAGCTTCTGCCAAGCTGTACAGCGTGGTGGCATTGAGAAGTCCGTCGCCGTCGATATGGCCTGTGCTCGCGCCACCCATCGCGCAGGCATGCCTGTCGGCCATCTGGGGCATCTGTCGCAAGTCGCTCGCGCCGAGGCCGACGCTGCCGCCCGCACTTTCCGCCCCGACTACTGGACCGTGTTCAACGCCGAAAAGGCCAACGAGGCCGCTGGCGCTGCTCACAAAGCCGGTTATCGCCAAAACCTTCTGGCCCGCATCAAGGCCGATGGTGACACCTTCTATCGCGGCCATGAGGGTGGGTTCGACGCCGCCGACATCGCTGCGGTAGCCGACAGCTTGGATCGCATCGAAGGTGGGCGCTTTGCCGGTATTACCACCTTCCCTGCCCTGCTGTTCGACCATGCCACGCGCAAGGTCAAGCCGACGCCGAACCTGGCGACACTGGCTCGCGCCGCTGACGCCCTGCGCAAAGCTGGCCGTACCGACCTCGAGATCAATGCACCGGGCACCACCTCATCGGTGCTGCTGCAAGGTCTGGCCGAAGCGGGCGCCACTCAGTGCGAACCTGGCAATGGCCTGCATGGCACCACGGCCCTGCATGTCGTTGAAGACCTGCCCGAATTGCCCGCCGTGCTCTATCTCACCGAGGTCTCGCACCTCTCCGGCGGCAAGGCCTATTGCTTCGGCGGTGGTTTCTATATTGACCCGATTTTCCCCGACTATCCGGTCAAGGCGCTGGTATCGGCCGAGCCGACTACCCGAGCCGATGCGCTGCTGGAGGTGGAAATCCCGCCGCCATCAGCCATCGACTATTACGCCATGATCGACGCCACGACGAACCGCCCGCCGCGTCCCGGCGACACTGTCGTCTTCGGCTTTCGGGGGCAGGCTTTTGTCACCCGCGCCTATGTCGTCGGCGTCTCGGGCATTTCGAGTGGCAATCCCAAGGTCGAAAGCATCGAAAACAGCTTCGGCGACACCGCAAACTGGCCGGTTTAGGAGGCACACATGCTCGACACTCGCAGCGCTCCGGTGCTTGAACTCCAAAATATCCACAAGGCCTTTGGTGGCATCGTCGCCGTCGAGGACTTCTCGCTCGACGTCCGTGCGGGCGAAATCGTTGCCCTAGTCGGCGACAATGGCGCCGGTAAATCGACCCTGATCAAGATCATCTCGGGCGTACACGCGCCCACCACGGGCAACATCCTGCTCGATGGCGCCCCAATTTCCATGTCCAGCGCCACCAAGGCGCGCGAGCATGGCATTGAGGTCGTCTACCAAGATCTGGCTCTCGCTGATCAGCAGCAGGTCTATATGAATCTCTTCCTCGGCCGCGAAATGACCCGCGGACCGTTCAAGATGCTCGACCGCAAGGCGATGATTTCGGAAACCGAACGATTGGTCGAAGAACTCGACGTGCGCATCCCATCGGCACACGCCACCATTCGCGACTTGTCTGGTGGCCAGCGCCAGGGCATCGCCATCGCCCGCGCGACCCACTGGGCCCGCAAGCTCATCCTGCTCGACGAACCGACGGCAGCGCTCGGCGTTGCCGAGACGGCAAAAGCCGAAAAGACTGTGGCGGCCCTCCGCTCCCGCAATATCGGCATCCTGATCGTCAGTCACAGCCTTGATCAGGTCTTCCGCCTGTCCGACCGCATCTGCGTCCTGCGCCGCGGCAAACAAATCGGCATCCGTGAGACCGCCAAAACCGACAAAAACGAAATCGTCTCGATGATCACGGGAGTTTAGTGTCGACACAGCGCCCGGCGTTACTCCCAAATCTGGATAACGCTCGGTGGTTCCCTCCCGGACTCCAACAACGAAGTTCTCAAACCGCCTGAAAGCCACCATCCACCGGCAGGCTGATGCCGTTGATCATTGCGGCGGCGTCGCTGAGGAGGAAAAGTACCGCTTCGGCGACGTCGTCGGGTACGGCAAATCGGCCGAGTGGCGTGCGGGATAGCATTGGGCCGGATTTTTGAGGATCGCTCCATGCTTCGGCGGCGAGGGCCGTCAGGGTAACGCCTGGATTGATGGCGTTGACCCGGATGCCATGGGGGCCCAACTCGTTGGCCATCACGCGTGTCAAAGCGTCTAGTGCGCCCTTGGACGCGCAGTAGGATGCGTGGTCGGTGAAGCCGTTGAAGGCCGATATGCTCGAGATATTGACGATGGCCCCACCCAGCCCGGCTGCAATGCGGCTGCTGGCATAGAGCTGCGAGACAATCAGCGGCGCACGAACATTGATGGCCTGCACCTGATCAAAGCTCTCGGGGCTGGTGTCGAGGAATGACTCAAGAATGTTGATGCCGGCACAATTGACCAGGAAGTCAGCGGGCAGCGCGGCAAGAGTTGCGGTACGGGTCGCCTCAATATCAGCGAGATCGACCAGTACAGGTATGATGGCTGGATTCGCTGGCGTATCAAGCTCGAGCGGGCTGCGCGACAAGGCATAGACCCGGGCCCCACGCGCCACCAGCATCTCAGTTATGGCCCGACCTATGCCCTTGCCGGCACCGGTTACGATTGCTGTTCTGCCTGCAAAGGACATGGCTGTGTTCTCTTAGATAAGGCCGTATTGCTGGGCTTTATTGCGCAGGAACGGCAGTCCCTTGCTCATGACTTCTTCCACGTTCTCAGCAACCGGTCGCCACACTGCCAAGCCATAGGCAAACTCGGGCGGCATGTTGATGAAGCTTTCCATCGCAAGTCCGCCGTCAAACTGGATGGCGGCCAACGCCGCGAAGATTTCATCCCACCCACACGTACCGTAGCCAGGTGTGCCGCGATCGCTCTCGGAAAGGTGGATGTATTTGAGGTGCTCACGCGCTGCCAGGATACCGTTCGCAATGCCCCTTTCCTCGATATTCATGTGATAGGTATCGAGGTGAACAAAGACATTCTCGGCGCCCACGCGTTCGATCATCTGCACCGCCTGCCAACCGGTATTGATCAGGTGATTTTCGTAGCGGTTGACCGGCTCGATACCGAGCTGAATGCCCCTCGACTTTGCGCGACGGGCGGAGTGCTGCATCACCCGCGTAATATTGTCATATTCCGCTTCGGTGGGCGGAAGGCCAGTGCGCTGGCCAATACCACCGAAGATAACGCCGGAAAGCGCCTGAGCGCCGATATCGGCCGTCTTGTCGATGGCGACGTCCAAAAACTCCATAGCCGCTTCTGGCCGCACAGAAGCCCAAGCCCGCTCGGGTAGGCCCAGCGAGCAGACCGAGGCAAGGTGGTGTTTTTCCAGCAAGGCACGCGTATGCGCGACATCGATGATGCTCGGCTCGGGCATGGCTATTTCGATGAAATCGAGCTTGTGTCGAAGGGCCTCGGCAACGGCACGCTCGGCGCTATCTGGAGTCCAGACCATCGCCCAAACGCTGGTATGCGCACCAAAACCCTTCATGCCGACCTCCTCAGTGTACGGGGTGGCCGGCGCAGTTGGGTCGAACCCAATCCGCGCCGGTGTCGTTCGCAATCGCGTCCGTCAATCAGACCCTAGAAGTTGAAGTCGCCGATATTGTCCTTGGTGAAGACAAATGGTGCGCCGAGCAGGATTTCACTGCCGTTGATCACCGACAGATTGCCGAGCTTGCCAGCAGCAACGCTGGTGGCGCCGGGCTGCAGGGTGCCGTCCGCGGCAGCGCGGATCACGTAGGCCGCCGCATAGCCCAGATCGACCGGGTTCCACAGAACCACCGACTTGACGCAGTCCGCCTCGACGTAAGGCTTCATGGCATTTGGAGTAGCGAGGCCCACCACTGCGACCGAACCACACTTGCCGGCCTGGGTGACGGCATCCGCGGCTGCCGGCGTTGCCACGCTGGTCATGCCCAGAATGCCCTTGAGATCATCGCCATATTTGTTGATGAGCGTATTGGCCTGGTTGAACGACAGGATATTGTCTTCCTGCGCTTCCACCGTTTCCAGCCACTTTAGGCCAGGATGGCACTTGGCCGCATAGGCGCCCATTTCCGAGATCCAGCGCGCCTGATTAGGCGTGGTGAAGGTCGATGTGACAATGGCAAAGCTCGCATCCGGGCCTGTTTCGGCGGCCAGGCTATCGATCATCGACTTGGCGATGCCGTTGAACTCGGCCTGATTGACGAACCACTGGCGGGCGTCTGGTTCCGAGTTGGCATCATATCCAACGACGTTTATGCCAGCGGCAAGTGCCTTCTTGAGCACAGGAGCAATGGCCACCGGGTCATTGGCGGCAAACAGAATGCCGTCGACACCGCTGGTGATGTAGTTGTCGATCAGGGTGATCTGATCATCGATATTGGCTTTGGTCGGGCCGTCGGTGGTGGCCTTCATGGTGCCGATTTCTTTGGCCGCTTCGGCAATGCCCTTGGAGGTGGCGTCAAAATAGCCGATGCCGATGAGCTTGGGCACATCAACGACCGTTATCTCTTTGCCTTTGCGATCGGGCGGATTGGTGGGGACGCCACCGTCATAGGGCATGGCAGCGGGGGTAGCTGCCGTGGCGTCGCAGGCCAGCGGATTGTTAGGCAAGTCATCGCCACCGGTCCACGCCGTTTGGGCGTGAACAAGGCTGGTCGTCAATGCAAGGGTGGTCAAGACTGTCATACCGATACGGAACATAGTCGTTTCTCCTCATGCGCTTTGGCTTATTGGGTCGGCAAAAACTCTTTCGTGGCTTTCATCGGTTGCCGTTCCGCTGAAAGATGTTGGTTAAAAGGATGGTCAGGATCAGCGCGGCGCCGATCAGCACAATGGTGCCGTCGCTCTTGATGCCCGCGAGCGACAGCCCGTTTTTTAGGGTCTGGATCAAGACCAGGCCCAGAAGTGTACCGATGATCGTGCCGCGCCCGCCAAAGATCGACGTGCCGCCCAGCACCACCGCGGTGATGGCGTCCAGCTCCAGTCCGGTTCCCATATCCGAGCGCGTGGTGGACACACGCGACACGAAAATGACCGCCGCGAGTGCCGCTGCAAAACCGGACGCCGAATAGATCGCCAGCTTGGTCAGATCGACCTTGAGCCCCGAAAAGCGAGCGGCGGTTTCGTTCGAGCCGATGGCATAGGCGGCCCGCCCCCAGGTCGTGTAGGCCAGCACTATGGTTGCCAATAGAGCCACGATACCCAGTATCCAGAGCTGGGTGGGAACGCCCAGCACCTGGCCTTGGCCGAGTACGAAGAACCAGTCTGGATAACCACGGACCGAACGCGCCTGGCTGATCCCTTCGGCAATACCGCGATAGAGCGCCAGCGTCGCGAGAGTTGCGATCAGTGGCGGAACGCGGAAACGGGTGATGATCAGGCCGTTAACCGCGCCCGCGAGGGTGCCGACGAGCAGTCCCAGCGCGATGGCCACAGGCAGCGGCAGGCCCAGATCTTTCCAGAACACACCGAGCAGAATAGCGACGAGCCCAAGAATAGAGCCCACCGAAAGGTCGATCCCGCCGGTCACGATGACGAAGGTCATGATGATGGCGATCAGACCAACCTCGGTCATTAGCCGACCCTGATTGAGCAGATTGTCGACTGTGAGGAACTTGTCGGACTGGTTGCCCAGAATGATGAGGGCAACGACTACAAGGACAGCCAGTATAGTCTCGTGGCGGATAAGTTTGCGCCAGTTCATCGCTTGGCACTCCGCGTCTCATTGGTGCGTCTTGCCATGTCGATCAGCACGGTAGTGAGGATCAAAAGGCCGATGACCGCTCGCAGCCAATAGGCCGACACGTTGATGAAAATCAGCGCTGATCCGATGGCCGAAAACAGAATGGCGGCCAGCGTTGCTCCCACGACTGTTCCGGTTCCACCCAGGATGGAGACACCGCCGATCACGGCTGCGGTAATCACCGTCAGCTCGAGATTGGGCGGCACGGTCGACTGGATGATCTTGAGTTGGGTGGCAAACAGTATGGTCGCCAGGCCCGCAAAAGCGCCGTGAATCATGAACACCAGCACCGTCCGGCGTTCGATATTGATGCCGGCGGCACGCGCTGCTTCGGCATTACCGCCAATGGCATAGATCGAGCGTCCGGTGGCAGTGTAGCGCATCCAAAGCGCCGCCAGTGCCGTGAGAACGATCATGGCAACTACAGGCGCCGGCACGCCGAGCAACCGCTGTTGGGCGAGGAGAAACTCAGGCGGCAGGTCGTTGATCCAGGCGCCGCCGGTGACGCTGACCAGACCACCGCGCAAGATCGAAAGCATGCCCAAAGTCACGACAATGGACGGAATACGGCCATAGGCCACCAGCACGCCAACCACGGCATTGATGCACATGCCGACCAGGACAGGCGCCAGCCAGGCGACCCAGACGGGATATCCCGCGACTGCGAGAGTGCCCGAAATCGTCGCTAGCACCCCGATCAAGGCGCCGACCGAAACGTCGATATGGCCGGTGATGATGATCATCGACATCCCGATCGCCGCCACCGCGATATAGGCATTGCCGGAAAAGATCGTCGTCAGGTTGTTGGCGCCTAGGAAGCGCGGATTAATCAACGAAACAAGGGCAAAGAGGATCAGGATCGCACAAAAGATGACGATCTCCTGCCCGTAGCCCGACACAAACCGGGCAAGCGTACTGCGCCTTACGCCGCTGGTCTTGGGGAGAGGTTCAACCATCACGCCGCCTCAGTGTTGCTGACACGGGTCATCGCCGCGCCGACGCTTTCGGGATTGGCATCGGCCCGATCCAGAGTGGCGGTCAATCGCCCACCATTGATCACCAGAACGCGGTCGCTCATTCCAAGCACCTCGGGAAGTTCACTTGATATCATCAGGATCGCCATGCCCTGAGCGGCGAGCCGCCCCATCAATGCGTGAATTTCTGCCTTGGCGCCGACATCGATGCCGCGTGTCGGCTCGTCCATGATCAGGATGCGCGGTTCGGTTTCCAGCCATTTGCCCAGCACGATTTTCTGCTGATTACCGCCGGAAAGCTGGCCGACGACCTGCTGCGGACCGCGCGCTCTGATCCCAAGCCGCTTGATGGCTTCGGCAGCCCGCGTAGTCTCCTGCTCGGCGCGGATGAAAATCCCGTTGCTGACCCGGTGCAACGACGCCATGGAAATGTTCTGACCGATGGTCATCGGGCGAACCAGCCCTTCGAGCCCCCGGTCTTCGGGCACATAGGCAATGCCGAGGTCTCGGGCCTGACGCGGCGATGTGATCGACACCGCGTGCCCGTCAATTTCGATGACGCCGCTCGTTGCCGGCGTGATGCCAAAAATGGTCAGGGCCATTTCGGTGCGGCCCGAACCGACCAATCCAGCGACGCCCAGAATCTCTCCTCGGCGCAGTTCGAACGAGATGTTCTGCACCCGGGCGCCACACGACAAACCAGATACCTTAAGAACGACCTCCCCGATTTGCGGTTCGACTTTTGGGAATAGCTGGCCGATTTCGCGGCCCACCATCATCGTCACAAGACTTGCCTCGTCCACCTCAGCAATAGCCCGGGTGCCGATGAGTGCGCCGTCGCGGAGTACGCTGACGCGGTCAGCCAGTTCAAAAATTTCGGGAAGTTTGTGGCTCACATAGATGATGCCAACGCCCCGCTCGCGCAGCCGTTTGATCACCACCATCAACCGCCTGACGTCCGCATCGGCGAGTGCCGCTGTTGGCTCGTCCATGATCAGAACTCTTGCGTCCTGGCTCAAAGCCTTGGCGATTTCCACGCGCTGCCGATTGGCCACAGAAAGCGTGCTGACCTTCGCATCGATATCGAGATCAGGGCTATCGAGGGAGTCGAGCAGCTCGCGCGCCCGCTGGCGCATCTGCGTCCAGTCGATTGTGCCCCATGTGGTACGAGGCGCATTGCCGAGAAAGACGTTCTCGGCGACCGTCAATTCAGGGAATAGCAGCAGTTCCTGATAAACCGTGGCAATGCCCAGCCGACGCGCCTCTCTAGGTGAAAGGACTTTAGCCTCTTCACCACCAATACTGATGATGCCGGAATCTGGAGCGTGAACACCTGCAATGACCTTGATCATCGTGGATTTTCCCGCGCCATTTTCCCCCATCAGAGCGTGGACCTCACCGGCCCGCACGTTGAAATCAACATCCTTGAGAACGGATATTCCCGCGAAGGATTTTGATACCTTGCTCAGGGCGAGGATGACGCTCATGGCGTAGCCACTCCGTCAGCTGTCTGCGACGCCACCAAGCGCGCGCATGCACCACAGGTCCGGCAAGACCAAATCCGCATCGATCTCCTCCACCGGGCTTTGCCCGCTGTCCTCGCTGATGACCATCCTGTGGCCTGCGCCCGGCTTTGCCAGTGCTGCGAGCAAGTCTAAGCACCGATTAGGACATATGGTCAACAGATGATTATTTGAAATCTTTCTCGTTGAAGAACATCCCACTTCGTGCCAGTTTCGGACAAACAAATGACGATCGATAATCACCATGACTGTGTATAGTGAGGCTGAACGCCATCGCATCATTCGCGATGCGCTCAAGCATCGCCCCTTCGCAACGGTGCGCGACCTGCTGGATTTGCTCGCAGTATCCCCGGCGACGGTGCGACGCGACATCGCCAAGTTGCATGAGGATGGGAAGATCCGGAAAGTGTTTGGCGGCATAGCCTTGCCGGAACACGCAGAGTCCGAACGGGTCCATGCGCGGCCATTCGAGGAGAACCGGGTTCTCAATGTCGCGGTCAAACAAGCCATCGCCATAGAGGCCGAAAAGCTCTGCCGCGACGGTGATACCATCATCGTCAATGGCGGGACGACCTGCTACATTTTTGCCCGGCTCCTCGCGACACGGGCGCTGACGGTTTTCACCAATTCCATGCCAGTGGCGGCGACCCTATGGGAGAGCGGAGTGTGCCACCTGGTGGTTGGAGGTGGCGAGCTTCATCGGGAGCCCGGCGTACTCTTCACGCCTAATGCCCCCGAAAACGAGTTCTACGCCTCCAAATTCTTCGTCAGCGCGCAAGGGATAGGGCCGGAGGGCCTTATGGAGTCCCATCCGCTTATGTCTCGCCTGATCGACGACCTGGCGAGGCGCGCCGATGAGGTCGTTGTGCTGGTCGATGCCAGCAAGTTTGCCATACGCGCCCGCCACTCGGTCATCCCGCTTTCACGGATCAGCACCCTGATCACAGACAGCAATCTCACCGACATCGACGCCAAAATGCTCGCCGACGAAGGTGTCGACGTGATCATCGTAGACGGAAATACGTCGGCCTGAAGT